>JBMYRC010000202.1:0-5419 GCA_049601975.1 Alphaproteobacteria bacterium | reverse complement strand
AAACGAATGGCGTTCGCACGCTTCTCGCATCCTAGCGGAGGTGTGGGACCAGAGGGAGGGCATTAGATGAAAAATCGGATGGTTGGCGATTTGCAAATTTCACGGGTACACGAGCTGTTTTTGCGCGTGCCGACGGGCGATTTTTTCCCCGACACGACTGACGCGGATTGGGCGCCCCACAAAGATTGGTTGATTGCAGAGAAAGCCCTCAATCCCGAAGGAACGGAGATCGTCCTGCCGGTGCAGAGCTACGTGGTTCGCACCTCACATCACAACATTTTGGTCGATACCTGTGTCGGCAATGACAAAAACCGGCCCAACCGCGAAGGCTGGCATCTGAAGACCGATGACACCTATATGCAGAGCCTCGCCGCCGTCGGGCTGAAGCCAGAAGATATAGACTATGTCATGTGCACCCATCTGCACCACGACCATGTAGGCTGGAACACCAAGCTTGTCGATGGTCGGTGGGTTCCGACGTTTCCGAACGCTAAATATCTGATGTCAAACAAGGAATTGGGTATTTTTAAGGCACAGGAAGACCCTGCGGCCTCTTTATCGCTGATTGACAGCGTGTTGCCGGTGGTCGAATCCGGTCAGGCCGAATTGATCACCAGCGACTACGCGCTTGATGACGAAGTCTGGCTTGAGCCGACGCCGGGTCACACGCCCGACCACTTCGCGGTGAGGTTCCAATCGAAGGGAACCGGCGCTGTTGTGGGTGGAGATCTCATGCATTGCCCCGTGCAATGTCTGCATCCGGAATGGCGCGCGCGGCCTGATTTCGATCCCCCCCTCGCAAGCGACACTCGCCGCAAATTCATGGACACCTATGCGGAGACGGACACGCTGGTTTGCATGATGCACTTCCCGTTGCCATCGTGTGGCGGGTTTAAACCGCAAGAAGGTGGGTTTAAGTTCAAATACGATACGCAGGATTGGTAAGACTAAATTCTGCCGTCGATGAAGTGAAAAGCCCGCGCACCGGCTTCGATTGCCAAACCGCGCAGGCCGGCAAATGGCTCACTCGGGTTCGGCGTGAGCGGGAAGGGGAGTGCCTCCTTGTCGCCGGTTTCGAAATATTTGGCTACAGCGCGGCCGAAGACGGTGCCGGGGCCGATGCCACGGCCGTTATAGCCGTAAATCGCCAATCCGTTGCGTCCCACTTCGATGAGACGCGGCAGATGGTCTTGGGTCATGGCGATCCGTCCGTACCAGGCTTCTTCCCACGCATCTTCCGAGATTTGTGGGTAAATCGTACGCAATCCGCGGACGGCCCAATCCTTATGAAGTCCGCCGCCGCTATCCAGTTTGCCGATACTGCCGAAGATAAGCCTGCCGGCCGCATCGAGGCGGAACGACCTGAGCACCGGATGCGTGTCCCAGGTGCCGTGTTTTTCGGGCAAGATTTCGGCCAAAACATTATGGCTTAAAGGCCTTGTTGCGCATTGGAAATAAAAATACGGCACGGTCGGATGTCGGGCCTGGTCGGCGCCTTCGCCATATCCACCAGTGGCGATAAACAATCGTTCCGCTGAGAGCGTTCCCGTGGGTGTCTTTATCGTCCAGCGGTCGTTTCCTTGGGAGATCGATTGCGCGGGCGATTGTGTGTAAAGGCGTGCGCCCGCATTCAGCGCTGCATGGGCGAGCCCGCGAACATAGGCCAGTGGTTGGATCGTGCCTGCCCGTCGGTCGAGCATTGCGCCGTGATAAGCTCTGGTGCCGGTCTTGGAGATCGTGGTCTCGCGGTCGAACATTTCGACCGGTGCAAAGCGTTTGCTCCATTCCTCGCATCTAGCGCTAAGGTCCGCATATCCTTTTGCCGAATGTGCCATGTGCAAAGTGCCGGCGCGCTCGGGCTCGCACGGAATACCAAATTTTTCGATCAAATCGAAAACGACCGAAGGTGCGTTACCCAAGTCTTCGATCATCCTTTCACCGGCCTCGGGGCCTAGCATCTTGATCATATCGGGGAGTGGCACCCAAAGACCGGCATTGACCAGGCCTGCATTGCGTCCGGATCCGCCGAAGCCGAACTCGTTGGCCTCCACGACGGTCGCCGATATCCCCGCTTCCGCTAAGTGCAGTGCCGAGGAGAGCCCCGTGAAGCCCCCCCCCACGATGGCAACATCGGTTTCTATTGCTTCCGCCAGTACCGATGTCTCGGGCGGTGGTGGTGCGGTCGCTGCCCACAGGCCGTGGCTCTCGGGTTGGAGCTCCATTAGAAAGGGATGTCCCCTTTGACGGTGATCTTGTGGACGCAGCGCCGCGCACCCTGATAATCGTTGAGCGCGTAGTGCTGGCAGCAGCGATTGTCCCACATGGTCAGGGTGCCAACTTCCCATCGCACCCGGCAGACAAATTCGGGCCGGGTGGAATGTTCCATCAGATATTGTAGGAGAGGAGTGCTCTCGTCGTCCGTCATGCCATCGATGCGGATTGTATGCGAACCAACATAAAGCGCCTTGCGGCCAGTCTCCGGGTGAGTGCGGATCAACGGGTGGACGGAGACCGTCTGGACATCTGGATCCGGTTCCTTTTGCGGGGTCGTCGCTTGGCCTGTTTGCGCCAGCTCGGCGCGGGTCTTGCCGCGAAAGTTCTTGCGGCTGTTGCCGTCGTTGACGCCGTTCAGGTCGGCTAGCATTCTCTTCATGCCGTCGGACAAAGCGTCATAGGCGAGGTACTGGTTCGTGAACATTGTGTCGCCGCCAAAGGGCGGCATCTCACGGGCGATCAGAATCGTCGCCTTGGCGGGGGTCGCCGTGTACATCTGGTCGGAATGCCACAAATTGCCGTTATTGCGCTCCGCCGTCTCTGTTTTTAGCAGTTGCAGAATTTCCGGATAACCATCCATCGGGGCATTGAAGGGGTGGATGTGTATTTCGCCCCACCGGCGTGCATAGGCGAGGTGATCATCCGGCGTCATGTCCTGTTTGCGAAAGTAAATTACCTGATATTTGAGCCAGGCGCGGTGCACTTCCTCGAAGGTTGCGTCGTCCATGTTCGCGAGATCGACACCTGCGATTTCAGCGCCCAAAGCTCCGGCAAGTGGAATAACTTCAATTTTCGTGTAGTCGTTCTGGCGTAAGGCCAGCGTAGAAGACGTACTCATCCGTTCAATTCCCGGCTATTCGTCATGAAACTTTATCTTACACGTTAATTAGGGCGCTCGTGGAGAGAGCGAACCCAACACAAAAAAAAGACCAGACACCTCTAGGTTTTGGAGCACCAAAAGATCTGGATCTTGTTGGTCTTTCGTTGTTTTGGCGAAAGGGAGATGTCGTCCTCGTGCGGGGTATTTTCAGAATAGGTGCTAGATCGCGCTTACTCGGCGATCCTAAAGTCGTAAAAATTGATGTCAGTCAGATACCACATTTACCTAATGACGGCGCTGGTGATCCCTATTCCGATTGCAGTCTGGCCACATTCGCAAACCTATGATGACTTAGCTGTGGAGGTCTCTGAACGAAACTTACTTGTCGCGGAAAATCTTGGACGGGTGCTCGAGCGTTACGACCGGGACGTTAAAGCTGAATTTCGGCTGTTGGTTCTAACCGTCGCCGATGGCTTGGATCCGGAGGAAGCGCATGTGCCGCTCGAGAACCTCGATTTCCGTCACATTTGACTAGCCGACCCCAAAACGTGCCGGGTGCGAGGCTCGATCAGCGGTGACGACGCCACTTGCCCGGAATTCGTTCCCGCGGATCACATGGTCCGATTTAGGAAAATTGCCGCGATTGGAACGCCAATGTTCTCCGGTGTTCTGACGGGTCCAGATGGTATGGGTTTCGCGTCGACGATCGCGGCATCGGAATTGATGAAGCGGATAAGGAGTGTGTGTTCGAACCATTTTGGCAGGTGGCGACCGCACAGATAAATGCGCAGGACGGTATTGGCTTGGGCTTGTCGATCGTGCGGCAACTCATGGAATTACATGGTGGACGGGTTCATATGAAATCGCGCGACGGCGGCGGTGCGATTGTTACTCATGAGATTCCCCCAGACCGGGTCATCCCCGTATAAGGGGACACGTTCTAGAGCACCGCCTCGCTTTTCAATGCGTCCAAGATCAAATATCTAAATCCCGTAACAGAAAGAGAATGGACGGGCGATATGTTGAAAACGAAATTCACCGAGGTCTTCGGCATTGAGTACCCCATTGTTCAAGGGGGGATGCAGTGGGTTGGGTATGCGGAACTTGTCGCTGCCGTAGCCAATGCGGGCGGGCTCGGGTTTATAACCGCGTTGACACAACCGACGCCGGAAGACCTGACTAAGGAGATCGCGAAATGCCGCGATCTCACGGATAAACCCTTCGGCGTGAATCTCACCATCCTGCCGTCCTTGAACCCGCCACCCTATGTTGAATATCGCCAAGCGATCATCGAGGCAGGTGTGAAATATGTGGAGACGGCAGGCAACAATCCGCAAGATCATTTGCCGGCGTTTAAAGAGAATGGCGTCAAGGTCGTCCATAAATGCACGTCGGTGCGGCACGCGATCAAGGCGGAATCGATTGGCGTCGACTGCGTGTCCATCGATGGGTTTGAATGCGCCGGTCATCCGGGCGAAGACGATGTGCCGGGTTTGATCCTGATCCCGTGTACTGCCGATAAAATTTCGATTCCGATGATCGCGTCCGGCGGTTTCGGTGACGCGCGGGGCCTCGTCGCGGCTCTGGCACTGGGGGCGGATGGTATCAATATGGGAACACGTTTCATGTGCACCCAGGAAAGCTGCATCCACGACAACATAAAGCAGCAGATCGTCCAGAACAGTGAACGCGATACGAAACTAATCTTGCGGACGCTCCGCAATTCCGCACGGGTCGCGAAGAATGCCGTAAGCAGCGAAGTCGTCGAAATTGAGGATAAGGGCGGCGCGACGATCGAAGATTTGCGTCACCTTGTCGCTGGCAAGCGCGGCAAGCACGTGTACGACGAAGGCGACCCGGATGCTGGCATTTGGACCGCCGGTCAGGTACAGGGTCTGATCGACGATGTGCCGAGGGTAAAAGAACTGGTCGACAGGATTGTCCGTGAGACCGAGGAAATTATTGGCCAACGCTTATCCGGTGTCTTGCCGAGTGCCGTAGCGTCTGAATGACGACTTGCGAGGTTGGGTCCGGACGTTAAATGATTCTGTGATGTCAACCAACCGAGAAAGAGGACACGATGGCCCTACCGGAAATCGGAAGCGTGCCACCGGCTTTCACACTGCCCAATCAAGACGGGCAAAATGTGAGCTTGTCGGATCACGCTGGCAAACACGTCGTGCTGTGGTTCTATCCACGCGCGTTCGGCAATAATTGAACAAAGCAAGCCAACGGGTTCCGTGCTAGAGCCCAGGATTTTGCCGATAAAGACACCGTCGTTTTGGGGATCACCTTCAGCCCGGCGGAAGATTTGAAGAAATGGCG
>JBMYRC010000201.1:0-5469 GCA_049601975.1 Alphaproteobacteria bacterium | reverse complement strand
CCGGCGAGCAAAGTCGTCACCGCGACGCCGCCCCTGCCCCCCACCACGGTCACCGAGAGCGCCGTCACCGGGGCCGCCGAACTCCTCACCAACGGTAAGACCGCAACGCTACTGTTGGCGGGTGCCGCGCTCACTGAAAAGGGCCTGCAGATCGCCGGGAGAATTGCGGGAAAGACCGGCTGCGGCCTATTGAGCGAGGGTGCCAATGCCCGCCTCGCGCGCGGTGCCGGTCTGCCACAAGTACTCCGTATTCCCTTCGTCGTCGACCAAGCGGTGGAGATACTGAAGGGGGCCGGCCAACTCGTCCTCGTCGGTGCCAAGCCGCCAGTCGCCTTCTTCGGCTATCCCGGCAAACCGAGCCTGCTCTACCAAGAAGGCGTGCCGATGACGCGCCTCGCCAATGCGGACGACGACATCATTGCGGCCTTGGAAGCCTTGGAAGCGGAACTGGACGCACAGAACTCCCCGATGGCCCATGTCGCGGATGCGGGCCGTCCGGGTCGTCCCTCCGGCGAGCCGACCCTCGACAACCTCGCCGCCGTGATGGGTGCGATGCTGCCGGAAGGCGCCATCGTCGTCGACGAGTCCGTCACCACAGGCCGCGGATTTTTCCCCGCGACCGCCGGGGCTCCGCGCCACGATTGGCTGAACAACCGGGGCGGCTCCATCGGTTTCGGCATGCCGGTCGCCGTGGGCGCGGCCGTTGCCGCACCAGACCGCCAGGTGATCCTGCTCGAGGGCGACGGCAGCGGCATGTACACGGTGCAATCACTCTGGACCATGGCCCGCGAGAATCTGAACATCGTCACCATCGTCTTCTCAAACCGCATCTACAAAATCCTGCGCGGTGAGCTCACTAATGTCGGCGTGCAGAACCCCGGCCCCCGCGCAATCGACATGCTGACCCTCGACCGCCCGAATCTCGGCTGGGTCGACATGGCGAAAGGCATGGGCGTGCCGGGCGAGGAAGTCACCGATTGCGAAGGCCTTATGAAGGCCATAGAAGTCGGCATTCAAACGGATGGACCGTATCTCATCGATCTGATCATGTAGGGACGCGCAGCGTGCGATGGCCATTGACCCTCTAGCTACCAAAGGCTTTAATTTATTGCCGGCGTTCGGACGATTTCCAGCGCATTTAGAGTCAACGACTTCATGTGGATGAAATGACAGCACCCCTTTCCCGACGGACCTTCGCCCACCGGCTTCTGGCGACCTCGGCCCTCGCGGCGGCTGGTCTCTCAGCGCTACCGGCGTTTGCCGCCGGCAAAAAGCTCACCGTCTTTAAATCTCCGACCTGCGGTTGTTGCCAAGCATGGGCCGATCACATGAAGCGCGCCAGCTTCAACGTAGAGATCGTGCAGGCCGAGGACCTTTCACCGATCAAGGCCCGTCTGGGGGTGCCGCAAGTACTTGAGGCCTGCCATACCGCGACGGTCGACGGCTACGTCATCGAGGGCCATGTTCCCGCCGGGGACGTCAAGCAGCTGCTGCGCGAACGGCCAAAGGCCACCGGCCTCGCGGTGCCCGGCATGCCGATCGGCTCGCCCGGCATGGAGCAAGGCAACCAGCGCGAACCCTTCAAGACCATCCTATTTGGCGAGACCGGCTACCACGTCTTTGGTAATCACACCTAAGGCAATCGAGTTCGAAGAAAGGTTTGGTCTCGCCGTATTGAAAACTTTCTCGCCTCAAACGCTCCCAGCCCATTGGGTTGCGAGCGGGCTCCCGCTTGCAAACTAGACACCGCTCGAAATTAGCAGCAAGGCGATCAAGTCGTCCGTTGTCTACCATTCACCGTGGACCGGAATGGCCGCAAGGGCGGTAATGGACGGGCAGAGAGCCACAAAGGCCGAGCCATTCGACGCATCGTGATGGCTGACCGCTCGGCCGAAAAGCAAAAGTGACACCACGGCCGTCAGCACGCCATAGACAAACGCTTGCAAGGCATTGTCCTGCAAAGATGCCTCTAGCAGACGGGCTCCGCAAACGAAGAAACAGACCGGTAGGAAAACGATTAACGACCTGTGGCATTCCACCAACCCACCAGAATGTCTGACATAGGTTACCTACTACAAAGACGCACCTGATTGTGCATTTAACAATATTTTGCCCTCTTCTGCGATAAACCCTGGCAATCCGGTGACACAAAATATAGCTCGTTTTATTTCTGCTGATCTCATCTTCGGTTCAGATGGAAAACCCAGCTAATCCTGGATTCCCGCCTCGGCGGGAATGACAATGGAGTTTGTGATGACAGCACTCTAAATTCTCAACCTGCAACCTTCCTCCCGAGCTCTCATGCCATACCAAATCATGACCAACGCCGAACTCGCACCCTGGATCATGGAGATGGTGGAGGCCGTCGATTGCGAGATCCATCCTTGGCACGAGGACGGTTCCACCAACCCAGACCTGCTTGAGGCCGCCGACGGGTTTTTCGTCTATGGGCATCCGATTATTGACGGCACTGTCATGGACACAATGCCGAACCTGCGGGTAATCAGCAATCAGGGGGTCGGGATCGATCATATTAATCTGGAGGACGCCGAGGCGCGGGGCATTCCGGTTGGTAATACGCCGGGATTTGTCGATGGGGCCACCGCCGATATGACCTTTGCGCTGCTGTTGGCGGCGGCGCGGCATATCGTGCGCGGCGATCATTTCGCACGCGGGCCGGAATTCACCCATTACGATGCAAATATCTGGCACGGACAGGAAGTCTATGGCGCCACGCTCGGTATCATCGGCATGGGCGGTGTTGGGCAACAGGTGGCGCGCCGGGCCTCCGGCTTCGATATGAAAATCCTCTATCATAACCGGAACGAAATTCCCGAGATCGCGGCAGAATTGGGGGCAACATACGCGAGCCTGGCGGACCTGTTGGCGCAATCGGATTTTGTGGCACTCAACCTGCCGATGCGGCCCGATACACGCAACACCATCGGTCGCGCGGAGCTGGTGCAGATGAAGCCGACCGCGATCCTGATCAACGCAGCACGGGGCGGCGTGCTTGATCATGACGCCTTGCTCGACGCATTGAGGGACGGCACGATCTGGGCCGCAGGCCTCGACGTCACGGAGCCGGAGCCCCTGCCCCGCAACCATCCGTTGTTGAGTTTGGAGAACTTGGTGATCGCACCACACCTCGGCAGTGCCACCCGCAAGACGCGGATCGGTATGGTCCAGCGCACCATCGAGAACTTGATCGCAGGATTGACGGGGCAGGAGATGCCAAGCCGGGTTGCGTGACGTTTGCCAGATCGCCGCCGGCACCGCCCACAACCTTGATCGGACGGCGCTTCATATCAGGTTTACGTATATAACGTTTCATTCGCGGGACGCCGACCTGCAGCAAGGAGAGCCCTGATGTCCGACAAGACCGAAGAAGCCATTCAGAAAAGCACTGATTACTACAACAGCTCGGACACGGACACTTACTACCGGAAAATTTGGGGTGGGGAGAGCATTCATGTCGGCATCTTTGATGAGCCCGGCATCGGCATCCGCGAGGCCGCCCGCCGCGCGGTGGCTTACATCGCCGATCGGCTGGACACATTGAGTTCGGACTCGACCGTGATCGACCTCGGTGCCGGTTTCGGCGGTCCGATCCGCCAGCTGGTCACCGACTATAACTGTTCCGGTATTGCCCTCAACGCCAGTGCGCTAGAGCTTGAGGCCATGGCCAAGACCAACGCGGCGGAAGGGCTCACCGGCAAGATCACCCCCCTCGAGGGGAACTACGAAGACATCCCGATGGAGGACGCGCAGGTCGACATCGCCTGGTCCCAGGAAGCCTTCCTGCATTGCGGCGACCGGGCTCAGTTGATGCGCGAAGTTTTCCGCATCCTGAAGCCCGGCGGAGAGTTCGTCTTCGCCGACCCGATGGCCACACCGTCGGCCCCGGCGGAAGTTCTTCAGCCCATGCTCGAGCGCGCCAATCTCGTCTCTTTCGGCACCGTCGAGGGGTATCTCGCTGATGCCAAGGCCGCTGGATTCATCGATCGCGGTTATGAGGATCGGACGGAAGATTTCCTCACCAATTACCGCACCATCGTCGCCGAAACCCGGGGCCGCCACGACGAGCTCAAGCAGGAGATCAGCGAAGCCTTCCTTGAGAAGATCGGCAACGGTATGCAGTACTGGGTAGATGGCGGCGAAGCCGGTCACATGGTCTGGGGCAGCTTCCACTTCGTAAAACCGGCCTGAGGTCTTCGAGTTCGCATCCGAGTCCATTGAAATGGCGGTCAACGGATCGTGACATTTTGTCTAATATTTTATAGTACACTCCTGTATTTTGACTCGTGGATCACCGATACCGTTTTACAGAACCTCTCACTACGGGCGAATCAGCGGTGTCTTGATACTGTGTATCTGGTTGTTCCGCGATTTTTATGAACACTCCCGCTTCATCCTCCCATTAGAACCTCATGCTGAGCTTGTCTTAGCACGAGGACGCGGGCGCGATCAGAAACGATACGACGAGAGCGACGGCGCTCCCTACTCTCCCAATATCTCCGCCGCGCGGGCATTGAGGCTGTCGACGAAGGGTTTCGGCCCGACGTCGCGATTGGTGTAGCGCATTGGCGAATTGGCAATCAGGAAATCGCCGCTGCCGTCGTTAATCTCGACCAGGCCACCGGTCGCCTTCAGACCTTCATCACGGACCACGTCGGCAACCGTGCGGTAACGGGTGGCCGGGCAACCAGCTTCGAGCAGCATCCGTTCGGCATCCTCGGCACTATGGCCAAGCGCCCATTCCTCAAGCTCCACCATGAGGTCTCCCCAGTGCTTCCAACGCTCACCGACGCTGTTGTAACGGGGGTCTTCCGCCCATCCCTTGCCCGTGGCTTTCGCCATCGCGCACAGATTAGGGTCGCTGACAGGGACCACCATCAAGAAACCGTCCCGTGCCCGCACCGGGCTATAGACCAGGGGTGGTATGTCGCTCTCAACCTGGGCGTCTTGGAGTTCATAGTAGAGAAGATTGTGCATGCCGCCCTCAAGCGTCACATCGATGCGCTCTCCCTGTCCGGTCTTCTCGCGCCCATAGAGCGCTGCCGCGATGGCGCCAAAACCGTGCGCCGACGCTAGGATGTCGGCCGCCGTGCTACGATTATCGATCGGCTTCTCGGCGATCTTCGCATACTCGAAGACCGCCATGTCGTAGCCCGCATGGGCATGGACGATGGGGGCGAACGCGGGGCGGGTCGAGTTGGGGCCGGTCGGCCCGTAGCCGGAAATAGCACAATAGATGAGGCGCGGGTTGATCGCCGATAATGTCTCAAAACCGAGGCCAAGGCGGTCGAGGACGCCAGGGCGGAAATTCTCTAACACCACATCGGTGTCCATGATGAGCTTCTTGATCGCAGCCGTGCCCTCTTCGGATTTGAGATCGAGGACGATGCATCGTTTACCCGCGTTGAGCTGTGCGAAATAGCGGCTCTTGCCGTCGACCACCGGATGGGC
>JBMYRC010000200.1:0-5585 GCA_049601975.1 Alphaproteobacteria bacterium | reverse complement strand
GTCAGCAGCCATTCGAACGTGCCCCAGGCGGAGTGGATTTCCATGGAACGTTCGAGCTTCGGATCGTGGCCGTATTTGATGTCCGCATAACGCCCGCCGACATGGGCGTAAACCACGCAGTCCTCGTCCTTCAACCCTTCGAACAGCAAGTTGACGTTCGGCGCGTCGGTGTCGAGGTCGTGGCGCTCCGGCAGGAGCGCATGGGATGAGCGGCGGATCTGTCGCCCCTCTGTGCGGAAATAGACGTTACGGTCGCCGCCGACCGCTGTGTTGCCGGACCACTCGTAGCCGGGGAAGGTCACGAACCGGCCCTCGTCCAAGAACTCCGCCGCCAGCTCGTTCAGATAGGCCCAGAACTTGTTGTTGACCTGAAAGTCATTGGCTTGATGGCTGGTAAGGTCGAGGAATGCTTTGTTGCGGGCGAACTCGAAATAACTGTGCGAGGTGCCGATACCGATGGACTCTCCGCTCTGCCCATGAAGGTCACCCCAATAGGCACCGTAATCGCCGTCGCGGATTTGCATCGGGTGGGATTCCGCCACCACGTCGCCGCTCGCCGCGTCCTTAACTGTGATTCGCAACTCGCCCGGCTGGTCACAGCTTAGCCCTTCGAACAGGACCGCCCGTTCGCCGAGCGGATAGTCGTAGGTCGCGGGCAGGTTGTTGACCGGGAGAGTGGTCTCGAACGTGAAACTGCCTGCGGCATGCTCGGTCGGATTGCCCCAGCTGTCTTCCGCTTTGAGGCCGAAATGAAAACTCTCTCCCGGACGGCGCAGGCTAGACAGTACGGCTCGCCACACATCCGGTCGGCCCGGCACGATATCGATGGTCGGCGTGTTCGGGATCGGCACGAAATGGCCGGTGGCACAGACATCGGCGAGGAACTTGAACTCGAAATCCGTCTCCACCATGGTCTGCAGCTTGAGACCGTTCGAGCCGTGCGACGTGTCGCCGAAGACGAGGGTGATGGTATCGCCTTCACGCATGTAGCCGCCGGTGACATTGACGGTGAGTGACTTCCAGCGGGGTCGCGCAGACTTGCCGCGCCGCGCGTAATCGACAGAGAGAGTGGCGTCGTTGCTCGCCTTGGCGGAGACGTAGTTGTCCGCCGTTGGGTCATCCGTCTGCAACGTGCCGGTATCGCCCATGGCGCGAAAGATGACGCGGATAGCACCAGTGTCATCGAGCCCGAAACGCCCGACCGTGTATGTGAGCGTGAAGGTCTGGTAGCTGCGTACCTCGAACTTACCTTTCGGCGTGAGGTCTACGTGCCCGTATAGGACCGGGTCCGAGCCCGGTTGGACCGGCGTCCATCCCTCGCCCACATAGTCGGAATCCGGTAGCCTGTATCTATCCGCTTTCTTCCCTACGTTCGGTCCCGTATCCGGCATGGCTTCGCTCCGCTGACAGTCGATTTTTTAATGATCGGGCCATGATAGTCGGCACGACGGTAATCGCCAGCGGAGTCTTACGCTTTAGGCCAGCCTGCGTGGCAAAGCCTCTCTTCGATAACTCAAATGAGAGTTCTATTTTTTCCAGTCAGTGCCGCCATCGCCACGACCACTGACTGGCTCATATCGTATTTTACCATCTCCGAGCTTCGTATACTTGACGCAACGCTCTTTCCCACCACGCCATTTTGACCAAGACACACAAAGGGAGTCATCCTTGATGACCCATTTCCCGGTATCGCCCCCGCCGCTATCCAACTTGGCCTCGGTGCTGCCGTCTTTTGCGTATTCTACGCCGCCTGTTTTCCAACTATCAGTATCAAAAGCCATAACATTGCCGTAAACCAAGGCCTTGATTTCGGCGCCTGTTAGTCTTTGCCCTTCACTAGCGGCAATGCCGCTCGACAAGGTCAATCCGACAATTACGGCTACAAATAAGCTTCTTTTCATCCATCCGCTCCAATCAATAATTAGGCCTGAAATAGGCGATCACACCCGCGCCGCGACGATCCCGCTGCCGTGGATCTCGTTGATGATCTCACCGCCGATCCAGGCACGCACGTCTTCCATCATACCATTGTACCAATGGGCGTAATGCTCGCGGGTAAATCCGGCGACGTGCGGCATCAGCACGGTGTTCGGCAAGCCGCGAAACGGGTGATCGACCGGCAGCGGTTCTTCGTCGTAGACGTCGAGGCCCGCGCCCGCGATTTTGTTGTTCTTCAACGCGTCTATCAGCGCCGCCTCATCGACGATCGGACCGCGCGCCGGGTTGATCAGATAGGCATCCGATTTCATCAAGCCAATCTCACGCGCGCCAACCAGGCCGATGGTCCGATCACTCTGGATGACCATAACGACGACGTAGTCGGATTGACGGAAAAGATCATCCTTGGAGACCAGCGCGGTGCCGCATTCCTTTGCCCGTTCGGCGGTCAAGTTTTCGCTCCAGGCAATGACGTTCATGCCGAAGGCGTTGCCCACCTTGGCGACTTCCGAGCCGATGCGACCCAGGCCGATCACGCCGAGCGTCTTGTTACGGATCTCGGTGCCGACGACGGTCTGCCATTGCCCCGTGCGCATTGCCTGGTCGTCAATGGTGACGTTCTTCGCGAGCGCCAGGATCAACGCCCAGGTCAGCTCGAAAGTCGGTGACGGACGCGGCGTGGTGCCGCAAACGGGGATGCCTTTCACGCGGCAATAATCGAAATCGATGACCCGGTTATGCATTTCCGGAGACGCGATGAATTTCAACTTCGGTAGGCGCTCGAGAAGCTCCTTCGGCAGCGGCGTGCGTTCCCGTGTGACGACCAAGACATCGTAATCGGCTAAGGCCTCCGCCCGCGCATCGTTTCCTTCCGGGAGTTTCTCATAGAAAAAATCCGTCTGAATGTCTCCCGGCAACGATTTCCAATCCGCGAGTTCGCCCGCGATTTTCATATAGTCGTCGAGGACGGCGACTTTCATCTCAGCCATGGAAACTTCTCCCGAGGTTATTCGTTGGGTGTAGATATGTTGCGTGCCGGCAGATTTGACCAGCGGCCCTCTATTTCGGCGTATCTCCGACCACCGTCACCCGGTGCGCGTAGCGACGCACGCCCGAATAGTCGTTCAACGCATAATGTTGAAGACAACGGTTGTCCCAGAATGCGAGCGCGCCTTTCTCCCACCGGAAACGACAGGTGAATTCCGGGCGGGCGGAATGAGCGTAGAGGAAATCGAGGAGCGGTTTGCTCTCCGCCACGGTCATGTTCTCGAACCGGATCGTATAGGGTTTATGCACGAAAATACTCTTGCGGCCGGTCTCCGGGTGAGTACGAATGACAGGATGCGTCGCCTCGTATGACGGGCGACCTTCAGCGCCCGCCTTCACCTTCAGCGCTCTTCCCTTATTGCGAGACCCAAGACTGGCATCGGAATGCACGGCGCGCAGGCCGGACAGAAACTCTTTCATGCCATCGGACAGGGCATCATAGGCGAGATATTGGTTCGCGAACATCGTGTCTCCGCCGACCTCCGGGTTCTCGTGCATGTAGAGCAACGAGCCCAACGCCGGTTGCGGAAGGAAACTCTCGTCGCTGTGCCAGAGGTTACCGACGATGCCGGTGCTGTCGGGCTCCTTCACGATCTCGATGATCTCGGGATAACCTTCCAACGCCTCGTATTGCTCGCTGATCCGCAATTCACCGAAGCGGCGGCTGAAACCGATTTGCTGTTCGGGCGTCAGGTCTTGATCGCGAAAGAAGATCACCTGGTGGTCGAGGAAGGCCTGATGCACCGCCGCGAATGTTTCGTTGCCCAACGGTTGCGAGAGATCGACGCCGGAGACGACCGCGCCGCAGGCACCCGCAATGGGCGTAACTTCGACCTGACCCTGCATCATGCCACTCCGTTAGAGTTTCTCCGCAACGCCGTAGGGTTCCACATTGCGACCACCATAGCGTCTCACTCTAATATTCGCCTGTTCGCCATGTCCGGCGAATCCCTCAAGCGCGCAGAGGCGGGAGCAGTACTCCCCAACCATCGCCGAGGCCTCGTCCGTCAGTACCTTCTGATAGGTGCAGGTCTTCATGAATTTGCCGACCCAAAGCCCGCCTGTATAACGCGCCGCTTGCTTGGTCGGTAGCGTGTGGTTGGTTCCGATGGTCTTGTCACCGTAGGAGACATTGGTGCGGGGTCCCAAGAACAACGCTCCGTAATTGGTCATGTTGTCAGCAAAGTAATCCGGATCCTCGGTCATCACCTGGACATGCTCATAGGCGAGTTGGTCGGCGACTTCCACCATCTCATCGATAGTCTCGCACAAGATGACGGAGCCGTATTCGTCCCAAGATTCACGCGCGATTTCCGCCGTCGGCAAGATGGCGAGCTGGCGTTCCACTTCCGCCATTGTCTCTTCCGCCAGTTTGCGCGAAGTGGTCAGCAAAGCGGCGGGTGACGTCGGTCCGTGCTCCGCCTGGCCCAACAGATCGACGGCGCACAGCTCCGCGTCCACGCTTTCATCGGCAATGATCAGGGTCTCCGTCGGTCCCGCGAAGAGGTCGATACCGACACGGCCAAACAATTGCCGCTTTGCTTCCGCGACGAACATATTGCCGGGCCCGACCAGCATATCCACGCCGGGCAGTGATTCAGTGCCGATGGCCATGGCACCCACTGCCTGAACACCGCCGAGGACCAAAATTTCGTCGGCCCCACCCATATGCATGGCCGCAACAATTGCCGGATGCGGCTCCCCATCCTGCGGCGGTGCGGAGGCGACGATGCGTTTTACGCCCGCGACCGATGCGGTGAGCACGCTCATATGCGCGGAGGCCACCATCGGATACTTGCCGCCCGGCACATAACAGCCGACCGAGTTCACCGGGATGTTGCGATGTCCAAGGATGACGCCGGGCATCGTCTCCACTTCCAAGTCCTGCAAGCATTCCTTTTGCTTCTCGGCGAAATTCCGAATTTGCTTCTGCGCAAATTCGATATCCTCGATATCGCTCTGCGGGACTTTCGCTATGGCGGTCCGAATTTCGTCTTCGCTCAAACGAAGCTTTGCCGGGGTATAGCCGTCGAATTTCTCCGACAACTCACGCACGGCGGCGTCGCCGCGTTTTTCGATATCGGACAGGATACCCTCAACGATCCCCCGCACCTTGGCGTCGGCTTCCGCGACATCGGCATCGCTCTTGCCCTGTTTCAAATAGGTGATCATCCCCGGCTCCCTCACTTATTAAACGGTTTCTCTATCCGACTTTGTAGATTTAGAAACCACTTCCCCGCAAGGGCGATAGAACTGCTTTTCGTATCCCTCACACCTCCCTAAGCTTTCGACGCATGATACGTATCCTCCGCAACGGCGTTCTCGCCTTCCTTTTCACTGCCGCGTTGGCGGCAGGCGGCGGGTATCTTTGGCTTCGCACATCACTGCCACAGACCAATGGCATGATCGAACTGGCAGGCCTTCATCGTGATGTCGATATATTACGAGACGAAAACGGCATCCCGCACATCTTCGCGGCGACGGAGACGGACAGCGCGTTTGCCCTTGGATTCGTCCACGCACAAGACCGCCTTTGGCAGATGGAGTTTACACGCCGCATCGGCGCTGGCCGGTTGTCGGAAATCATCGGCCGCGAGACC
>JBMYRC010000199.1:0-5632 GCA_049601975.1 Alphaproteobacteria bacterium | reverse complement strand
AATCAGCTAAGTATCTGAAATGGTTGGTGGGCGCGACAAGATTTGAACTTGTGACCTCCGCCGTGTGAAGGCGGCGCTCTAACCAGCTGAGCTACGCGCCCCGCGCGCGTACTTTCATCTACGGGGCGGGTCTTTGGGTGTCAAGAGCGGAGGCGCTTCACGGCGTCCGGAATTTCAGCGAAATGGTCGACCAATATGTCACCGCCGAGCCGGCTGGGTGGGGTTGTCGTATAACCGTAACTGACGACAATCACCGGCATGCCTGCATTACGGGCGGATGCCACGTCGTTGTAGCTGTCGCCTACCATAATAGCGGAATGGTTTGCGGCATCCATCAGCTCAAGCGCACCGAGTAGATGTTGGGCGTCCGGCTTGCGGACAGGAAACCGGTCTCCACCGACCACCGTGTCAAAAAAGCGCATCAGGTCGAGTTCGTGCAATATGGTCTCGCTCGGCGCTTGCGGTTTGTTCGTGCAGACAGCCATTCGATGCCCGGCGGCGGCGAAGCCTTCCAGAGCGTTAACCGCGCCGTCATACGGCCGCGAGTGAACGGTCGACGCCGCGACGTAAATATCGATGAAATCAGCCATTAGCGCGTCGAGGTCAGTTGCCGGTGCGCCGGTGACTTCGAATCCGCGTTCCAATAAGGTGCGGGCGCCGTCGCCGATCAATTTTTTCACGGATTCAAGCGCCATCGGCGCCCGGTCGTGCTTCGCCAGGATTGTGTTTAGCGTCGCGACAAGGTCGGGCGCGGTGTCGACCAGAGTTCCATCGAGGTCGAACAGTAAAATCGGTAATTGATCTATCATGGTCGTTTTCTCTATTTGTCTCGGCGGTCGTCGGCAAGAGCTTGATACAAGGTGGTGGCAATTTTTCGCGAGGACTCCACAAAACCGACCGTCGAGCGCGATACCGCACTTTCGCGCCAGGCGATGGCCAACTCCATCATCAAATTTTCAGGCAGGCCGTCGAGTTCCTTGAAGACGATACCGTCGAGCCGCAGCCGGGTCACCGCGTGCGGACCGATGGCGACGCCCATGCCCGCCGCGACGAGGCTGACCAAGTGGATTGGGTCGTTGATGATTTCCGGGTCCAGGCCTTCGCGTTGGCAAGCCCGGACGAGCCGTGTTTGAAAGGTCGTGTACCAGTTTGATGGTACCATGACGAAGAGCGGCATTCCGAGCGTCTTCATGTCGACCCGGTCCCGGCCCGCCAACGTATGATCGTCCGGCAAGATCGCAACCAGGCGCTCGTGGTAGATGTTCTCCATCGCGAGTCCTTCGATTTCCGCCAGGGGCGGGCGGAGAAAAGCGACATCGATCTGGTGATCCAACAAAGCCTCAATTTGTTGTGCGCTGGTCATTTCGTGGAGTTCGAGGTGAATGTCGGGATTGCTTTGTCGAAAGCGTCGGGTCACGGCGGGGAGTAATTCGTATGAAGCCGTCAGGACAAAGCCGATTTCGACACGACCAAGACGGCCTTTGCCGACATCCATGACGTGGGCGATCGCACGGTCAGCTTGAGCCAACACGCGATGTGATTCGTCGAGCATGACTTCGCCGGTTCGCGTCAATGTGACCTTTCGCTTGCCGCGATGAAAAAGCTTGGCGCCGATCTCTTCTTCGAGTCGTTGGACGGCTTGGCTGAGCGGCGGTTGAGACATGTTCAGACGTTCGGCGGCGCGCCGAAAACTGAGCTCTTCGGCGACGGCCGCGAATTGCCGCATTTGGCGTAGATCGATCATGAGTGTGATACTATTTATATATCATTATGTAATTTTTATAATATTAGACATATCGATATGTGAAAAGATACAAAATGTAAATAATAAGAGACGTTGGGAGAGGGAAACACCGACACATTCCATCCCTGGAGAATTAGACATGAATATCGAGAACGGACAGAAGAACGGAAGCAAGGACACAGTGGCATTGTTGCCGCACATCCACGAAGTCGAATACCGGATCGCCGACGCGCGTCGTGCGCAGTCGGAAGCCATCAAACGGATGGTGATCGGTTCGTTTTCCGCGATCGATCGGCGCTTCCTAAACCGTTAAAGGACCCGCGACGGAGTCGCGGTACCTTGAGGCTAATTACCTCCCCCCTGTTACGCCGCGGCTTTGTCCGCGGCGTAACTTTTTGCAATAATGTGACAATTGGCGAAACAATTCGTGACTTGGCCGCGGACTCGCACTGTGGCACTTTCGCCAACCACTCGGAACCTGCCAGACCAACTGAAAATCGGATAATGTCGGAAGAACCGATCGCCGCTATCGTGCTCGCCGCCGGAAAGGGAACGCGGATGAAATCCGTCGTTCCCAAGGTCCTCCATCGCATCGCAGGACACCCGATGGTTTGTCATGTAATCGATGCGACCAAGCCGTTGGCACCGACCCGAACCGTTGTCGTGGTCGGGCCCGATATGAAAGCGGTGACAGAGGCTGTCTCTCCCTATCCCACCATTGTTCAAACCGACCAAGCGGGTACCGGCGACGCGGTGAAGACGGGTATCTGCATATTGGACGGGTTTTCGAACGGCACTGTATTGGTGTTGTTCGGCGGGGACCCCCTGATTACGACGGGCACATTACGGCGAATGGTCGCGGCGCGAGAAGCCGGTGCGGCTGTTGTCGTCCTAGGGTTTCGGGCAGGTGATCCAACCGGTTATGGGCGCCTCGTGCTCGATGATCAGGGTGTTTTGCAAGCGATTGTCGAGAACAAGGATGCGTCGGAGAAGGAGCGCGCCATTGATCTCTGCAACGCTGGCGTGATGGCAATTGACGCGGCGCGACTTTCGGGCCTGCTGGCGCGCATAGGCAATGAGAATGCGAAAGGCGAATATTATCTGACCGACATCGTTGGCCTGGCGCGCGATGATGGTTTGACCTGCGCCGTCGTTGAGGCGGACGAATCCGAATTGATGGGCGTCGACAGTCGGTCGGATCTGGCCCGTGCCGAAACGCTTTGGCAGACAGCCCGCCGTAATCGTGCGATGGATGACGGGGCGACTTTGCTTGACCCGGATAGCACCTATTTCGCGCATGATACCGTTCTCGGCCGCGACGTGATTGTCGGGCCGAATGTCGTCTTCGGGCCTGGCGTTGAGGTTTCTGACAATGTCGAGATCAAAGCCTTCAGCCATATCGAGGGTGCGCGCATTGGGGAAGGGGCGATCATTGGGCCCTTCGCCCGGTTACGGCCTGGCACGGAACTTGGCGAAAACGTTCATATCGGGAATTTCGTTGAGTTAAAGAACACGGTCATGGCGCCGGGCGCGAAAGCCAATCACCTTGCCTATGTCGGTGATACGAATGTTGGCGCGAAGGCCAATATCGGCGCGGGAACGATCACCTGTAACTACGATGGTTTCGAGAAGCATAAGACCGTGATCGGAGAGGGTGCGTTTATTGGTTCGAATTCGGCGCTCGTCGCACCTGTTATAATCGGTGACGGGGCGATCGTCGGAGCGGGCAGTACGATATCGCGCGATGTACCGGAGGGCGCACTTACCATCGAGCGTTCTAAGCAAATTGATCTCGTGGGGCGGGCCGAGGCGTTTCGCGCCGAACGCGCCGCGGCCAAAGCGAAAAAAGCCCGGAAGGAATAACCCGGAATATGTGCGGTATTATTGGCATCATAGGTAAACAGGCAGTCGCCCCTCTTCTGGTCGAAGGCCTACGACGGCTCGAATACCGCGGGTATGACTCCGCTGGAATTGCGACCCTGGTCGACGGATCTATCAATCGCAGACGGGCCCAGGGGAAACTTGTCAATTTGGAAGATCGTCTTGCGACGGAACCCGTCACGGGCTCGATTGGGATTGGGCACACGCGTTGGGCCACGCACGGCGTGCCAAGTTTAGACAACGCACATCCCCATGCGACGGCGAAGCTGGCGGTAGTGCATAACGGGATCATTGAGAACTTCCTCGAACTCCGCGAGGAACTTTCCGAATCCGGGCAGAATTTCGAGACGGATACGGATACCGAAGTCGTCGTCCATTTGATCGACCGTTATCTGAGTGACGGGCTTTCCCCGCGGGATGCGGTGGCGGCGGTACTCCCCAAGCTCGAAGGGGCTTTTGCGCTGGTGATGATCTTTGCGGGTGAGCACGACCTGATGATCGGGGCGCGCCGCGGTAGCCCCCTTGCCATCGGTTACGGCGAGGGTGAGATGTATTTCGGCTCGGATGCCTTGGCGCTGGGGCCGTTGACCCAGCGAATTTGTTACATGGAGGAGGGTGACTGGTCCGTTGTGACCTCCGAAGGCGCGGAGATTCGCGATGCGGAGGGCGCTGCGGTTGAGCGCCCGGTCGTACAGACAGCGCTTTCTGGCGCGATGATCGGCAAGGGTAACTATCGGCACTTCATGCTGAAAGAGATTTACGAGCAACCGTCGGTGATCGGCGATACGCTTCACTCCATGCTGAACCCGGCGACACAAACGATCACCCTGCCGCCGTCGGAAATCGATTTGGCAGAGGTGCCGAAAATTTCGATCAGTGGCTGTGGTACGGCTTATTACGCCGGGTTGATCACGCAGTATTGGATTGAGCAATTGGCGCGTGTGCCCGTGATGATCGATGTTGCGTCCGAATTCCGCTATCGTAATCCACCGATGACGAAAGGCGGTCTGTCGCTTTTCGTCAGTCAGTCGGGTGAGACGATGGATACCCTGGCGGCATTACGATACGCAGCGGCTGAGGGGCAGCAGATTGTCTCTGTTGTGAATTCCCCGGAATCGAGCATCGCGCGAGAATCGGACGCTGTGTTGCCCACCTTGGCGGGCCCGGAGATAGGTGTTGCCTCTACTAAGGCCTTTACGACGCAACTCACGGTACTTGCTTGTTTCGCCATTGCATTGGCAAAGGCGCGGGGTGGGATCGACCGGGCGCGGGAGGCCGAACTCGCCATGGCACTCGCTGAGATCCCCGGCCGGGCGGCGGAAGTATTGAATCACGATCAGCGGATCGCCGAGCTGGCGCGCGATCTGTCGGAAGCGCGCGACGTCCTCTATCTTGGGCGCGGGACAAGCTATCCGATCGCGCTCGAAGGGGCGTTGAAGCTAAAGGAAATATCCTACATTCACGCGGAAGCCTATGCGGCTGGCGAGATGAAACACGGACCCATCGCATTGATTGACGAAGATGTCCCTGTCATCGTTATCGCGTCCGGCGGCGATCCCTTGTTCGACAAGACGGCCGCCAATGTACAGGAAGTTGTCGCGCGCGGTGGTAAAGTGATCTTTCTTTCGGACGGGCCGGGAATCGCCAAGATGAAGGCACAGGCGAAGCCATGGGCGACCATCGCTCTGCCGACCGTCGATCCGTTTGTCGCGCCGATCCTTTATGCGATACCGGTGCAGCTTCTGGCCTACCACGCGGCGGTTGAGAAAGGCACCGATGTCGATCAACCGCGGAATTTAGCGAAAAGCGTTACAGTGGAGTAGATTTCACTATATAAAATCTGATCTGAGCAGATATGCATTAGGTGTAGATGTAACCGTCAAAACTACAAAGTTGACTACCTTTGACCTCTCTCCAGAACGTCTAGAGAGACTTCACCTAATCAGTGATTTGCATGATCAAGGTCTGAACAGTCGGGAGATTGCAGACCATCTAAATGATCGTGGA
>JBMYRC010000198.1:0-5751 GCA_049601975.1 Alphaproteobacteria bacterium | reverse complement strand
ATTGCGGGATAGTGGTCGCGTGCGGCGCGACGTCGAGCTCATTGCCTTGCGCGGCGAGGAAAGTGCCTGGTTCGGCGGGCCGTGCTATTTCGGCTTTCGTGCCTTTTTCGGGAAACTCACGGACGCGGACCTGACATCACCTCATTGCGACGGCGTGCGGACATTGCAAGATTGCATGCGGGCAAGTAGCGCTGAGATCGCGCCCCTCCGCGCTGGTGAAATTTTGCGCAGTCCGGATTGCTTTGATAGTTGGTTTTGAGCTGCATATTGAGCTGGAAAAGCCGGTCGGTATTGTGACCGGTATTCTCGGGAACGTCCGCCATCGTCGCGTAGTTTGCCGAGTCTCGGGTGCCGGGCGAAGTGACGTTCGCCTTGGAATATCGCAGCCAGGATTTGAAGACATTAAAATCTTTCGAGGCATTACTGCGGTCGGAATGCGATGCCGTCGGGGCCAAACGCGGTGTAGCGTTCGACCTCGGTGAGCCCAGCCTGACGGACCCGGCGGTAATGTCTCCCGAAATAGTAGGCATGTTGCAGCAAGTCTGTGAAGATAATGAAATAGCGCATTAAGTTATGCCGTCCGGCGCCGGGCAAGATTCCTCGGTATTCGCGAATGCGGGCGTCCCCTTAGGCATGGTGTTCGTGAGCAACGCGAAAGGCAGTCATAATCCAAACGAAGCGATGGGCATGGATGATTTTTTTTGGGCGACGCGATGATGCGTGCCGCCACCGATGATCGGGAGCCCGCTTAGATGGCCGCTTCGGGACGCTGGGCGGAAGAGACCACACGCATAATCGTTGATAGCCGGTCGCTCTATGCGCGGGTACACGGGGAGCCGTTCTTCTATTAGTCGGGTTGGGCCAGTCCCTTGTATATAGATTGCAAGAAACTGATTTCCTCGCCCGGGGACCGCAACACGCTCGTCGAGATGAGGATCGAGAAACTCTCTGACAGTCTCGATTTGGACGCGCCTGAGGTTGTCGCTAGTTGCGAGTTATCTGGTATTCCCTTTGCGACCCTGGTCGCGGACCGACTTTCCAAACCACTGCTACTCGTGCTTCGGCAAAGTAAAGGATTTGGTCGGCTCGCTCATTTCGAAGGGGAATTCGAGCCGGGCGCGAAGGTGCTGTTGATTGATGACCTTGCGACCGACGGCATGAGAGAAGCAGTATTCCTCAACGCTCTCGAGCAGGCCGAAGCTGACGTAATGGAAACCTTCGCGCTCATCGATTTCGATGTCTTTCCGACCGCGCACTTTCATATGTCGTTGGCCAAGTTGCGCGATATCCTCAACCGTGCCCGTAGAGATCAATATTTAGGCCTTCCGACACTGGAGGAAGTCGAACTTTATTAAAGACCCAGCTAGTTGGTCCCGCCAGCATGGCGGCATCGCCGGTCTTTAATGCGTGGTTCAGCCGAGCGCCGCACAGGCTTCTTGGATTTTGTCTCCACCTTGCAATAGGTCCTCTTCGGGAGCGACGAAGCTGGCTCGGAAATAGGGTGAGAGGCCATAGGCATTCCCCTGCACCACTGCGACACCGACGGAATCTAGCAGGTACATGGTGAAGTCCACATCGGTCTCGATCACCTTGCCGTTTGGCGCCTTCTTGCCGATGGTTCCCGCGCACGAGCAGAAGATATACATCGCCCCTTCCGGCAAATCGCATTGCAGGCCTTCGGCCCTGTTTAATTTCTCGAACAACATATCGCGGCGGTATTGAAGATTCGCGGTGCGATCCTTCACGAATTCTTGCGGGCCGGATAGGGCCGCCACAGCGGCGGCCTGTCCGACAGCAGAGACCCCGGACGTGCTTTGCGATTGCATCTTTCCCATGTTGGCAATGATCTCTTTCGGTCCGCCCGCGAAACCGACCCGCCACCCAGTCATCGAGTAGGCTTTCGAGACGCCGTTGCAGGTCACCGTGCGGTTGTAGAGGCCGGGTTCTACCTCGGCCAGTGTGTGGAAAGTGCGGCCATCATAGATCAGATGTTCGTATACGTCGTCGGTCAGAATATTGACGTGGGGATGTTGCATCAGCACGTCGGCGAGGGCTTTCAGTTCGTCCACTGAATATGTCGCTCCCGTCGGATTGCTCGGCGAGGAGAACATCAGCCATTTGGTATTCGGAGTGATCGCTTCTTCCAATTGCTCGGGGCGCATCTTGAACAGATTGTTCTGTCCGCAATTGACGAACACCGGCGTGCCGCCCGCTAACAAAACCATGTCTGGGTAAGATGCCCAATAGGGGCCAGGAATGATCGTCTCGTCCCCTTCGGAGACGGTCGCCATCAGGCAGTTGAACAGAATCTGCTTGGTGCCGGAGCCGACCGCGATCTGATCGAGACCGTAATCAAGATTGTTGTCTCGCTTGAATTTAAGCTGCGCCGCGACTCGCATTTCCGGTAACCCGTTAATCGGCGTATAGCGAATTTCGTTGGCATCCATACACGCAATCGCCGCCGCTTTAGCATGATCTGGTGTCGGGAAGTCTGGCTCGCCCGCGGTCAATTTGACGATGTCTCGGCCTTCCGCCACCAAGTCGCGAACGCGCGCCGAGGCGATCTGGCTTGGCGACGGTTTAAACCGGCTCATACGGGGGGCGAATTCCATGGTGCTCTCTCCTGGCGGCGATGTCTCGAATCGAGCTTCTCCATATAGATGTTTTGCAGGCTAAACTAGCCCCGTACTAGGAACGAGGCTCGATAATGAAATTGATGCGCTTGTTTGTCATCGGATGTCTGACGGTGGTTTTAGGGGGGTGCGCCGCGAACGAAGACGCCCCAGAGATATTTTTTGGAGTGCCGATAAAACAATTCGCGTGGTGAATGGCGGTCCCAGTTTGCCACACCGCCAACTCTAGGCATTGGCCGGGCAGGCGGCACGGGAATACTCGGCATTATGCGCAGTGTCGGGCGAAGATGTTGGTCGGGTCACCGTCCGGGTGCATGATTCTGGTATCGCACGGCATTTTCCACCCGCCACGATCCGCATTTCCAGCCGACTTTTGCGGAAATCGACAGTGATTACCGCGCATGAGATCATTCATCTGTTGTCGCAAGGATGGGCTTCACAGGTCCTGAAAGAAGGTTTGGCGATTTATCTGCAGGCGCGCTTTGGGGAGCAACGGGGCTGGCCGAACTATCCCCGTACGCCACGGCGCAGCGCGATACTGGCTGCGAGAAAGCGAGTCCGTCCATGGGTTGGCTGATGCGGAAAGAACGCTCGGCAATGGATTGTTGGCGCCGACAAAGACGCGCCTTGTCGCGTACAATCTTGCAGGTTCATGGGTACGGTGGTTGCTCGAGATCGCTTTATGCGCGAGATTTATCGAACTGAAAATTATGAAGCTGCGACGGACTTGCCATTATTGCAACTATGGGCTGAGTGGCGCGAATTTCTAATGCGTATCAGGTAAATACGTGATCGCGAGGCCTGACACTTATATAGTTCTGCAAGGACTGCCCAAGGAGACCGCATCGATGACCACTGAAATCGTCCGCACGGCGTGCCCCCATGATTGTCCGAGCGCCTGTGCGCTGGAGGTGGAGCGCATATCGCCAACGCAAATTGGGCGCGTGCGCGGTGCCTCCAATCTGCCGTTCACCGCAGGCGTGGTCTGCGAGAAAGTCGGCCGCTATGCGGAGCGCGTCCATCATCCTGATCGATTGACCCATCCGATGCGCCGTGTCGGCGCCAAGGGTGAGGGCAAGTTCGAGCGGATAAGCTGGGACGAAGCGCTCGATACGGTCGCTGCGGCCTTTCGCGACGCGGCGGAGACCTACGGCCCCGAATCGGTTTGGCCGTATCATTCGGGCGGCACCCTTGGCATCGTTCAGCGCTTCGGCATAGAACGATTGAGCCGAACGCTTGGGTATTCCGGCATGAAGGGGACGATTTGCGTCACACCTGCCGTCTCCGGTTGGCAGGCGGGTTTCGGAGCACAACGTGGCGTCGATCCGATGGAGATCGAAGAGGCCGACCTGATCGTCGTCTGGGGCGGCAACCCGGTTCACACCAGCGTCAATCTGATGAGCCACATCCAAAAGGCGCGAAAGACCAGGGGTGCCAAGTTAGTGGTCGTCGATGTCTATCGCACCTCGACCATGGCCGCGGCCGATATCGGCTTGGTTTTGCGGCCGGGCACCGATGGCGCGCTGGCCTGCGCGGTGATGCAGGTCATGTTGGCCGAGGGCATGGCGGATGAAGATTATCTTAGCGAATTCACTGATTTCGATGCCGATGTGCGGGCGCATTTAGCGACCAAAACGGCGGATTGGGCCGCCGCCATCACCGGATTGGAAGTCGAGGAGATTGTTTCTTTCGCGCGCCTCTTTGGTGGCACGGCGAAAAGTTTCCTGCGGTTTGGCGTCGGTTTTACCCGTAGCCGCAATGGTGCCGCGAACATGCATGCGGCCAGCTGCCTCCCGGCGGTGAACGGTGCCTGGCGGCATCGCGGTGGTGGTGCTCATTTCGCCAGTTTTGATATCTGGAATCTTGATACCCAATTGGCGCATGCGAGCGACCGGATTGACGGCGTGACCCGAATCCTTGATCAATCGCGGATCGGTGCTGTCCTGTGCGGGGACGAAGACGCCTTGGCTGGCGGTCCGCCGGTTGCTGCCATGTTGATCCAGAATTCCAACACCGCGTTGGTGGCACCGGATTCAGCTGCTGTCCGGCGGGGCCTTTCCCGCGACGATATCTTTGTCTGCGTCCACGAACACTTCATGACCGCGACCGCCCGCTATGCCGATATTCTGCTGCCGGCGGCAATGTTCCTCGAGCTCGACGACATCTATATGGGCTGGGGCCACACAGCGTTGACCATTGGTCCCCGCGTCCTCGACGCGCATAAGGAATGCCGCAGCAATGTCGACGTGGTAAATGCGCTCGCCAAGCGGCTCGGCTCCGACCATCCCAGTTTCGATATGTCGTCGCGGGAATTGGTGGACGCGACGCTACAGGCTTCTGGCAAGGGTACGCTGGTGGAGGCGGCCGAACAGGGTTGGATCGATTGCGCGCCGAGTTTCGAGGATGCCCATTTCCTCAGCGGATTTCCGCAGCCCGAGGGCCGCTTTCGTTTCAAGCCAGACTGGGCGGCCCTCGGGCCTTACCACGCGGGCATGCCGTCGATGCCGGATCATTGGGCAACGACGGATACAGTTGGCTCAGAGAAACCCTTGCGCCTGGTAACGCCGCCAGCGCGCACTTATTTGAACACGTCGTTCACGGAGACACCCGGCTCGCAACGGCGCGAGGGCGAACCGGTCGCGGTGATACATCCTAAGGACGCGGCGGAATGGAGCGTTGTCGACGGCGGCCACGTGCGTATCGGCAATGAGAAGGGCGATGTCTTGTTGCGGGCTAAAATAGCCGAGTCCGCAAAGCCAGGTGTCGTGATTGCCGAAGGGGTATGGCCGGACGACGCCTTCGACCGCAAGATTGGCGTCAATCTCCTGATTGATGGCACACCGGTCGCGCCGGCGGGCGGGGTCGCCTTTCACGATACGGCGATATGGCTGAAGGCCGAGGCGGCGCTCATGGAGGCGGCGGAATAAGTTGATCAGAATGTTCGAAAAGAATGATGCGCCCGGCTGGATTTGAACCTGCGTCCCCCAGATACAGAAGGCTGCGTGCTTTAGCGTAGCGCTTGGCCCATCTGTTGGTTGATTGCGTTTCGTTTTGTCCTTTCGTGTTCGAGTAAGATAGGTTCGCCGCGTCCAAAGTAGACGTCAGCAGGTGTTAAGTT
>JBMYRC010000197.1:0-5794 GCA_049601975.1 Alphaproteobacteria bacterium | reverse complement strand
GCTTCGGCGCGGTCAAAGACGGAGGTGCCGGGCATGAAGCGCATTGTCATACCGCGCCGTGGCGTGCCGGAATTATTGGCCTCAGAACCGTGCAATAGATAGACATCGTGCAATGACATTTGTCCCGCTTTGAGGACGAGCGGCACTGCATCATCATCGTTGTACTCGCTCTCCAGCAGTTCTTGATGCAGGGTAAAATTCGGGTCCTTGTTCGTGCGGTGTGGCCGTAGGTTCCGGTTTTTGTGCGAGCCCGGCATGAATTTCAGACAGCCGTTCTCAACGGTCGCGTCGTCGATCGCGAGCCAGACCGTGCAGGTGGCGAGCGGACGCAGCGGCCAATATTCGCCGTCCTGATGCCATGGTGTCTTTTTGCCGTTCTCGGCTGGTTTCGCGAAGAAGCTGGAGTTCCACAAAATGACATCCGACCCGATCACTTGCTCGACCATGTTTAGGATATTGGGGTCACGCGCGTAATTCAGAAACGAGAGATCGTAGCGCAACAGCATTGGGCAGTAATCGTGGAACTCAGGATGACGCGCCAACAAGCGGTCATAGTCAGCTCGGATGGACTCCAGCGTCTCCTCCGGTAATCGATAATCCGGAATGACGTATCCGGCCTCGTGATAGTGTTCGATCTCTTGCTTGCTTAACGCCATGGGACCACCTCGTCTTGCGGTATGTGTCAGCGTAATCGCCAGAACAACACGATGAATATTAGATTGGCGATGGCGACCGCCAAGAATATGTCTGGCACGGCGGCACCGTTCGTCAGCATGACGGTGGCGGCGAGCGAACTCAACACCATGAACAACGCGTTGAGGATGTTGTTGCCCGCAACGATGCGCGAGCGTTCCCCATCCACCGTACGGCTTTGCAGAATGGCGTATAGCGGCACTGTATAGAGGCCGCCGCAGACGGAGACGCCGAAAATATCGAACAAAGCCCGCCAGGTTTGCACGTCCTCAAGGAATGCTGGGATGTCCCGGAAGGCACCCGTAAAGCTGTCCATTGCTGGGGCGGAGAGCCACAAGTCTCCAAGGAATACGCTGACGCCGCACGCGCCGAAGGCCACGTATTTCGCCGATACTTCCCCGCGTAGCAGTCGGTTGCAGAGCAGGGAGCCGATGGCGATACCAACCGTGGAGGTCGCGAGGAACAGGGTAACGACTTCGTTATTCGCATGAAATGTATACCTGGCGAGGTTCGAAAATTGAGAGAGCAGCGTGGCGCCGACGACCCAGAACCACGAAATGCCCAGCACCGAAAGAAATATCGGCTGTGAGACGGCGGTCAGCCGCAAAATGCGCCACGTTGCCAACGCGAAATTGTAGCTGACGATCAGGTCGGGATTGGCGGGTGGTGCGGAGGGAATATGTCGGCTCGCCAGCCATCCGGTGACGGCCAACAACAGAACGCCACAGCCGACGATCCAGACGCCGCCGTTCCACAGGATCAAGAGTGCTCCGGCGATGGTGCCGAGGAGAATGGCGACGAAAGTTCCCGACGCCATCAGCGCATTGCCGCCGATCAATTCCTCCGGCTCCAAATGCAAGGGCAGGATGCTGTATTTCACAGGGCCGAAGAACGAAGATTGCGCTCCCATTAAAAACAGCACGAAGAGCAGAAAATAAGGTTCGCCTAAGATCAGGCCGATGGCCCCAAACAGCATGATGGCGATTTCCGCCAATTTGACCCATCGGATGAGGCCCGACTTCTCATACTTGTCGGCGAGCTGTCCGGCGGTCGCCGAGAATAGAAAGAATGGCAGAATAAAAATGCCTGCTGCCAGCGTGACCAGCAGTTTGCCGTCAATTCCGGCATTCTCCGCGAGACGGTATAGGATCAGGATGGCCATCGCGTTGCGGAAGAAATTATCGTTGGCGGCACCTAGGAAGAAGGTGATGAGCAGCGGTAGTAACCGCTTCGTCTTCAGAAGGTGTAATTGAGACTTTGCCATTGGCCCCAGCATAGCGTGGATTCATCGATCGAGCGACTTAGAGGGGCAAGGCCCTAAAGAGATGCCTCCAAGAAAGGGACCAGCAACGCGTTGAAGGCGTCCGGGTCCTCTGCAAGGCCCATATGGCGCAGTAACGGGATCACTGCCGATCGACCGTCTGGAAACGCCCCTGCCATGGCCGCCGCCATTGCGGGGGTGCTGTTCGCATCTTCCTCACCTGTCAGAACCAATGCCGGGCATTCGATATCGGTGATGGCGTCCGCCAGGATCCGTCCGTCCCGCAGGACGGCATCATCGCCTTCGGTTAAGACGGTGTAGATTAGTCCGTAGTTTCTCGGGTCGTTGGCAAGCATCCAGGTTCGGACGAGATCGGTGACATCGCTCCGGGAGTCACGAAACGATTGGGTAAACCAACGTTCTATCGCGGCGTCGACCGTGGCAGCGGGGCCCGTGTCGACCGAAAGACGAAGGCGTTTCTGCATGTCGGCGCGCTGACTCGGGTCTCGACGATATGAGGAATTCAGGACGGCGACGGCGGTGGCCCTCTTCGGATGCACAGCGGCGAACGCTTGTGCCAAGGTGCCGCCGAGCGAGAACCCCGCGATGGCCGCGCGCTCGATACCTAGATCGACCAGCAGCTCACCCAACTGATCAACTAAATCGTTCAGTGAACAATTCTCGGGTGGTGCTTCACTGTCACCATGTCCGAGCAAATCGTAGCGGATAACGCGAAAGCGCGCAGTCAGCTCGGGCAGCATCCATTGCCACATATTGCGGTTTAATCCCATCCCGTGAATCAAAACCAGGTCGGGACCTTTGCCCTCTACCGTTCGCGCCGTATCGTACAAGTGATCTGCCATGGAACCCCGCTTTCAAGAGTCTCAATCTCACGCGAAGTTGTGCCAAATCAAGGGATGAAATGCGAAATGACTGCATAGTTGGTCAATATTGAAAAATGTCGAGACAGATGGAGGTGTGTCATGAGCATTCGACGGAGATCTTACGGCCCAGTAGCTCCTCACGGTCGCGCGAATTGAACAGTAATGTTCTCATCGTATTGGGCAATGCCCCGGCATCTTTGGAAAGCGATGTCGCGACTGGATTGCGTATCTCGCAGACCCTCGACCGAACGCCGGTCTCGTTGGCGCCAACGGCATTGCAAGATGCCTTGACAATTTTATTGCAAACTTGCGAGGAAGAGCGTTGGACAAGCCGATTGAGGCCGAGTTTGATGTGAGGATAGCGCCGGATGATTTATGTGCGGTCGCCGGTCGGCATAAATCGAATTTAGTAGTCATGCCGGCGGAATTGGTGGGATCTTGCGAAGAAGATTTTAAAACTTTTTTGCACAGTTTCGGTTGTGCGCTGCTGCTGGTCAACCGAGCACAACCAGAAGATACCGCACGATGCCGATTTAGCTGCGTTCTTGCCAGAATTGTGATCCGGAGTGGGCTTGTGTGGCCTTTCCCCACAGGTCATTTTGACCTTGTAGGCGTGTTGATGCGCGCGATGCCGGGAATTTAAAATGTCTGCTGACGAAGAAGAGATATCCTCAGAGTTACAACCGAAATCGCCTTTCGTCCGGTTCTTGCCCCTAATCATTCTTGCGGCTGCGATTGCCGGATTTTTCGCGCTGAGCTTGGATAAGTATCTCACTTTCGACGCGTTGCGTGTGAACCGCGCTATACTTGGCGCTTTCGTAGCGGAGCAAGGCGTCATCGCCGTCGCGCTTTATATAGCGATTTACGCGACGTTCGTGGCGTTGTCTGTACCGGGAGCATTGATCCTGACGGTTGCAGGCGGTTTGCTCTTCGGGCAGTGGTTCGGCTCGGTGTATGTTGTATTTGGCGCGACACTTGGCGCAATTGGCGTGTTTTCGATTGCAAAAACGGCACTCGGCGATGTCTTGCGTCGGCGGGCCGGACCGGCCATGCGGAAGATGGAGGCTGGCTTTCAAGAAAACGCTTTGAGCTATTTGTTGGTCCTACGTCTCATTCCGTTGTTCCCTTTCTTCCTGGTGAACATCGTCCCGGCCTTCCTCGGTGTGAAGTTGCGCACATATGCGATCGGCACCTTCCTCGGCATTATTCCGGGCTCTTTCGTCTACGCGACCGTCGGGGCAGGGCTCGGCAGTATATTTGATCAGAACGGCGAGTTTACCCTTACCGGTATATTGACGCCGGAAATCACCGCAGCCTTGGTCGGCCTCGCGGTACTAGCGCTGTTGCCGGTCGCCTTTAAGAAGTTCCGAAAACCCGAGAATTAAAATGGTGCGGACGGGGGGACTCGAACCCCCACACCCTTTCGGATAGCAGATTTTAAGTCTGCTGCGTCTACCGGTTCCGCCACGTCCGCACTATTGATTTCGCCGCTAAGCGGGAACAGGGACCTTAGCTAAGCAGACTTTCTACGACAACCCGGAAGAGAGTGTTTTAGCGCGTTAAATCGGTTTGACGATCTGCCATTTTGTCGGCGAGCTGGAGCCGCCTTTGACATCCACCCGCGTGCTGCTGCACGAGGCTAAAAGCAGTAGGGTGATTGAGATGGCAGATATGAAGTGCATACGCCACCTTAGCCGAAAAATTGATTCGCCGCAGCTCTGATGGTGATCACCAATCCCCAAATCCAAACGAATCGCCGAATCGAATGGCGGCGCTGCCACCAAGGGTATCGCTGGTTTCGAAGGCAATTCGGCTCATGAGAGAGGTGGTAGATCTGGCATCGTCAAAATATCGCTCCGGTGTGTATCATATAGTTGGTGCAATCGGGTCATTACCAAGGCAATTCCGAGTTGCTATAATATTGCAATAGGAGGTCCATAAACGTGGAACGAGATTGGACTTACTTTGCATTGATAGGGCTTGGCGTCTTCTTGCTATGGGGTTGGCATCGTCGTCGTCATGGACGCGGAGGGAGTTTGTTGCCGGTGGTCGCCGCGATTCTGGCGGTGATTGCCGTGTTGTATCTTGCTATTGGCGTCTGAGGTGCGTTTTCTTAGTGTGCTCAGGCCATATTCCGGGGCGCGAAGTGAACCCGGAATTATGGCCTTAGAGACGCCGTCATAGGGTTTTAGCGCCATTATTTTCCCGCGCGTCAAACCCGTTCGGACCAGGCGCGACGCAGATAGCGGCGTTCACCGACATGGTCGTGTTCAATATGCGCCCGGTAGCCATTCGCTCCCTCGGCAACGTGGTGCTCGCGATGACATTCGGGCAAAGCTTCCTCGGCAAACGCTTCAAGCCCTTCGCGTAAAAGCCGACCCTGAATATGATCCGGCGCATCGATGCCCAGGAAATTCAACACGGTCGGCAGGATATCGACGACACCGGCGGTGACCGGTGACGCATAGCCTTCGCGCACCCCCGTCCCCTGCATTGCGAGCCAGCACCGGACTTCGCGTTCGTGCAATCCACCATGCATGCCACCCCCTTCAGGATAGCCGCAATCATGTACGGTGCCGCCTGCGATACCATGGCTGTTCGATCCATCGTTGGACTTCAAGACGATGCCGATATCGGCGGCCCGTCGGTGAACGGAGCGAAGGTGATCGTGTAGCAATGCACCGTCTCCCTCGCGCGTGAAGAGCGGCCCGCACCAATCCTGGCTTTGGAGCCAGGTCAGCACGCGCTGGATCAGATAGGGGTCGGAGTCTTTCACATAAATACCGCCAGCGCTGGAAAGCGCTAAGGCCATATCCGATCCGTCTTCCGTCGTCTCGCCGACGGTAAATCCGCCTTCATAAAATTTTTTGGCGAGGTCGAGCTTACTACCAAGCAGCGTCACCATTCCATGGTCTGACATGGTCACGATATGGAGTCTCTCCTCGGGTGGTTTTGC
>JBMYRC010000196.1:0-5858 GCA_049601975.1 Alphaproteobacteria bacterium | reverse complement strand
AGCGCTGGTCGCCTAATGCGCCGTGATGCGGCGACGATCCCGTCTTATTGGAATGCCGGGACGCAGACACTAACGGTTGCGGTACGTACCTTGGCGGTTAAGGAACTGACGACGGCAAACGCATTGAGGATCATCGGCAAGGAAACGTTGGTCGGTGGCATCAACGGAATTCTTTTCGCAATCGTGATCGGCGTGGTCGCGACACTATGGTTTGGAGAGCCGATATTCGGCGTTATTATCGGTGCGGCAATGTTCATCAACTTATTGTTGGCGGGCGTCGCGGGAACCGTTATTCCGTTGGCATTGGACCGATGGGGTGTTGACCCTGCCGTCGGTTCGAGTGTCGTCTTAACGACGATTACGGACGTGGTTGGCTTTTTCGCCTTCCTTGGGTTGGCTGCATGGATATTGCTATGACGAACGAGCTAGAGACGAACGAACCTGGAATTTTGGCGCTGTGGAACGATTGTGCGCCGGACGGTGAAGCCGAGTACGAGCGTTGGTATATGGGCCAGCATCTGCCCGAACGTGTGGGAGTGCCTGGCTTCCGGTTTGGCCGTCGTTATACGCGGGTCGATGGAGACCGGAAGTTTTTCACGTTTTATGAATTGGATGCGCCGGACGTTCTTTGGTCTCCTCAATATCTAGAGCGATTGGGAAATCCGACCGACTGGACTCAACGGGTAATGTTGGATTTTCGCGACACCGTCCGCACGGCATGCCGCAAAGCGGCTTCAGTTGGAACGGCGCTCGGTGGTCATGCGGTCACGTTTCGCTTCATGAGCCCGAACGCTACGGAAGCGGATTTGGAAGACGCGGTTAAATCTGAACTTCTGCCGGCATTATTGGATCGCGACGGAATTTCTCAGGCACACCTTTGGATCGCCGCCGAAGAGCAGACACCTGCTAATACTGCCGAGACCGATTTGCGCGGGGAGGACGAGTTGATGTCTTGGGCCGTCATTGCTGAGACAACACGTGTTGAAGAGGCTATGGAGCTGACGCGTGACGCTGCGTTCTTGAAACGGCTTGGCGGGTTGGATCCGACGAATGACCCAATTGTGGGTATCTATCAGCTCATGGCGATCCTGACACCGAAAATGATGCAGGCCAATGGTGAGAATTCCTGATTTCAGCGAATTATCCGACCGGATCGTCCGAAAGCCGCATCGGGCGTTGTTTGAGTATTGGCGTTCAGCTTTTCCTGAGACCGGTTGGCCGGGACGGCAACATTTCGATCCGGTCGATATTCCGTCTCTGCTGGGGAAGTTGTTTCTGGTCGACATTTTAAGAGACGCTGGGAAGTTAAGATTTTGGTATCAACTTCTCGGTGTCGAAATCACCAAACGTGCCGAGCGCGATATGACGGAGAAGTGGATGGAGGAATGTTTTTCCGACCCCGATGCCTTCGCCATGATTGAGCGCGATTACCATCAAATCATCGATACGGGTATACCGCACCTTGGCCAGTTCAGTATCCTGGCACCGGGGAAGGAGTATATTATAGCGAACCGGCTGGTGCTGCCGATGGCCAGTGATGGGGAAAACTTCGATATGTTTGTCGGTATGTGGGGCTATAACGATGACGCTTCCCAACCGCCGGAGTATACGATTTCTTGATGCGCTGCGACTAATTTGTCGTAGAGTCTCTCTCAACACAACAACATGTTCGTGTGGAGGAAGAGATGTCCGAAGGCGTAAACGATAAATACCGCGAACTCTGGGAAACGGCTGACGAACACCTTGTGCGATATCGTGGTGATTTCTATTCCTTGGTCGTCGAACGCGCCGAGGGCATCTATCTTTACGATCAGGATGGCCGGGCCATTTTGGATTTCTCCTCGGGACAGATGTGCGCGACCTTGGGTCACAACCATCCGGCGGTCGTCGATGCCTTGAAGCGGGCCGGCGAGAAAGTCATTCACCTCTATACCAATATGTTAACTCCCGTGCTGGTAGAACTCGCAGATAAGCTGGCGGATATGTTGCCGCCGACGTTGCAGAAATCGATGTTCCCGAACACAGGCAGCGAGTCGAACGAAGCCGCACTCCGGATGGCGAAGATTCATACCGGTGGTTATGAGGTAGTCGGGCTCTCCGGATCTTGGCATGGTCAAACAGTAGGGGCGGCCTCTAGCACCTATGCGACGGGTCGTAAGGGGCATGGTCCTACCTTGCCGGGGACGATGGCGATTCCGGCGCCGAATAGCTACCGATGTCCGATCAAGCATTGCGCTGGTAAATGTGACATGACCTGTCTTGAAGTTGGCTTCGAGATGGCGGATCGCCAATCGATCGGCCAATACGCGGCTTTCATTGCCGAACCGGTGCAGGGCGCGGGTGGCGTGGTCATTCCGCCCGACGGTTATTTCGAGCGCGCCAAGCAGAAATGCGAGGAACGCGGCATGATGATGATCCTGGATGAAGCGCAGACCGGCCTTGGCCGGGTTGGGCGCAACTTTGCTTTCGAGGGCATGGATATGGTGCCAGATATACTCACGCTATCGAAAACGCTCGGCGCGGGAATTCCGCTGGCGGCGACCGTGACGAGTAAGGAGATCGAGGAGAGTTGCTACGAAAAGGGATTTTCCTACTACACCTCGCATCTGTCCGATCCGATGCCGGCGGAAGTGGGATTGGCCGTCCTGAACGTGCTTCGCGAGGAGAAGCTTGCTGAACGGGCCGCAGAGATAGGACCCTATGTGATTACAGGCTTGAAGGAATTACAGTCTCGTCATGCGTCCATCGGCGATGTACGTGGTATTGGTCTGTTCATCGGTGTCGAATTCGTCAAGGACAGAGAGACCAAGGCGCCCGCGCCGGCCTTTCTGAAGCAATTGCTGCAAAGATCGCTTGAACTGGGCCTCAATCTCATTCCGGCTTCGGCGGAAGGGATCAGCGCTGTTCGGTTGGCGCCGCCGTTATTCGTCACCAAGGATCAAATTGATTCCGCTTTGGGGATTTTAGACCAGGCATTGACCGATTGTGCGGGAAGCCTTCAATCCGATTAAAAGCGCAGTTTATTGAGCCTCGTTTTCGGTGTTTTTTCAGTAACGCGGGTGATGTGATCCGAAAGGCTGCGCGCGTTCGACAGCAAGACGTTGACCAATCTCCGCAGTAGTGTGTCGGCATCCGCCAGATGTGTTTGAAACGGGATCAGCTTGGGAATGCAAACAGTTTCAGTCAAGGCTGACGCCGAGGCGATGCGAGTCGCTTCGTCGATCAGGGCCATTTCATCGAAGATACCGTTTTTCTCTATATTACCGAGGGTTACTTTTTTTTGCCGACATTTCTGGAAATTTCGATCGTGCCACTTTCGATGATATTGGCCAGATCGCCGGCATCGCCTTCTGCAAAGATTGTTTCTCCCGCTTGATAAGTGGGCGATTTGAATTCGTTAGCTTTTGCTGGCGTCATCGGCTTCTCATTTCCCTTTCAGAACTATTCGTCGAACATACCAGGCAGAGCGGTGGCGTCTCTGTAAGCTAGTTGATAATTGGTAAGTTTTTGTATATTGACGTTTACGTAAACGTAATTATTTTTTCACCTATATACTGCGTAGTCCTTAATAAGAGCGAAAGTGATCAGATATGACGAAGAGCATTGAGACGTTCCGGGGCGGAGTGTTTCCGTGGGAAATCGATATCATGGGTCACATGAATGTTCGTCATTATACAGCGAAGTACGACGACGCGACATTGCAGCTGTTTGGCGCGTTGGGTCTGACGATTGCCTATTTCAAGGAACAGGATCGCGGTATGGCGGCAGTTCAGCAGAACATGACCTACGGGCGGGAATTGCTGGCCGGCGATTTGATCGAGATTAAGAGCGAAATTTTGGAAGCGGGTGAACGTAAGATCAAATTTCTGCACCGGATGTATGAGTGCCTGGGCGGGGATGAGGCCTCCACATGTGAGACACCGGCGTTCACATTGACCGCACGTTGCGCCGCTCAACGCCCTTTCCGGCGTACATCTGCGAGAAAGCATTGGAATTGAGTAAGGAGTAAATTTCTTGAAGGAATTTTATTCCATCTCCGATCTGGCTAAAGAATTCGACGTCACCACACGGACGATCAGGTTCTATGAGGACCAAAAGCTTATCGCCCCGATGCGACAAGGAACGCGGCGGCTGTTTCGGCCCCGCGACCGTACCCGGTTGAAATTGATCCTGCGCGGCAAGCGCTTGGGATTTACGCTTGCCGAGATTTCCGAGATTGTCGACATGTACGATGCAGCACCGGGCGAGGGCGGCCAACTTCGCTTGTTGGTTGCCAAGATCTCTGGCCGACGAGCGCAATTGCAGCAACAGATGCTGGATATAGAAGCGACATTGAGCGATTTGGATACAGTTCAGGACCGCTGTTTCGAACGGCTGGCGGCGTTGGAGGGCCGGGGATGAATGCCTTCAAGGTAAGGGATCCAAATTTCAAGGCGCGAATCCGCGACAGTTTCAAACGCCAGCCTTTTATGGAAACCGTCGGTGCGACCCTGGGGATAATCGAGCCGGGCCGGGTTCAGATAGAGGCGCCGTCCGGCACCCATATCACCCAGCAGCACGGTTTCATCCATGGCGGTGTCGTTGGCGCCATCGCCGACAGTGCGGCGGGCTATGCGGCGTATTCGTTGATGGATGCCAAGGATTCCGTGCTGACAGTAGAATATAAGCTTAATCTCTTGGCACCGGCGAAGGGGGAGCGAATTTTAGCGCAGGCGGAAGTGATGCGGCCGGGCCGTACGCTGACCATTGTACGCTCCGATGTGTCCGCGTTTGAGGATGGGAAAGAGACCTTGTGCGCGACCGCCGTGGTCACGTTGATCAGGTTGGCGGGTAAATCCGACCACGCTGCGGGATGACATTCGCGCGGCGGCATGGATAATCGAATAGAGGACGGGTGAACATGATACCAAATGAATTGCCGGGACTGGATTTCGGCTTGAGCGAGACCGCCGATATGATGCGGGATACCGTCCGTAGTTTCGCAGCCCACGAAGTGGCGCCGCGCGCGGCAGAGATCGATGCGACTGATGAGTTTCCGCGCGACCTATGGCCGAAACTCGGTGCGCTGGGTCTCCACGGCCTGACGGTCGAAGAAGAGTACGGCGGCGCCGGTATGGGCTATACGGAGCATGTCATCGCGGTCGAGGAATTGAGCCGGGCGTCCGGCTCAGTCGGGCTCAGCTACGGGGCTCATTCCAACCTCTGCATCAATCAGATGCGCCGCAACGGCACCGAAGATCAAAAGCATCGCTACCTGCCAAAGTTGATCTCGGGTGTACATGTGGGATCGCTCGCGATGAGCGAGTCGGGCGCCGGTTCGGACGTCGTTTCGATGAAGCTACGGGCCGAGAAAAAGGGCGACCGCTATATCCTGAACGGTACAAAATTCTGGATCACCAACGCCCCCGATGCGGACGTCCTAATCGTCTATGCGAAGACCGATCCTGAAGCGAAGCAACACGGCATTACCGCTTTTATTATCGAGAAGAATTTTCCGGGATTCAGCGTGGCACAGAAACTCGACAAGCTCGGTATGCGCGGCTCCAGTACCGGAGAGTTGGTATTCGAGAATTGCGAGGTGCCGGAGGAAAACGTTCTCAGCGATGTGGGCGGCGGCGTGAAAGTCTTGATGAGCGGGCTCGATTACGAGCGCCTTGTCCTGGCGGGCGGGCCGCTTGGCATCATGCAGGCCTGCATGGACATCGTCGTGCCCTACGTACATGAACGCGAACAATTCGGCGAGCCGATCGGTAAGTTCCAGCTGATGCAGGGCAAGCTCGCCGATATGTATACGACAATGAATGCGTGCAAAGCTTACGCGTATGCGGTGGCTAAGGCCTGCGACCGACACGACACGA
>JBMYRC010000195.1:0-5870 GCA_049601975.1 Alphaproteobacteria bacterium | reverse complement strand
CGCGTCCTGCCCATCTATGTTTCGGTGCTGGAACCAAAAATATTTGGTTCGCGCATCATCGATCGGCGTCATGAAATTGTATGAGATATTGATGAAGGTGTTTTCCTCGGGCGTTAAATCCGGCACGCCCTGTCCTTCCGGTGTGAAGATCGTCTTGTTAACTTCGATGGCCAGGAAGTTCATTTCATAATGCTGGAGGCGATCACACGTCCCCTCGAACTTCACGAGATTGGCGTCATAAGGGCTCGGCGCTTCGCCACAAATCCAGCGCGAGACAGTTACGCCCGTATCGTGCTTTTCGACAGAGAGCGAAACATTATACGTGCGGCCACCCGCGAAGGAGATACGATGCACCCAGGCCACATGGCTCGGGTCGAGTAGATTGTCCGCCATCCACAGGTAGTGACAATCGAGCGGCATCACCCCGCCATCGGCCAAGCCCCAGTCCGGACTGTTGAAATTCTCGATCGGGAATATCCGTGCCGGGTCGGCCATCCAAATCCACACCAAGCGATAGCGCTCGACCAGCGGATAAGATCGCACCGCTGCGCACTTCAGAATTTGCCCCGGCTGGGTGGACGAGTCCACGTAAGTACCGGTCCCATCAGTCGGCCCATGGAAAGCGGCAGCTTGCGGTTCGTAGAGGCATCTTCCAGCGCCACGAGCGAGCGGTCAGCCCGGCGATACATCACAATATCGTCGCCCAAGATTGTCACCGGCGTCAGCTCCCGGTCCCATATTAGGCGCTATTCTCCGCTCTCAGACTGCCCAAGATCGATACTGCCGGGTATATTGCCGAAGCACTCTGCATTATTGAGTACAATCCCGTCAGAATTGACCGACCCTTGATGATAGAGGACACACATGGAACTCGGATCGTTTTCGGTAAGCCTGGCCGTGAAAGACCTTGCCGCCTCAATGGCATTTTACGAGAAGCTCGGATTCACGCCCGTCGGTGGTGACGCAAAGCAGAATTGGATGATCTTAAAGAATGGCGACCATATCATCGGCTTGTTCCGCGGGATGTTCGAAGGGAACACCCTGACCTTCAATCCAATTGGGACCAAGACGGCAATCAGCTGGATTCTTTTACGGGCGTTCGTGAATTACAGCAGAAGTTGAAGGACCACGGGATTACTCTCGATAACGAGGTCGACGACACAACATCCGGGCCAGGCAGCATCATGCTGAAGGATCCGGACGGGAACCAAATTCTGATCGATCAACACAGATAAGCAACAATAATTTATATCCCTGACACTTACCCCCGCACCTCACGCAACGCCGCCCACACCCGCTGCGGGGTTGCGGGCATATCCAGTGTCTTCACGCCCGCTGGACGAAGCGCGTCGACGATGGCGTTCATCAGAGCTGGCATGGCGCCGACACAGCCAGCTTCGCCCGCACCCTTGACGCCAATGGGGTTGGTCGCCGTGATCGCGTTCTCGTTCACAGCGGATTTGAAATTCGGGACTGTGTCGGCACGCGGCATGACGTAGTCCATGAAGGAGCCGGTGATTAGCTGGCCGGTATCGCGGTCCCAGCACACGTCCTCGAACAGGATTTGCCCGACCCCTTGCACAATGCCGCCATGCAGCTGGCCGTCGAGCAGTAGCGGATTCAATACCGTGCCGACATCGTCGACCGCGACGTAGCGGGTGATCTCCAGCTCGCCGGTCTCGGGGTCGATTTCGACCTCGACCACGTGGCAGCCGTTCGGGTATGTCGGCGCGGGTGGGCGCCACGACGCCCATTCGCTCAAACCCACTTCCATGCCTGGCGGCGCCAGCATGAAGTTCTGCAACAGCTTGGCGCAATCCGTCAGGTTGACGGATTTATCCGTCCCAGCCACGGTGAAGGTGCCGTCAGTGAATTCGATATCACCCTCGCCCGCCTCCAGATAGTGCGCCGCCGCCTTGCGGCCCTTCTCGATCACTTTCTCCGCCGCCAGCATCAACGCCGCACCACCGACACCGGACGAGCGCGAGCCGAACGTGCCAGTCCCCGCCATGCCGTGATCGGTATCGCCCTGCTGGTAGTGGATTTCCTCGAACTCGAGCCCGAGTTTGTCTGAGAGCATTTGGCGGAAAACCGTCTCATGCCCTTGGCCGTGGTTGTGGGTTCCCATAACCAAGGTAACGGTTCCGGAGGGATCGAAGCGGACTTCCGCCCATTCCGGAAAGCCGCCCGCCGATTGTTCGATCACGCTGGCGATGCCGATACCGCGCAACTTCCCCGCCACCGACGACGCTTCTCGCCGGGCCGCGAATTCGCTGTAGTCCGCCATATCCAATGCAACATCCATGTTCTTCTCGAACTGGCCAGAATCATAATTGAAGGCAAGCGCGGTCTGGTATGGCAGCGCCGATTCCGGAATATAATTCCGGCGACGTAATTCCGCCGGGTCGATGCCGAGCTCCGCCGCCGCCGTATCGATGGCGCGCTCCAATACATAGGCTGCCTCCGGTCGCCCTGCCCCCCGATAGGGACCGATGGAGGGCGTATTGCTGAAAACACCCATCACTTTCGTATAAATCGCGGGCGTCGTGTAAGTCCCCGCCAAAGTGCCGAGATTGCCGACGCATGGGTGCACGCCGAGCATCGAGAGATAAGCACCGAGGTTCGCCGTGGTCAGGACCCGGAAGGCAAGGAACTTACCGTCTGCGTCCAGCGCTAGTTCCACTTTCGAGATATTATCCCGGGCTTGCTCGTCGGTCAGGAAATGCTCGGAGCGGTCACCGGTCCATTTCACCGGACGGTCCAAATCGCGCGCCGCATGCAAACACAATGCATTTTCCGCATACGGGCCCGAGCGCATACCAAACGCACCACCCATGTCATTGCTGACCACTCGCAGTTTATTCTGCGGAACTTTCAACATCGGCTCCGCCATGGCGTGGCGCACGAGGTGCGGGCCTTGGGTCCCGGTATAGAGGGTGAAGCGGTCCTTAAACTTATCGTACTCACCGGTGCAGGCGCGTGGCTCCATCGGGGCCACGGCGACCCGCGTTATATCCAACTCCAGCGTCGTGACGTGCGGCGCCTCGGCGATGGCCGCTTCGACCGCCGCCTTGTCGCCTTCCTCGTGAACGAAACAGACATTGTCCGATGCTTCTTCCCAGACCGACGGCGCGCTTGTGCTCAACACGTCTGCTGTCGCGGTGACCGAGGGCAACTCCTCATACTCAACCGCCACCAATTCCGCAGCGTCGCGCGCCTGGTCGTGGCTCTCCGCCACCACGAAGGCCACATAATCGCCGACATACTGAACGAGCTTTTGGCGCAACGGCACGTTCGGCGGGATAAACATTTCTGACCCATCGGCGCGTTTCCGGATGGCCATAGGTGGCACCTTGCCATATCCCGCTGCCTCGATATCGGCACCGGTATAGATCGCAAGAACACCATTTGCCGCGAGCGCTGACGCCGTATCAATGGAGATGATCCGGGCCTTCGCATGCGGCGAGCGGACCACATAGCCATAGGCCTGACCCGAGCGGTTCAGGTCGTCCGAATATAGACCGCCGCCCCTCAGCAGACGCGGGTCCTCCCAACGCGGGATACCTTGCCCGATACCGAATTTCATCATGCTTGCCCCCGGATTCGACGCTACGATGTAAAGATGATCAGAATTAGCCCAAATCACTGGGTCGGCAAAGCCCGTCGGAGCCCACCGTTACAAAGGCCGGAACGTTGGACCTGATCCCTAACCTATAATTGGCGGCTAACCTGGTGCTCTTCGCGGCGCCGGCTGCGGCCATCTGGTTTGCCGGGACTCGGCTCTCGCATTTAGCGGACGCAATCGGTGATAAGACCGGAGCCAGGCAAGCGATTATGGGATTGATCTTTCTCGCCGCTATTACCGAATTGCCGGAATTGGTCACGACGTCAACGGCGGCGCTCGGCGGCAATGCCGCCTTGGCACTCAACAATATGTTCGGCGGCATCACCATGCAGACGGCAATCCTTGTGGTCGCGGAGGTGGCGGCCATGCATGTCACGCTGACATCGGTTCCCCGCAAATCGCAACCGGTACCGGAAGCCGCGCTTTTGATTTTATTGCTGGCCACGGTGCTCGCCGTCGCGACGCTCGGCGATGTACCGCTCGTCGGTTGGGTTGGTGCGGGGGTGGTGCTGTTCGCCGCAATCTATTGCGCAGCCATCGTCGCGCTCGAGCGGTGTGATAGCACGCTTCCATGGCGACCCATCGATCTTCCTAACATGAAAGAGAAAGCCGCGCCAATGGCGGCGAACGCATTGCGCGGGAGCGGACTGCCGGCACTGGCGCTCGAGTCCTCTATCGTCGGCCTGGTCATTCTCGTGTGCGGAGTCACCTGGGTCGAGGTCTGCGAAGGTTTGGCGGAGCAGACCGGGCTCGGCAGCAGTTTCATCGGCGCGACCCTGTTGGCGCCGACGACGTCACTGCCCGAACACAGCACCACCATCGCCGCCGTCCGCATGGGCGCTTATACGATGGCGATCTCCAACATTTCCGGCAGCAACCTAATCATGGTATTGGTGCTATTCCCGGCAGATATCTTTTATCGAGACGGTTTGACCCTGAACCAGGTCGACGACACGGCGAAATTGGCCCTGCTATCCGGCATCCTGGTAACCGCGATCTACATAATCGGCCTGCTAGTGCGCCGGAAGCCACGCGTCTTCGGCATCGGACTCGATTCCCTGATCGTGCTGATCGTCTAAACCGTGAAGGTCTGGGCATTTTACGCGGCGCGGTGATCGCTAGGCGTTGCGTTTCCCGGAGCCGCGATTGCGACACCCAAGATCCAGTTCACACCTGTTCTACATGAGTGAACTGGCCTCCGGATTGTTGCGCGTCCGGAGAACGCCGTGTTGTTAGAAACTAAGCCTTAGCGCTCGGCCGGGCGTTTACCTCATCGCACCAGCGTTTCAGATTCGTCTGATCCTCTTGCGGGACGACTTTGACCCAACCGGCGAAATCGACGACCACTAGCGCGGTGATGTCGGCGACGCTATAGTTATCTCCGGCGACGTACTTACTCTCGCCGAGGCGCGTATCGAGATCGGCCATAAAATGTCCGAGACGTGTGATACCGCGCGCCGCCAGGTCCGGGATTTGCTCGAAATTATGGGGCCCGGCGAGCGCGCGTCCCTTCATCGGTGGTGCAGAGTTCCGCAAGGCTTCGGCTCCGGCCATGAAACCTTCCATGAACATGTGGTGGTTCCACATCTCTACAACAGCTTTTTCCTTGGCGTCGCGGCCCAGTAGCGCCGGCTCCGGATGGGCTTCCTCAAGATAGCGGTTGCAGGCGCTGACTTCACTGATGCATGTACCATCGTCGAGCTCGATCACTGGCACCGTCAACCAGGGATTTTTCGCCGCAAAGTCCGGCTTCATCTGCTCCGCCGTCATCAAATCGACCTGGATGGTTTCCATCTCGACGCCCTTCTCAGCCATGAAGATGCGGACCATGCGCGGGCTCGGCGCTTTCGCGAAATCGTAAAGTTTCATTTTTTCCTCCCGTAATTTCTGCAAAACATTGTCGATGTTACGACTGTTCTCCCAACATTGCCGAGAGCGCCCGGAGCGTCCAGTATCATTCTCGTGAATTGCGGGGAGCGGCCATGAGCGCAAGCGTGAAAAAACAGGTTCCGGTCTATTGCTATCAATGCGTCTTGAGTCCCGATTTGATGCAGGTCGAGGTCAAAGATGGGGTAGCGATACGGATCGAATCAAACTACGGCATTTCCGGCGAGCATCCGGGCGGCGGGCATGTCTGCGTCAAAGCCTAAGGATTGATCCAGAAGACCTATAATCCGCACCGCGTGAAACAGCCTATGAAGCGGACCAATCCGCAAAAGGGCCGTGCGCACGATCCGGGCTTCGA
>JBMYRC010000194.1:0-5876 GCA_049601975.1 Alphaproteobacteria bacterium | reverse complement strand
AACGATTGGCGACGACTGGAGACGAAGCAGCAGAGATCGCGGAGGCCATCGGCAGTAAGGTGGCGCTGAAAGTGCAATCACCGGATATCCTGCATAAGACGGAAGCGGGGGCGGTCGCGCTGAACCTGCTTGGCGGTGCGGAAGCCTGCAAGGCGTTCGAATATCTGACGGCCAATGCCCGCGCCTATAGCCCCGGCGCCGATATCCGCGGCGTCCTCGTCCAACCGATGGCGAATAAGGGCCAAGAAGTCATTCTTGGGATCAATCGCGACCCGTCGTTCGGGCCGATGCTGATGGTTGGCATGGGCGGCGTCTTCGTTGAGATCATGAAGGATGTCGCCTTTGCACCCGCCCCCCTGACAGCCGATGACGCCCACGCGCTGCTCGACAAGTTGAAAGGCCGCAAACTACTGGATGGCGTCCGCGGCGAACCGGCGGCGGATGTCGCCACGCTTGTTGAATTGATGGTGAACCTCTCTCGCTTCGCGGCGGATTTCGCCAACAATATTCAAGAGATCGACCTCAACCCCGTCCTCGTACATTCGGAGGGTGATGGCGTTACAGTGGTCGACGCGTTGATCGTGAAGCAAGAAGTCTGAGAAATACCCATCAACAAAGCGGAAGCATTAGAAGTTCTGAAAGTCTTTGGGCGCGCCTTCAACAAAGCCGAAGCGGACGGCATTCTCAGCTGCGTCACGGATGATTTCGAATAGCGCTTCGCGGACGGCCACTCGATGTGCACAGGATCGATATATACGACTTCCGCGACGGCAAGATTTCGGTCAAGGACAGCTATTGGAAAGATATCACCAATTAAGGGTGAGCCGTCAGCGCACCTAAATCGGCATTGGCGCATCGATTTCATAGCGCGCGAATACCGGCGCAAAGAGACCCGGCACCTCCGCATGCAAACTCACACCGTTCTCGATCCGGTCCTGCCAACAGTGGTGAGCACGGTCGCCCAGAATGCGGACCGGCTCTTCCGAATCGATCGGCAGAGCTTCCCAGCACCAGTCTCCGAGGGCTGACGTCTCACCGCGAAATGCCTCAACACCACCGAAGGCCACTGGGTCGATTAGCTGCAAGAACACATTGCTGCCGCCGCCCTGCTCGGCGCACCCTATTCCGGCGAGCGAGGTTGTCAGCGCTTCAACCATGAGTGAGAAGGCGAACCCCTTATGACTGAGTTCGGCCCCACCCACCGGCATGATCGCCTCCTTGGGGTCGCCATAGAATGCGTTCGGGTCGTCACTTGGTTTTCCGTCAGCACCCATGAGAACCGGTTGCGCAATTCCGGACCACAACCATAACGTCCCCGTGTTCGGCAAGCCGTGCCTGCGCCATTTCCAACGCCTGTACCGTCGCCCATTGCCCGGGTAAGCCCAACGCATCGAGTAGTAGCGTATTCCCGCCATCCCGAAGAATGCCTGGTTTGCCTTGCCGCTTGGTCTCCCCATTTTCGATGTTCTTGATATAGACGGGAATGAATTGCAGGCCGTGCGTGTCGTAGCCGAGCAACTCCGCTTCGACGAGAATCTCGGCCACAGTTTGTGCAACGGGCCTGTCGAGACCTGCCGCCGCGAACAATTGCGCCGTGGACTCAATAAGGTGTTCGTGCCGGAAGAGAACTGTCATTCGTGTCGCTCTTCGCTGAGTTTCCAGCCTGGAAACTTGACCGGTCCCATGATGAAGTCAACTGGATAGAGTGACTGTCCTGGGAGGCGACGAATGAGCTGGCGAATTGGGGTCGATATCGGGGGAACGTTTACCGATTTCGCATTGCTCGACGGAGCGGGGCGAAAACTCGCGATCCACAAGCAGCTCACGACACCGGCAGACCCATCCGCCGCCGTCATCGAGGGTGTCGGCGCGATCCTTTCAGCGAACAATGTCGCCATCGAGGATGTCTCAACCATCGCCCACGGCACGACCCTGGTCACCAACGCGGTAATCGAACGGCGGGGTGCTTTGACCGGCATGTTGGTGACCGATGGTTTCGGCGACATCATGGACACCGGCCTTGAGCAACGATACGACCTGTTCGACCTGCGCATCCGCTATCCCGACCCCATCGTTCCCCGGCCCCTCCGTCGCGGCGTTCGCGAACGCGTCCACTATGACGGCCGCATCGAGACGGCGGTCGATCTAGACGGAGCACGTACTGCAATCCGGGAATTGGCGGAAGACCACCGTATCGAGGCGCTCGCGATCTGTTTCCTGCATAGCTATATCGACCCAGCGCACGAACAGGCGGTGGCGGAGATTGCGCGGAAAGATTTTCCCGATCTCTACGTCTCGACCTCAGCGGAAGTCTATCCAAACATGCGGGAATATGAGCGATGGACGACGACGGCCATCAACGCCTATGCCCGTCCAATGGCCGACCGGTATTTGGCACGGTTGGAAAGCGGGCTTGGCGGACTGGGGTTTGGCGGTCGGCTCTACATCATGACCTCAAGCGGTGGCATGTTGGCGCCCGAGACCGCGCGGCGGTTCCCCGTGCGGCTGTTGGAGTCAGGCCCGGCCGCCGGAATGCTGATGGCAGCGGTACAAGGCCGTGCCTTGGATCTGCCGGACATTCTCTCCTTCGACCTTGGCGGGACCACGGCGAAGGGGGCATTGGTGCGCGGCTTCGCGCCGCTGAAGACGGAACAGATGGAAGTCGCCCGGGTGCATGAATTTCGGCGCGGCAGCGGATTACCACTGCGCATCCCGGTACTAGATATGATCGAGATCGGCTCTGGCGGCGGATCGATTGCCGCCGTCGACGACCGGGGATTGTTAAAGGTCGGTCCGCGCAGTGCCGGTGCCGTTCCAGGGCCCGCGTGCTACAAACAAGGCGGTGAGAACGCGGCCCTCAGCGACGCTAATCTGGTGTTGGGCTATCTCGATCCCGATTTCTTTCTCGGCGGCGAGATGCCGCTCGACCGAGACGCCGCCAAGACCGTAATAGAAGAGACCGTGGCCAAGCCGCTCGACCTTTCGGTCGAACGCGCGGCCTGGGGCATACACGACACGGCCAGCGAGGACATCGCGCGGGCGTTTCGTATTCATGCCGCCGAACGCGGTTTTGATTACAGGGGTGCCAGTATGGTCGCCTTTGGTGGTTCCGGTCCGTTGCATGCCATGCCGGTCGCGGAAAAACTCAAAATCCCGCGGGTCGTCTTCCCCATTGGAGCAGGTGTCTATTCGGCGCTCGGATTGTTGGCGAGCCCCTTGGCGTTCGAGCTCGCCCGGTCGCGCCGTGTCGTCGCGGACGATATCGATGGCGGAACCTTCGCCGGCATGTTCGAGCCGTTAGTACTGGAAGCCTCGGCCTTTTTGAAGAAGGCCGGTGTCAGCGATGCGGATATTCGAATCGCGCGGCAAATTGACATCCGGTATTTCGGGCAAACCCACGAGATTCAAGTCACCCTACCGGAAGGAGACCCTACGGTCGCTTTCGGTAATCTGCGCAATCTGTTCGAGACCCGTTATGCGGAGGTCTATACCTTTGCGACTCTCGACGCGCCGCTCGAGATCATGAATTGGAAAGTCTCCGCCATCGGCCCCGATCCGGGCCTCGAGACTGGGTACGTCATCGACGATATCGAGCAAAATGAGGGCGGTGATGCACAAAAGGGAACACGCGCCGTGTATTTCGCGCCGGACGGTTACCGCGACACGCCGGTCTACGACCGCTACCGCCTGACACCGGGCACGCGGATCACCGGCCCCGCCATCATTGAGGAGCGCGAATCCACTTGTCTGATCACGCCAGGCTACAGGGCCACAGTCGATGCCGCGTTCAATGTTATTGCCGAGTTGGAGAACTAGGATATGAGCACGCATGAATATGACGCTGTCTCTCTCGGTATCCTGTGGGACCGGCTAGTCTCGATCGCCGACGAGATCGTCTCCACCCTGGTCCGCACATCGTTCTCCACAATCGTCTCGGAAAGCTACGACCTGACCGTGGTGTTGATGGATCGGGAAGGTCGCCTAATGGCGCAAGGCAGTTATTCCGTGCCCGTGTTCATCGGCACCGCACCCCGCACCTTACACTACATGCTGGAGAAGTTCCCGCCGGAGACATTGCGGCCTGGCGACGTCGTCTGCACCAACGATCCGTGGATGGGGACCGGCCACCTTTTCGACATCAACGTAATGCGGCCCGTGTTCCGGGGGCCGGAGATTGTCGGCTATACCATGTCGATTACACATCTGCCGGATATCGGCGGCATGGGGTTCGGCGCGGCGGCAACCGAAATTTACCACGAAGGGCTGCGCTTACCGATCTGCAAGCTCGTCCGCGAGGGTGCGGTCGATCCTTTCATCCTCGATCTGGTGCGCACCAATGTTCGGGTGCCCGATGCGACTATCGGCGATCTGATGGCGAACGTGACCTGCAACGAAGTTGGCGGCCGCCAATTGCTGGAGTTCATGGACGAATACGGTATCGATAATCTCTCACCCTTGAGCTTGGCGATCCGCACGCAATCCGAACAGGCAATGCGCGACAAGATCGGTGAGATCAAGAACGGCATCTACGAGAATCGCATTCTCATCGAGGCCATCGACGAGCCGATCCCGCTCGCGTGCCGGATTGAAGTCACCGACGACGCCGTCTCAATCGATTTCGACGGCACGGGTGGCTGCGTGCGGCGCGGCATCAACGTGCCGTTCTGTTACACCAACGCGATGTCACTCTACTCAATCAAATGCATCACTATTCCAACCCTGCCCAATAACGAGGGCGCGACGCGACCCGTCAGCGTCAGCGCACCGGAAGGGTGTCTGTTGAACGCACAACCACCCTTCCCCACAGGCGGGCGCCATGCCATCGGCCATTTCGTACCGGGCCTGATCTTTGGCGCGCTCGCCGAAGCCGCGCCACAAAAAATCCAGGCGGATAATGGAATGATGGACCTGATCACAATTCAAGCGACCCACCCGGATGGGCGCCCGGTCTCGACCATCTGTTTCGTGTCCGGCGGGTTCGGTGCCATGGAAGGTCAGGACGGACGGGATTGCCTGCCGGGCCCGTCCAATATGGCGGCTGTACCGGTCGAGGTATGGGAGACCATCACCGGCATGACCGTGGTCAGCAAGAGATTGCGACCGGACAGCGGCGGGCCAGGCGCGTCGCGCGGGGGGATCGGGCAGGGAATGACCTTGCGGAACGACACCGGTAATCCGATGACGGTGTTTTCCATGGCCAATCGGACGGAATTCGCACCGCCCGGATATCTTGGCGGTGGAGACGGCGGTCTTCGCCAGCACCAAGTCAACGGCATGACCGTTCACCCGAAGGGCTCACAAGTTCTCTCACCCGGCGACGAAATCACGCTGGTACAGGCGGGCGGCGGCGGTATCGGTGATCCAGCGAACCGCCCACGCGCCTTGATTGCCCGTGACTTGGAATTAGGTTTGATCACCCTGGAAGGGGCGGCGCGGGATTATGGATACCAAGTAGGAGCCGACGGGGATGACTGATTTGTTGCAAGATATTCTCGACGCCCTCGACGATACCGCACCATTGATGGTCGAATTTGAGGCCATTTGCGATACTGGCGGGCGCTTTTCCGGCACGGAAAGCGAAAAGCAGGCCGTCCGTCATCTCAAGCAACGGATCGAGACTTTGTTCGGGCGGCCGCCCGACGTTATCTCGACCGCCTATGACGGCTGGTCGCGCCAATCCCACGCTCTCACCCGACTGACACCCAGCCCGCTCGAATTGGAATGCCTGTCGCTCGTCTGGTCGCCATCGACACCGCCGGGCGGACTCGAGGCCGACGTCGTTGACATGGGGCGGGGCGAGTTGTCAGAATTCGAATCCCGTGCCAAAGAGTTGGCAGGCCGCATCCCGTTGGTACGCCACGAGTACATGTTCACCG
>JBMYRC010000193.1:0-5886 GCA_049601975.1 Alphaproteobacteria bacterium | reverse complement strand
ACAACGCGGTAGAGGGTCCAAGAAAAAAGCCCCGCGATGCGGGGCCTTGATCAAATCTTGTTGTAAATTCGAAATTTTACTGAAGCTTACTCGGAATTTCCTCGATCGATTGATCGATCAGTCGGCGACCTTCGGCACCCGTCAGTCTGTTGGTCAGCAGCTTTTCAGCTGCCTTCATCGCCAGTTCGACGGACATGGCCCGTACCTCTTGAATGGCGGCCGCTTCTGCTTGGGCGATCTTATCGCGCGCCTGTTCTTCTTGGCGGCGGACCATTTCCTTCATTGCTTCTTCGCCTTCGGCCCGATGGCGTTCCGCTTCCTCGCGCGCGCGAATGACAATGTTTTCCGCTTCCTGCAAGGCTTGGCGCTGTTGGCGTTGATAGTTTGCCAGCAGATTTTGTGCCTCTTCGCGTAATTTCTCAGCCTCTTCGACTTCTTGCCGGATTTCCGCGATCTTCGCATCCAATCCACCGAGCATAGCGCCCCGGATCGGTTTGAAGACAGCGATCACGAATAGCACAAAAGCAATCGCGACCCAGAAAGTGGGATCGTTGATCAACGCGTCCATGATCAGGCGCCTCCCCGCATCGCCGCTTCGACGGCATTTTTGGCATCGGCTTCGGCGATTTCCGCCCCAATCAAGCGATGGACTGCGGCGCGGGTCACGTCACCGGCCACTTCGGGGATAGTTCCCTGGGCGGCAGCTTGTTCTTCCGCGATACGGCCTTCGGCGGCCTGGGTTTCTTCGGAGAGCCGAGCTGCAGTTTCATCCTGCAGTTTGGCTCGAGCCTCGGCGATGGATTGGGCCGTGTCGCGGTGAATGCCTTGGGCTTCCGCCGCCGCATCGGCGTGGGACTTCTCCAATGCCGCCAACACGGTTTCGGCTTCCTGGCGAAGCGTTTCCGCTTTTCCAAGGTCATCCTCGATCCGCTGCTGGCGTGAATCGCGTATGTCGACGATTCGCGGCATGGCCACCTTCCAGACGACGAAATAAAGCGCCACAAAGGTGATCAGCAGCCAAGCCAGCTGCGGTGGGAAGGTCGATAAGTCAAGCTGTGGCATGCGCCTACTCCCGGACTACCGGGCGTTGCCCGTGCTTAACCGAACAGAATAAGAAGCGAAATAACGAGTGCGAAGAGCGCGATGGCTTCCACCAGCGCGAAACCGAGCATCGTCATCGTGAAAACCTCGCCGCGGGCGGCGGGGTTGCGGCCAACCGCGATAATGAACGACGAGAAAACGCTACCGATACCGATTCCAGAACCGATCATGCCGATAACGGCAAGGCCGGCGCCGATGACTTTTGCAGCTTCTACTTCCATGGTGATGTCCTCTTCTTAAGATAAATGTTGTTCTTCGAAATTGGTTTGTAATGCGATCTAGTGGAGATGGATCGCATCGTTGATGTAGAGGCAGGTCAAGATCGCGAAGACATAGGCCTGCAAGAAAGCGATGAGGATTTCCAATCCCGTCAGAGCGACCACGAGGGCCAGTGGCATGACGCCTGCGACACCAAGCACGGCGATGAAGCCGGCGATCACCTTGATCAGCGTGTGCCCTGCAAGCATATTCGCGAAGAGCCGCACCGACAGGCTAATGGGACGCGAAAGATAGGAAATTACTTCGATTGGTATCAGCAAGGGCAGCATATAGACCGGAGTGCCGGGAGGCGCGAAGAACGAGAAGAAATGCATGCCGTGACGGGCGAAACCGAGGATCGTCACACCGATAAAGATGATGATGGCCATCGCAAAGGTAACGGCGATGTGGCTGGTAAAGGTAAAGCTATAGGGCAACATACCGAGCAAATTGCCAAGCAACACGAACATAAAAAGAGTGAAGATGATCGGGAAATAACGACGGCCTTCCTGACCAATCGTGTCTTTCAGCAATCCAGCGATGAATTCATAGGCGAGTTCGACCGCGACTTGCCAGCGGCCCGGCACAATGGCGCTCCGGCGCATGCCGAGAACGAGGAATGATGATGCGACTACCACCGCGATTGTCATGAACAATGCAGAATTAGTGAACGATACGTCAACGCCGCCGACCTCGAAAGGTACAAGCGTCTTAATCACGAATTGTTCGAGAGGACTATGTCCGCCGTCTGCTGCCATTTTAGGTCCCTACTCGCTCCCCGGGCGATCCGATTTCTTCTCCGCACTCTTCGCGTCGTAACCGGCCGCATAACCAAATCCGCTCATAACGCGGAAAATATTTAAAAACCCTGCCGCGCTTCCCAAGATGAAAAACACGACCATCAACCAAGGTTTGGTTTCGAGCAAGTAATCGAGAAACAATCCGATTGCCACCCCTACGCCAACAGCGGAGACAAATTCAACTCCGATTTTCAGCGCAATACCTAACCCGTTACCGGCCTCGGCCTTACTTTCGTCGTTCTTCGGATCATTCACATGACGATATCCACGGGCCGCCTTAAGCTTCGTGTCTAGCTCTTTGAGCGAGGAAGTAGGCGGTTCCTCAGACATCCTTCAATGCTACCGAAATGACGCTCGAAAAGCGCCGAAAGCGGCCGCAACATAAAGGTGAGATATGAGCAAGTCAAGTTGCGGCATTGCGCCGCAGCAATGTTGGATTTCCGCGCTTTTAAGGACATCGCGATACTCAGGCCGAGTCACGGATCGCTTCCGCCGTGCGCAAGTCGACCGAGACCAGCTGACTGACCCCGCGCTCGCCCATGGTAACACCGAAAAGCCGGTCCATTTTTGCCATCGTCAGACGGTGGTGAGTGACGACCATGAAACGGGTCTTCGACGCCTTGGTAATCTCGTCGAGCAGATTACAAAAACGCTCCACATTGGCGTCGTCGAGCGGAGCGTCGACCTCGTCGAGCACGCAGATCGGTGCTGGGTTCGTCAGGAAAACGGCAAACAGCAATGCCAAGGCGGTTAATGCCTGCTCGCCGCCGGACAGCAACGATAGAATTTGAAGTTTCTTGCCGGGTGGGCTTGCCATGATCTCAAGGCCGGCTTCCAAAGGATCGTCCGCTTCGGTTAAAGCCAGATGTGCATGGCCACCGCCGAAAAGCCGCACGAAAAGTGTCTCGAAATGTTGGTTTACCTGATCGAAGGCTGCCAATAGCCGTTCCCGGCCTTCCTTGTTGAGCGCGGAAATGCCTTGACGGAGACGTGCAATCGCCTCCAAGAGGTCTTCGCGCTCGGTCTGCATGGTTGTGATCTGCTCTTCGAGCTCAATCAGCTCCTGCTCTGCGCGCAGATTGACGGGCCCCATGCTGTCTCGTTCGCGGACCAGCCGTTCCAATTTGACCTCGACCACATCGCGCGGTGGCAATTCTTCCTCCGGATTGATCTCCGCATCCGCCAGGATTGTCTCCGGCTTACTCTCCAAACGCTCGGCGATCCGTTCCTTGACTGCGTCGCAGTCAGATATGGCTTGCTCCACATGGGCTTGGGCACGGACCCGTTCCTCGCGGGCTTCACCGGCCGTGGCTTCGGCGCGTCGCAGGGTCGCATCCGCTTCGGCGAGGCCGTTTTCCATCTCCGCCAAGCGGTCGGCGGCGTCGTTCCTCTTAATCTCGGAGCCTTCCAACGTGTCTAGTAGTGCGATCCGTTGGGTTCCGATCTCGGCCGGCCGCGCCGCTAATCGCAATTTTTGCTCTTCTTCGCTGGCGCGGCGAGTCTCGAGTTCCTCGATTCGCCCGCGCGCGCCACCGACCCGGTTCTCCCAGGACGTGCGCTCATTGGCTATCACTTTGAGGCGAGCACCCCGTTGCTGCGTCTCGTTGGCTATCCGATCATGCGCACTGCGGCGTTCACGTTCCGTCGTGCGGCCTGCCTCGATCTCTTGGTGCAGCGTTGCGATGCGCTGGCGGGCTTCAACCGGGTCCGTTAGTTGTGCGACGGAGGCTTCGATGGCGACACGTTGCTCTTGGGTCTCTGTGAGATCGACGCGCACCCGCTCCAGCAATTCGCCAAGTGATTCCAAGCGCGAACGTGTGCCCGCCGTCGCGTCGGCCAGTGCCGTATATGCCTTTCGGGCATTGGCGAGCGTGTCATAGGCTGTTTGCAGGTCGAAGCGAGCCTTACGCTCCTGGGCGGCAGCCTCTTTGGCCGTCTCCTGCGAATCGATATGGAACTGCCGGGCCGTCTCGTAATTCTTTTCCACCGCCTGCAATTGGCTACGAATTTCGGTGAGGCGGTTGCGTTGACTAAGACGTGTCGCCGCCGTCGTCTGTGCGCCCGATGTCACGGTAAATCCGTCCCAGCGCCACAGGGCGCCGTCTAGGCTAACCAATCGCTGACCTTCGCGCAGCGCTTCATGCAATCCGTTACCGGCGCTGGCATCGTCGATCACGCCGATGGCCGCTAAGCGGCGCGCGAGTGCGGGCGGGCCTTTCACAAAGTCGGAGAGCGGGCGCATACCGTCCGGCAGAGCGGCCGGTGATGCGAGCGCCGGCAGGATCGTCCAATGGACCGGCGCCGCGGTGTCGATTGGGGCCGTCAAATCGTCGTCCAAGGCGGCGCCCAATGCTTTTTCGTAGCCGGGCGTGACTTCCAGGGCGTCGACCAAGGGTGGGAAAAGATCGCCCTCATCTTCCTTCAGAAGATCCGCCAGCGCATTTTCTTCGGCACTTAGACGGTCGCGCGCAGATTGCGCATCCTGCAAGCGGCTGCGGCGGTCTGATTCGGTTTGCTCGGCCGCACCTCTTGTGGCCTCCGCCTCTTCCGAAGTGCGCCGCGCCGATTCAACCTCTGCTTCTGCCTTTGGCACCGCCTTCGCAGTTTGCTCGAGGGCTGTATCCTCGCCGACTTCGGCCATTAGTTCTTCGCGTTCGCGCTGCAGCGATTCGACGCGTTCCGTCAGATTGTCGTGGCGGCGTGCCAATTCGTCCCGGCGATTCAACAATGCGGTGCGGTTGGCTTCCGCCGCCGCCACGGTTTGCGTCAATTCACCGAGTTCTGATTCTTTTGAGCGAAGCGACGTGCCAATTTCTTCCAGGGCCACGCGGGCGGTTTCGCGGCGTTCTTCTTCGCCTTCACGGGCAGCGGTGATTTCCGCGACCTCATCATCCATGCGCCGGAGGGCGGCCTCCGCATCCTCGCCGAGCGACTGTTCGCGCGCGATATCGATGCCGATTTGGTTGAGGCGTTGATCCACCGCCGCCAAAGCCTCGACGATCCGGCCCTCTTCCGCTTCCAATTCCCTCTGCGCCACCAACAAACGCTGCAATTCGGCTGCGGCTTCCGCTTCCGCCTGGCGCAGATCGGGCAGTTTTGCCGCAATTTCTGCTTGCAGTCGCGAGGCTTCGGCAGCATGACCGGTTCGCGTGGCAACCTCCGCTTCGGCTTTTGTCAGCCCCTCGCGCGCCTTCTCCAGCGCGGCTGTTACTTCCTGCCAGCGCAAGTGAAGTTGCATCGCTTCATGGCGCCGAATATGTCCGCCGAGACGGCGATAGCGTGCGGCCTGCCGGGCTTGACGTTTCAATCCTTGGAATTGCCCTTCGAGTGCAATGATTACGTCGTCCAGACGTTCCAGATTGGTTTCCGCCCCGCGCAACCGCAATTCGGCCTCGTGGCGGCGTGAATGCAGTCCCTTGATCCCGGCGGCTTCTTCCAGCAACCCGCGCCGTTGGGTTGGCTTTGCGCCGATCAGGGCACCGACCCGACCTTGGTTGACCATGGCGGTCGAGTGGGCGCCGGTCGCCATGTCCGCGAACAGCAATTGGACGTCGCGTGCGCGGACACTCTTGCCATTAATCTTGTAGTCGGAGCCGGAGCCGCGTTCGATCCGCCGGATAACTTCGATTTCGGTGGAATCGTTGAATGGCGAGGGTGCGTCCCGGTCGGAATTATCGAGAACCAGCGCCACTTCCGCGATGTTGCGGGCCGGGCGATCGTCGGTGCC
>JBMYRC010000192.1:0-5992 GCA_049601975.1 Alphaproteobacteria bacterium | reverse complement strand
CAGGCATACGAGGCGTTAGAGGACATAAAGCAGATTTCCCGCGGCTCGCAGGAGAAACGATCGGTCTCTATTTCGTAGACCCGCGGATCGACCTTAAAGACACCAACGTCGTCGACCGATAGCGATGCATCCAAGAGCTCGCCGAGTGCGGAATTAGCGACGGCCGAATCCAACACATCGCGTGACCCATTGGATTGGATGCTGGTTTGCTTGCCGGCCTGCTGTAGCGTCTTTAGGACGCGTGGCACCTCGGGATAACAGTTGAGTTGCAAATACAGGTTCATCAGTTTGTCGCGTAGCACGGCATTCTCAATTCCGGACTCTGACAGCGCACAATTCAACGCCTCTCCCGTCACTTGCCAGAACGGCACGAATTCTCCCATAAGGCTGCGGAGCCAGCTGTACTGAAGTTGCTTGCCGCGCCAGGTGTTGGAGACCTGATCCGCTTTATCGCCGAGATCGGCGCGGCATTTCTCGGCAGCGGAATGGACGTCGAAGAGCGTTCCATAAGCATCGAAAACGCAAGCTTTCACGTCACTGATTTTAGCTTCTGACATCGGTTTGCTCACTGATGGGGGGCTCAGAATTCACCTTGCTTCACGGCGTGGCGGAATTTTGTTTCGGCGTGAAGGTCGTCGCGGGTGACAGGGATAAGTCGTTACCGTCGTGGCGGCCTCGATACACGGTGAAGTTTTCAAGGACTCGCTGCACGTAATTGCGAGTCTCGTAAAAGGGGATAGATTCAATCCAATCAACTGCGTCCTCGACCGAACGGTTCGGATCACCCAACGATTTCAGCCAACGGCTGGCTCGGGACGGCCCGGCGTTATAGGCAGAGAGGGCCAGTATGGCTGATCCTTCGTAATCTTCCAGCAATTGTAGTAGATAAGCGCGGCCGATCCGAACGTTATAAGTCGGATCACCTGTCAGGCGCGCGCGGGAATACGGAATGTTCAAACGCTGCGCCACGCGATAGGCCGTCTTCGGCATCAATTGCATTAAACCGCGCGCACCCGCATGGCTGATAGCCTTCGGGTCGAAGGCGCTTTCCTGCCGCACGACGGCTTTTACGAAGGCCGGGTCTGGCTTCTTCTTCAAGGCCAAGCGCAAATCTGGATAGCCGAGACGGCTGAGGACGACACCGTCGCGCAGAGCTTTCTTGGCGACATGGATCGCCAAGTCGTCGCGCCGTTGTTCGCGGGCAAGGTTGGCCACTAATGTCCAGTCTTTGTCGGATTTGGCGCTGCGTGACAATTGTCGGACGAATGGGTCGATTTCATCTCCGAGGCCAATTGCCGACATCATCTTTACCAGGCGCACCAATTCCAAACTTTCGAAGGTCTGCACGTTGGCTTCATCAGGTTTTGGCTCCGGCGGGAAGCTCGGTCGGGATTCCTGCGGCAGTTTCGCCGCCGCGAGCTGACCGTAGAACGATGTTACATGCGCTGCCGCAACTGCGTACCATTCCTGTGATATCTTGACCTTACCGTCGGCTTCCGCCGCCCGCCCCGCCCAATATGCCGCCCGAGCCTTGCTGACGGGGTAGGAAACATTGTCGAACATACGTTTGAAATGTTCGAACGCGTCGACATAACGATTGAGCGACCGCAATGCGATCCACCCTGCCAGCCATTCACCTTCAGCCAACCCTAATCCGCCGGTTTGGCGATGTTCCTTTGCCAAGGCATAAGCGTCGGCGGATTGTCCTTTGCGCAATAGCCAGCGGGTCATAATACGCCGTTCCCTCCACCATTTTTCCGGTTTGGTGCGCGGCTCGCCCGCTAAGTTCAGCATATCGATCGCGCGTTCGTAGAGCCGGTTCTTTCGCCGCCACCGGATCCGTTCGTAGACAAGGCCTGGATCGCTTTGCAGACGAGGCGGCACTTTTGAGACCGCATAATCGACGCCCGGTTCGCGGCGCATCAACGCGATTCGCGCGAGGCCAAGCCATTGATAGTCGTGCGGCATTCGCAGCAGATGACGGCGTGCGCTGGAAATGCGGCGATTCCAGAGCAGCCTGTCTAATCGGGCAATATGATCTTCGGCGCGTAATAATTTTTGGAAGCGCTTTCGGAACTGCTTTTCGACACGGTAGTCCATATCGATGTTGATCCACGCGTAGCGCGCAATTTGCGTGGCTTCCGCGAGACGCTTTTCTGCCAACAGTGTGCGGACGAGATGAAACGAGCCGAGCCCAGTCGTTGGGCGGTGATTGGCGAACCAATTCAGGATGTCGGATTTTGGTGTCTTTTCGCTAATCGCCTCTTCCGCCCGGCGGCGCAATTTTACCTGCTGCGGCCAGTGGGGATGGGCGGCAATAAACGCAACAATTTGGTCGAATGGAACCCTTTCTTGGCGGTCGTTAATCCGCATCCAGAGCAAAACTTTTTCCGGCAATTTTTCCTGAACGTTTTTGATCCGTCGGTCGGCGAGCGACCACTTGCCCTTGCTGGCATCTCGGAAGGCATGCTTGTAGGCGGCTTTGTCGGATTTTGTAAGAAAGTCCGCGTGGACCGGCGTCGCCAACAGGATCAGCGGTGCAATGCAGTAAAAGAATCGCGTAATTGCCTTTAGAGACAAGGTGTTAGTCCGAACCCCTGGCTATTTGCGAATTAGAGTAACCGAGTTGGAGTCACGCAACAAGAGAAACACCCAATTTCCGAGCTTTGCTCTTGTCCTTTCTTGGGTCTATTGTGCGGCCAAAGCATAATATACATGGGAGCAAGGCTATGTTTAAGGGATCCATGACCGCGTTGATTACACCGTTCAAGGACGGTGAAGTTGATGAAGAAGGTTTTCAAGCCTTTGTCGATTGGCAAATCAATGAAGGCTCCCACGGCGTCGTTCCGGTCGGCACCACGGGCGAATCTCCGACATTGAACCATGAAGAACACAAACGGGTTGTGGAGCTTTGCATCGATGTCGCGAAAGGCCGCGTGCCGGTAATCGCCGGTGCGGGATCGAACTCGACGGATGAGGCCATCGATTTCACGAAACATGCGAAGGAAGCGGGCGCCGATGGTGTGTTGAGCGTGTGCCCGTATTACAACAAACCGACGCAAGAGGGCCTGTATCTGCATTTCAAGGCGATTGCGGAATCGGCGGATATTCCGGTTATTATATACAACATTCCGGGCCGCTCGATCGTCGATATGTCGGTGGAGACCATGGCGCGATTGTCGGAACTGCCGAATATCGTCGGTGTGAAGGATGCGACCTGCGATCTGGCGCGACCGCTGAACAGCCGCCTCGTTAGTGCCGAAGGTTTCGTCCAATTGTCCGGTGAAGACGCGACCATCGGTGCGTTCCTTGGCCAGGGTGGTGACGGATGTATCTCGGTGACCTCGAACGTAGCACCGAAACTATGCTCGGAATTACACGAGGCTTGGCAAGCGCGTGACCTGGATACGTTCGAGGAGCGCCGCGATCGATTAGCGCCCCTGCACGACGCGCTGTTCTGTGAGACCAGCCCGGCACCGGTCAAATACGCCACCAAATTGCTCGGCAAGTCGGCGGCTGAGTGCCGTTTGCCGATTGCACCGCTGTCTGATCAAGGGCAGGAGACGGTACGTGATGCGATGGTTAAGGTTGGGCTGATCAACTAAGGCTCGGGGTGCCGCCGAGATAACTTCGGAGCGAGATAAATGGCGGCAAAATTCGAGACCGACGTCACGATTGCGCAAAACCGCCGCGCCAAGTTCGACTACTTCATTGAGGATACGGTCGAGGCCGGCATCATGCTGACCGGGACCGAAGTCAAATCCTTGCGTGCGAACGGCGCTAGCCTCAATGAATCCTACGCCGGGCCAAAGGACGGTGCGATTTATTTGATTAACGTACATATTCCGGAGTACCAGCAGGCGGGCGCGAAGATGAACCACGAGCCGCGCCGCCCGCGCAAACTCCTGCTGCACAAGCGCGAACAAGAACGCCTGATGGGCCAGGTCCGACGTGGCGGATATACGCTGGTGCCGGTCCGGCTTTATTTCAATAAACGCGGTATCGCCAAGTGCGAACTAGGTCTCGCCAAAGGCAAGAAGCAACGGGATAAGCGCCAGACGCAGAAGGATCGTGATTGGCAGCGGCAGAAATCTCGCGTCCTGCAGAGCCGCGATCTGTAAACGGGAACGACCCAATGCCGAATGTATTGAGCGAACAGGAAATCGAAACATTTAGGGATACCGGATTGCTCTGTCCCAAACGGCTCCTCACCGAAGAGGTCGCCGCGGCCAATCTCGTGGCCCTAGAATCTTACGAAGCAGAAACCGGGGCGACGGTCAATGGCAGTTGGCGCTATAAATCGCATCTGGTCTTCCCTTGGATCGACAAATTGATGCGGACACCCGGCATCCTCGATGTGGTGGAGGATTTGTTGGGGCCGGACATCATGGTCTGGACGACCCATCTCTATCCGAAAGAACCGGGCGACGGACGCTTCATCTCGTGGCATCAGGATTCTGCGCATTGGGGGCTCGACAGTAATAAGATTCTGACCGTTTGGATCGCGCTGACGGAAGCGAATGAGGCCAACGGCTGCATGCGCATGCTGCCGGGCAGTCACCAGGGCGGCATTGCGCCGCATCGCGATACTTGGGATCCGAACAATATCCTCACACGGGGGCAAACCATCGACGCTGAAATCGACGAGTCCCGGGCCGTCTGGACAACGCTGCAGCCAGGAGAAGCGTCACTACATCACGTGGATATGTGGCACGCCTCAAAACCGAACGAGACGACGGACCGGCGGTTAGGCCTGGCCCTGCGTTACATCACACCGGAAGCGCGCCAAGAGCGGGTCGAGACCGATTTCGCAACCTTGGTGCGCGGCGAGGATCGTTTTGGTCATTTCCAATCAGAAGCGATGCCGCAGGCGACAATGCATCCAGACGCCGTCGCGGAACACCAACGTATCGCCGATATTCAAGGTCAGATTTACCTGAAGGGTACCAACCGCGAAGGTGTCGGCGGTCTGGTCGAGACTAACGAGGCTCGTGGCGAAGTGTGAGACTTCGAGCGAAATGCGCGCCTACTTCACCGTAAGGCCGGAATCAACCGGGAAGACCTGACCCGTCACCAAGCGTGATTCGTCCGACGCGAGATAGACCGCCATTTGCGCGATATCGATGGCTTCACCGAAGCCAAGGACGTGCATCTTCTCTAGTTTGTCCCGAAGCTTATCGTCGATGAACAGGCCCTTGACCCGCTCTGTCATAATCACTGTGGGCGCGATGGCGTTGACGCGGATATTCTCCGGTCCGTAATGCACCGCTGAGGAGCGGGTAATGGCGGCAATCCCGCCTTTAGCTGCCGTATAGGCGTCGCGGCCCGGAAACGCCATCAGCGCCACCACCGACGACATATTGATGATCGATCCACCGCCGGCTGCCCGTAGCGCCGGAATTGCGTTCCGGCAGCAAACGAAGGTGCCGTATAGATCGAGCTTGATGGCGCGCCAGAATTCCTCGTCCGGCACCTCGTCGATCGGCCCATCCGCATTGGTCGAGCCGCCGGCATTGTTGTGCAAAATATCGAGCCGCCCATATTTTTCTGTCGCTGCCGCTACGGCCGCCGCGACACTGTCGCTTTCGGTGACGTCGGTGCGCACGAAGACGGCCTGGCCGCCGCTGTTGCCGGCGCTCTCGTTTGCGACTTCGGCGGTTTTCTCGCCTTCGGTGTCGTCGATATCGGCGACAATGACCGTCGCACCTTCTTCCGCAAACCGCGTCGCCGTTGCCCGGCCAATTCCGCCGCCGCCACCCGTCACCAACGCCACTTTACCGTCGAGCCTATTCATCGTCCGTCCTCCGCCGTTGCCATATCGGATAGGAAACTGAGGCGAATTACCGGTTGGGCCAGGTCTGTCCTCCGTACTCGCCTTTCGGGCCAAAGGGCGTATTATTACAACAGGGAGGATTGCCATGCCTGATGAAGTACGTACCAGCGCAGAGACCGATGATCACCTGATCCGTGACGCTGCCTACGAGACGGTCTC
>JBMYRC010000191.1:0-6257 GCA_049601975.1 Alphaproteobacteria bacterium | reverse complement strand
CGCGACAAAGTCGAAGATTGGGCGGCGGGGTGTTTCGAATCCCTATTATTCAACCTGGTTAACGTGCGCCAAAAACGCGTCCTCTACGCGCAATTCGGCCTTGATTGGGAATGGGTACGCGACGCCGTGCGCGAGACCTATAACGATGATGAACGCCGCGACGAATTGAAGGACGGCAATAATGTCTTCCGCGTGCTTGCCAAGACATTGATCTCGGCGGGAATTATTACCGACCGGACCGCGCATGTGTATGCGGGTTGGGTCAATATGAAGGAACTAGAGGCGGAAGATCATGAAATTCCCGGTGCTGCGGCAGTCATTGAGGGCATCGAAGATCTGCGCCGCATCAACGCCAATCGCAAGGTAATCGGCCAGAAGTTCTGATCAATCGAGCCGTTCGCGGATTAATCGGAACACATCGTGGAACATTTCCGTCCTCAGTCGACCGGTGTTCGTGTTGTAGCGCGAGCAATGATAGCTGTCGATCACCAGGGGGCCGTCCGGTAAGTCATGGACAGCGGCATGACCAAACTTATAGGCGCTTTGTTTGTGCCCTAACGTCCGGATTACCGAATTATGTGCGATGGATCCCAACGCCAGGATTATCCTTAGCTGGTCCATGGCGGCAATCTCGTCGATCAGAAATGGTCGGCAGGTATTGATTTCTGCGCCGACCGGTTTGTTCTGCGGCGGCACGCATCGCACCGCGTTCGTGATCCGGCAATCGCGCAATTCGAGACCGTCATCCGGTTGTGCGCCATAGGTGCCCGTCGCAAATTCGAATGTAGAGAGTGTCGGATAGAGCAAATCGCCCGCGAAATCGCCGGTGAAGGGGCGTGCTGTCCGATTTGCGCCCTTCAGCCCCGGCGCGAGCCCAACGACGAGCATTTGCGCGTCCAAAGGTCCGAAACTATCGACCGGCGCATTGTGGAAATCCGGATATACATCGCGGTTTTGTAGGCGGAATTCGACCAGGCGAGGGCAAAGCGCGCAGTCCCGGCCTGGGAGTTCCAATGACATGGCTCTAGGAAATCAAACGGTTTCGATGATCGGTTCGTCGTCGTAGTCGTCGTAAAATTCGTCTTCGAGATCGTCATGATCTTGGCGCGGCTGATGCGCGCGGCTGATCTCGGAGGCGAGATCTTGCAACTCGATAAATTGGTCAGCTTGGCGGCGCAATTCGTCCGCCACCATCGGTGGTGAGGACTTAACGGTGCTGACGACACTGACCTTGACGCCTTTGCGTTGCACAACCTCGACGAGGCGGCGGAAATCGCCGTCGCCCGAGAACAGAATGACGTGATCCAAATGCGGCGCCATTTCCATCATGTCGATGGCCAGTTCGATATCCATATCACCTTTGATCTTACGGCGGCCGAAGGAATCGGTGAATTCTTTGGTCGGCTTCGTCACCATGGTGAAGCCGTTATAGTCGAGCCAATCCACCAAAGGTCGAATTGGTGAATAATCCTGATCTTCCACCAGCGCAGTATAATAAAGCGCACGAATGAGGCGGCCGCGTTTCCGGAATACTTCAAGTAATTTCTTGTAATCGATATCGAAGCCCAACGCCCTTGCGGCCGCATATAGGTTTGCCCCATCGATGAATAATGCAATTTTCTCGTCGTTATGAATATCGATAGCCATTAAATATTATCCGTTACAATCAGGTAAATAAAATATGATGGCCTGGTTCAGTTTGCTGACTGTCGGGACCATACTTCCGTATTCTTGTTACTTAGGTGGCGCTTGAACACGCTGCAAGAGGACGGCGTAAATTATTAGCTAATCACGCCGCATAAGCCGTTCAAATTTCTTATGGAAATGGCATCTCATCACCATTTTTACCTTGTATTGGCAGGTTTATTACATATGTTAATCGACTAATTCAGCAGAATTTTTTATGAGAGCGAGCACCCATGGCCCGTGTCACCGTCGAAGATTGCGTCGAGCGCATTCCCAATCGTTTTGAACTTGTCATGTTGGCGGCCAAACGCAGTCGCGAGATTTCGTCGGGTTCCGTCCTGACCGTTGAGCGGGATGATGATAAGAATCCCGTTTGCGCTTTGCGGGAAATCGCGGATGAGACCGTGCCGTTGGATGAATTGCGCGAAGAATTGGTCCGAGGCCTGCAAAAGCATATCGAGGTTGATGAGCCCGAGGAAGATGACGAAATCGAGATGATGACCGCTGCCTCCTTGGCCAACGAAGCAGGTATGGGTGTCGCGGTTTCAGGCTCCAGCAGCATCGACGATAAGAACTCGTACTACAGTTCGGAAGATATCATCGACGACTAGTTGTTTGATCGGGCTGCGTTGAGGTAACCTGAAGGGCGCCGCGGCGTCATGCCGAAGGAGAAGGCCGGCATGATGCGACAGTTCCAATTGGTTGAGAAAGTTCGGGGTTACGATCCAGGCGCGGATGAGGATGCACTCAATCGCGCCTATGTTTTTTCCATGAAGGCACATGGCAGCCAGCAGCGCGCGTCAGGCGACCCGTATTTCTCACATCCTGTTGAAGTTGCAGGCATTCTATCTGAGAAAAAGCTGGATACCGCGTCCATCATCACGGGTCTTCTGCATGACACCGTAGAGGACACGGTTGCGACCTTGGAGGATATTGAGCATCTATTCGGAGACGAGGTGTCTCGTTTGGTTAACGGTGTGACCAAACTCGGTCAACTGGAACTGCAATCGGATCAAACGATACAGGCGGAGAATTTCCGCAAGCTGCTTTTGGCGATGTCGGAAGATATCCGCGTCTTGTTGGTGAAGCTGGCCGACCGGCTCCACAACATGCGGACCTTGTTTTATATCACCAATCGGGAAAAACGCGTACGGATAGCGCGCGAGACGATGGATATATTCGCACCGTTGGCGGAGCGAATTGGAATTCGCGATTGGAAAGACGAGTTGGAAGATCTCGCTTTTCAGGAGATGAACACGGATGCGCGGGCATCGATCGTGAATCGGCTGGGGTTTTTGCGCGAACGTGGCGATGATCTTGTCGGACTCGTCGTTGAGGAGTTGAAGGAGACGCTCGCCGAAGAGGGGATTGTTGCCAAAGTCTTGGGCCGCGAGAAGAAACCGTATTCCATCTGGCGGAAAATGCAGCGCCGGGAAGTCGAGTTTGAACAATTGTCGGATATTGTCGCGTTCCGAATTATTGTTGACGATGTGGAGAGTTGTTACCGGACACTCGGAGTGATCCACAGTCAATATCAGGTCGTGCCGGGCCGGTTTAAGGATTACATTTCGACCCCGAAACCGAACGGCTACAAATCGATTCATACCGGTGTGATGGGGCCGCAAAACCAGCGGGTCGAGGTGCAAATCCGAACCCCTGAGATGCACGAAGTGGCTGAACTCGGTGTAGCCGCGCATTGGCAGTATAAACAAGGCGAGCCCGGGCCATCGAAGGACGGCATGCAGTACCGTTGGCTGCGCGAACTGTTGGAAATACTGGAACATGCTGCGGAGCCGGAAGAGTTCCTCGAGCATACCAAGCTCGAGATGTTTGCCGATCAAGTCTTTTGTTTCTCGCCGAAAGGCGACTTGTTTGCGTTACCGTTCAATGCGACACCCGTCGATTTCGCATACGCTATCCATACGGATATCGGCAATACTTGTGTCGCGGCAAAGATCAACGGCCGCATTATGCCGTTGCGCACTCGCTTGAAGAACGGCGATCAGGTTGAAATTACCATTTCTAAAGCGCAGACCCCGTCACCCGCATGGGAGGCCTTCGTGGCCAGCGGCAAAGCGCGCGCCTGCATTCGTCGGTTCATCCGCAGCCAACGACTTGAACAATACGAAAACTTGGGCCGCGAGATCGTCGAGAAAGCCTTTAGCCGTGACGGTTATGAATTGACCCGCAAGGCGATTAAGGGCGTTCTGAAGAAACTCGACGTCGAGGATGAGACCGAACTTTATGCCTCGGTTGGTGAAGGAGTGTTGACCGGCCGCGAAATTTTGGAAGCCGTCTATCCGGGCGCCAAGGGCCGCGACGGTCAAAAGAATGTTGTTTCCATTGATGAGGTCCGCCCAAAACAGAAAAAGAAATCGCACGCCATTCCGATCAAGGGGCTCATCCCGGGCATGGCGGTGCATTTCGCCGGATGCTGTCACCCGTTGCCGGGTGACCGGATCGTCGGGATCGTCACGACGGGCAAAGGGGTGACCATCCACACCATCGATTGCGATACCTTGGAAGCCTTTCAGGAAGCGCCGGAACGGTGGCTCGATGTGGCTTGGGAGCAGGAAGGAACGAACGGATTCGAACATACGGCCCGCATTCACACAATCCTTGCAAATACGCCGGGAAGTCTCGGGACGTTGTCGACGGTGATTGGCCGGGACGGCGGTAATATATCCAATTTGAAAGTCACGAACCGCTCGGCGGATTTCTTCGAGTTGTTGGTCGACATCGAGGTCCTCGATGTGAAACAGTTGACGAATATCATTGCTGCCTTGCGGGCGAGTTCGGTCATTCACGCGGTTGAACGCCAACGGGGCTAAGATTGCGATTGTTCGCAATATTTGGAGACCAAGTTCATGCAAACGAAACGGTATCTGAGGTTAGGCGTTAATATCGATCACGTGGCGACGATTCGTAATGCGCGCGGCATTGCGCATCCGGACCCGGTGAGGGCGGCCCTCCTTGCGGCTAAGGCCGGTGCCGATGGTATTACCGCACATCTACGCGAAGATCGTCGCCACATATCGGACGACGATATTGCCCGTCTGTCTTCGGACCTTGAACTTCCACTAAACTTTGAAATGGCGGCGACACGGGAAATGGTGGAAATAGCGCTACGCCACAAACCGCATGCTGCCTGTATCGTGCCGGAAAAACGCCAGGAGCTGACGACGGAAGGCGGTCTCGATGCGGTCCGCGGCCATAACCACTTGCAGCCCTTTGTGCGCGATCTCTTGGATGCCGGCATTCGGGTGTCTCTCTTTATCGATCCGGATAAAGCACAGCTCGATGCCGCCGTATCGCTCGGTGCGCCGGTAGTCGAACTGCATACGGGTAGCTATTGCGAAGTCGAAGAGGGCGCAGCTCGAGAAGCGGAGTTGGAACGTGTCAAAGTAGCGGCGGCGCATGCGGAGGCCATCGGTCTCGAATGTCATGCGGGGCATGGACTTTCATTCGATACGGTTGCACCGATCGCTGGAATTCCAACAATTGTTGAGCTGAACATTGGGCACTTCCTGATTGGCGAAGCTATTTTTGGTGGTCTCGATAATACGATAAACCGCATGCGGTCGTTGATGGAACGCGCCCGCGCCGACGTGCAAGGCGAGCAATCCGCTTGATGATTCTCGGCATCGGCAGCGATCTTATCGATATTCGGCGCATAGAAAAAACGCTCGAGCGATTTCCCGAGCGGTTTGTAAATCGAATATTTACAGAAACGGAACAACGGAAATCCAAGCGCCGAACCAACCGGGCTGCCAGCTATGCAAAGCGTTTCGCCGCGAAGGAAGCTTGTTCGAAGGCGCTGGGTACCGGATTCCGGCGTGGCGTCTTTTGGCGCGATCTGGGTGTTGTGAACTTGAAGTCGGGCAAACCCACCATGTCACTGACCGGCGGCGCTAAGGAACGGCTCGACACATTGGTGCCCAACGGCATGGTGGCGCAGATCGACCTGACGATTACCGACGATTTCCCGCTGGCCCAGGCCGTGGTCATTATTTCCGCTGTGCCACGGGAAATGCCCGCCGCTGCGGAGTTGATGTCATGACCCTGAAAGTCGTCGGCGCAGGATTTGGGCGGACCGGAACGAAATCATTGAAGGCCGCTTTGGAGCAGTTGGGATTCGGGCCGTGCTATCACATGATCGAATTGCACGAGAATTTAGATCATCTGCTCTATTGGCAATAAGCGATGAAGACGGGCTTGACCGATTGGGACGCGCTGTTTGCCGGATACGAGGCGTGCGTTGATTGGCTCGCGACATACTACTGGCGAGAATTGACCGCGTTCTAATCCGACGCCAAGGTCTTGTCATCCACCCGCTCAGCAGAGTATTGGCTAAAAAGTACCCAAGCGACGATCTTAGCGACCTTACAAGGTGTGTCCAATATGCCAACCGGTATTCTTTGTGATCGGCGTGAAATGACTTACAAAATCATCACGCGGCGGACCTTCGAAGAGCGCTTGGGCGACCGGGATTATCTCATTGCTGCCTTCAACCGTCATATCGAGGACGTGCAAAATGAAATCTCGAGTGACCGATTGCTGACATATGATGT
>JBMYRC010000190.1:0-6419 GCA_049601975.1 Alphaproteobacteria bacterium | reverse complement strand
ACCGCGCTTTGTTTCACCTCGTGCCCCATATCCGTTAATTGTCGGCAGACTGACCCTTGCACCCGCGCTTCTGCGTGAATGGCCCCGCCCTCACAATGGATGCGGGGCACGGTCACTGCCTCGACCGGCGACATGCCGAAATCAACGATGTTGAGGATCGATTGCAGGACAGCGCTGATGATGACGCTGCCGCCCGGCGCGCCGACGACGATGGCGGGCTTGCCGTCGCGGAGCAGCATCGTCGGCACCATGCCGGTCGTGCGTGCTTTCCCGACTTCAATTGAATTTCTGCTGCCGGGATAGGGGTCGAATAGCTTCATCGAATTGTTGTAGACAAAACCCATCCCTGGTGTGATCACACCCGAGCCGGTGCCGAGGGTATGGGTGCAGGAGACTGCGTTTCCAAGCTCATCATAGATCGAAATATGGGTGGTGCAGGACGGCGGTTCTTCCTTGCCGTCACCGAGGAATTCGCCCGCCTTGATCTTCTCCGCCCATTCCGCCGCGCGCTCTTGCGATGCCAGCATATCGACCGGCACGTCGGCGAAGTCGGGATCGGCGAGGTATTCGTTGCGATCCGTATGCGCCGCCGCCATGGCGCGGGCGACCAGATCGATGTGACCTGCCGAGCCGTGGCCTTCCGCCGCCAAATCAAAATGTTCGAGTATTTGCAGCATCTGGATCAAAGTGACCCCACTGCCCGGCGGTGGGTTCGAGGAAACGTCATAGCTCCGGTAGCGGCCTTTCACAGGGTCGCCCGTCCGGGTCTTGAACTGGGCTAAATCATCCGCTGTCACGAACGAGCCGTTCACGGATAGGTCGGCGGCGATATCGGCGGCCAATTCACCGCGATAGAAACCGCCCGGTCCCTCGGCGGCAATCCGCTCGAAGGTGCGCGCCATATCCGGATTCCGGTGAACTTCGCCGACGGGGAAGAGAGCACCGTCCGCTTTCAGGTGGATACGTTTGCATTCTTGTGTGGCCGAGACCCGCTGCACCCCTCCCGGCACCCCCGCCATCATGGGACGTGAGAGAAAGTCGTGGGCGAAACATCCGACCGCTGTGCCGTCGCGAGCGAGCCGCGCAGCTGGTGCCACGAGTTCGTCCAGCGGCTTGGTGCAGAAACGCTCGTGGACTTCGCCGAAACCGGCGACCGTTCCTGGCGTCAGGATCGAGGTATATCCGAGCTCGCTGCGGAAATCGTCAAAGATCGTATAGCCCGATATCTCTGTCCGGCCGCGTACGTCGTGCATCCACATCTCAGGCGTCACCAGGGACCCGGCGCGCGCGTGGAAATCGATCATGCCGTTCTCGCCGCTCTCCGCATCGAAGAATTGAAAGCTACCCATGCCGCCGAGGCCACACATGAACGGATCGACAACCATCTGCGCGAAAGCGGTTGCGACCGCCGCGTCGAAGGCATTGCCGCCCGCGTTTAAGATTTCCGCGCCGACATCCGCCGCGCGCGGTTGTGGGCAAACGACAATTCCTTTCATGTCGAGTCTCCTATGTTCTGAGGGTCAATCCGCCATCGACCGTGAGGCCGTGGCCGGAGACGAAGCCGGCATCGTCTGACGCCAGGAACAGCGCTGCTCGGGCGATGTCGATGGGCTCACCCAGGCGACGGAGCGCCGCTTTCTTGGCCCAGACCGCCGCGATGTCATCGTCCTGGAATGCAGCCTGGGTCATGCCTGTTTGAATGGCCCCGGGTTCGATATAATTCGCGGTGATACCGAACTTCCCAAGGTCGAGCGCCAAGGCGCGGGTCATCCCGGCGACACCAGCCTTCGACGCACTATAGGCGGCGAGACCGTAATCGGTCATACGCGCCATGACAGAGGCCGTGTTGACGATCCGTCCGGCGGGCGATTCCTTCAAATGGGGGACCGCCGCCGTCGCGAGGCGAAATTGCGCGGTCAGATTGACCGACAGTGTCAGGTTCCAATCTTCTTCCGTTTGCTCACCGACAATTGCGCGGCGCGAGATGCCGGCGTTGTTGAACAGAATATCGAGGCGCCCGTATCGCTCAATCGCCGTGTCGACGATAATGCCGGGTGCGTCATCATCTGTGACGTCCTGCTCCAAAATGGAGATACGGGAATGTTCCGCATGTACTTCCGAGAGCGGCGTCCCCGGGCGGTCGACCGCTAACACATTTGCGCCTTCCGAAGCGAAGAGCTGCGCTGACGCTTTGCCGATCCCCGACGCGGCCCCGGTGACGATAGCCGCGCGGCCGTCGATCCGCATCAAACCGCATCCAAGGGCGCGTTCAAGACTTGGCCCGGTGTGCGAATGCCGCCTCGGCCTGGGTCGCCCGGCGTGATCGAACTGTAGCGCGGGATGAAGTGCTCCGGAAGCGGACGGGCACCTTTGGGGCTCAGCCAAAGTCGCAACAAGTGGCGTTTGCGTTCCGGCTCCGCCCAATCCTCGTAGGCGGTGCGGTCGTGCAGGATTTGATGGTTGTGCAATACCTGGATATCGCCGGGTTTGAACTCCATGTCGAGGCGCAATGCCGGATCATTCGCCAGCTCGTCGAACAAGTCGAGCGCTTCCAGTGTCTCCTCAGACAGGTTCGGGACATCGTCGAAGCGTTCCGCTGACTGGATGTAGCGGCGCACGTAATAGGTCGAAAGCTTGCCCGCGAACCAATTGAATGGCGGCATGTCGAAATAGCCCTTATAGCCTTCCGGCACTTCGCCTCGGCGATCTACGGCGAGAGGGCGGAACAACACTGCCGCCAGATCCGGGCGCCGTTTGTACATTTCGTTAAACATCGTCACGGAGGAGACAATGCTGGACAGCCCACCGCTTTTCGCCGGCTTCAAACACAACAGTGATACGAAATCGCAACCATCCGTATGGAAAGTTTGCCGCACCGCAGTCTGATAGATGCGCACATTGGTGTCTTCGTGGTCGTAGCCGAGGTCTTTTACATGCCCAAGCACGTGGCCTTTACCGTTCTGTGGCACGCCATAGCCCAGATGCGCGCCGATCCCGTAATAGATCATCGCCGATTCTTCGATGGAATAGCGCTCGACAGGAATACCGCGCAGCAAAACGAAGCCGCGTCCTTCGAGCAATTCTTCGCGGGTATCATTCAAGACCGGGCCCAGTGTCGGCAAATTGAAATTGCCCCGCGTGATATCGATCACACCGTCGCCGCGCGCCTTGGCAGCCCGCATGGCGTCATCAAGTTCCGCGAGTTCGGTGTCGGAAAACGGGCGCAGCCACTCGGTATTGGCGTCCATGTCAGGTCCGTACCAAGCGGATGGCCCTTCGATGGTGCTGTCCGGCATCGAAATATCGTCGAGCTTTGGTAACGCTGACATGGCTTCACTCCTTTAGATGCTAACCCGAAGCCATTCCCAAGCTGACGGAAATGGCGATGGATTATACTCTTCTTGGGAAGAGTATAGAGCGATTCGGATCCATCGAAACCATAACCGTGTCCAGGGGTCGCATTGTCTTGGCGTCCTTGTTGGGTTAAGTCACCCGACGCAACGGAAATCCGGAGGCTAGGGTTCGGTGCCGCAAAAATACTTGAACAAAATTCTTAACGCGCCCGTCTATGACGTTGCGATCGAATCGCCACTCGATGCGGCGCCCGGTTTGTCCGTGCGCATTGGCAACCGTGTGCTCATCAAGCGCGAGGATTTGCAGCCGGTTTTCTCCTTCAAGCTTCGCGGGGCCTACAACAAACTGGTGAACCTGCCGGAAGCCGCCCGCAAGAAAGGCGTGATCGCGGCATCGGCCGGCAACCACGCGCAAGGGGTGGCGCTGGCTGCGGCGCGCATGAAGGTCTCGGCGACCATTGTGATGCCGCAGACGACACCGGAGATTAAGGTCAGTGCGGTCCGGAAATGGGGTGCGAAGGTAATCCTGCACGGTGACGATTTCGCCTCTGCATACGCCCGAGTGTTGGAGATCATCGAGAAGAAGGGCCTGACCTTGATGCATCCCTTCGACGATCCGGATGTGATCGCGGGGCAGGGCACGGTCGGGATGGAAATCTTGCGCCAGCACATGGGCGATATCCACGCGATCTTCCTGCCCATCGGCGGCGGCGGGTTGGCGGCGGGGGTGGCGGCCTATGTCAAAACCATCCGGCCCGAGATCAAAATCATCGGCGTCGAGGCGGTCGATTCCGCTTCTATGTACCATTCGCTAAAAAAGGGACGGCGGGTCGTCCTCGACCAGGTTGGTATTTTCGCCGATGGCGTAGCAGTGGCGCAGGTCGGCAAGGAGACGTTCCGATTGGCGCGCAAACTCATCGATGAGGTAGTGCTCGTCGACGTCGATCAGATGTGCGCGGCGGTGAAGGATCTGTTTGATGACACGCGGGCTATCGCGGAGCCGTCGGGCGCGCTCGCCGTTGCTGGTATGAAGATCTATGCCGCGCGGAAGAGGCTGGCGGACAAGACATTGATTGCGGTCAACAGTGGCGCCAATGTGAATTTCGACCGTTTGCGGCATATCTCCGAACGCGCGGAGATCGGCGAGTCGCGGGAAGCGCTGTTTGCGGTTACGATTCCGGAAGTGAAGGGTAGTTTCCGTAAATTTTGCCAAATTCTCGGGAAACGTAGTGTGACCGAGTTTAATTACCGGTATTCGGATCAGGCGGAGGCTCAGATATTCGTCGGTGTCGGATTGTCGGAGGGTGATTCGGAACGCGCGCTCATCCTGAAGACGCTGCGTAAGAACGGTTATACGGTCCGCGACCTCACCGAGAACGACATGGCGAAGTTGCATATCCGCCACATGGTCGGCGGGCAACCGGGCAATAACGGCGACGAACAGGTCTACCGGTTCGAGTTTCCGGAACGACCGGGCGCCTTAATGAATTTCCTCACCCATATGGGCGAACGTTGGAACATCAGCTTGTTCCATTACCGTAATCACGGCTCTGCTTTTGGCCGTGTGCTCTGCGGCGTGCAGGTACCGGAGTCGGACGAGAGCGAATTCCAGTCTTTTCTCGAGACCTTGGGCTATCCGAGCTTCCGTGAGACGGAAAATCCGGCCTACCGGACGTTCCTGAACTAGCATCGGGCTGGATTCCCACCCTCGCGGGAATCACAATGGGGTTTGAGGTTTTCAACGACGAGGTTCCCGATGTCCGCCCTGCCGATTAAGAACGCCGCCGAGCATATCGCGAGCCTGAAGGACAATCGCACCGTCTATATCGAAGGAGAATTGGTCGGCGACGCGACGGAACATCCAGCCTTTCGCAATTCCATTCAGACCGCCGCCGGTCTTTACGATTATCAGGCTGATCCCGTGAACGCAGAAGCGATGACCTTCGAATCGCCGACCAATGGGCGGCGCGTGAACCGGGCCTGGCAGATGCCCGAATCCTATGAGGACTTGGTGCAACGCCGCGAAGCATTGGTGTTGTGGGCGGAACAGCATGGCGGTTTTATGGGCCGTTCGCCGGATCATCTAGCATCCGCCGTCACAGGCCAGCTGATGGGGCGCGACCTGTTCGAGGCCTATGACAGCGATCGCGCCAAGGCCTATTGGGACTATTATGTTCACGCCCGCGACAATGATTTGTTCCTCACGTACGTCATCATCAATCCGCAGGTCGATCGCTCCAAATCCGCGAGCGAGCTCGGCAATAACGATCCAATGTTGAAGGTCGTTGATGAGGATAGCGAAGGGATCACCGTGCGGGGTGCGAAGATGCTTGGCACCAGCTCGATCATGGCGAACGAAGTGTTCGTGGCGCATCTGCAACCGCTGCGCCCGGACGAGGTCGACTACGCCAGCTGTTTTGCTATTCCCATGGCAACCAAGGGATTGAAGGTGCTGTCGCGGAAATCCTATGAACAGCATGCGGGCGCTTATTACGATAACCCGCTGTCATCGCGGTACGACGAGAATGACGCGTTGATGTATTTCGACGACGTGAAAGTGCCGTGGGAGCGAGTCTTCGTGCACCGTGACCCGGAGATGTGTCGCCGCCAGTTCCATGACACGCCGGGCCATATCTATCAGAACTATCAGGCGCAAATAAGGCTGACCGTGAAGCTGAAATTCCTCGCGGGTTTGGCCCGCGCAGTGTGCGAAACCATCGGCACGGTCAAGCTGCCGGCAGTCGCGGAATCACTCGGCAAGATGGCAGCGCAAGCGGCCGCGGTCGAAAATATGATGTGGGGTATGGAGGCCAAAGGCAGCCAATGGGGAAAATACTTCGTCCCTGACCGGCATGCCGTCTACGCGGCGCAGACCCTCACTCAGGAATACTACCCTCTGATGATCAACACGCTGCGGGAGCTTTCCGGCGGCGCGCTGATCATGTTGCCCTCTTCGATCGAGGATATGCGGAACCCCGAACTGGCGGCGATTGCCGAAAGCGTCCAAGTCTCGGCGGATGGTCGCTCGGCGGAAGATCGGATCAAGCTGATGAAATTGGTGTGGGA
>JBMYRC010000189.1:0-6427 GCA_049601975.1 Alphaproteobacteria bacterium | reverse complement strand
TTTGATCAAGGCCCCGCATCGCGGGGCTTTTTTCTTGGACCCTCTACCGCGTTGTCAGCTGCGATGTGCCCCCTTACTATCCAATTTGACGATACCCGCGATTGAATCGATTGAGCCGTGCCCTATGTGAAGCACACAGCAGCAGGACAAATTTCCGCCGTCTTCGACCGGCCAAGCCGTGACGCGAAGGAGCGTGTCCGCGCGAACAACCCTGAGCTCTTAAAATTCCTGGGTACCGCTCGTGGACGCCGTGGTTGAATCGTACGATTACGCGGAACCACAGATCGACGCCCCCTATATACCGCCACCGGACTATGACGTTGCGCTCTATGACGAATCCCAGGAATTTGTGAATGTTGGGTAAGATGGCGCCGCTGTGTTCGAACCGGGCCCAGCGCCGAACGTCCCCTTGGAACAAAAAGCGACAAACGAAGATGTGGACACGGAATTCTCCCTCCCCGACGACATTCCACACGAATCCTTCGAAAACGATTAATTTAGCGGCGGTTTTGATCTTGAAGGCGTCGATTCGGCACATGCACGGTCCAATGATCGTGCGGCTTCGGAAATAGCGGAAGCGTCGGAGGCCGAGGCACCGCCGCCACCCGCCCAACCTGAGACAGACATTACCGATGACGGTAGCGAAGCGTTCGGAAATATCGACGGTACAGCCCTCCGACAACTCGATGCATCGGAATTGGAGATGGCGCGGATCACCGAGGATTTAATCGATCTGTTGATCGGCTGGAACATCATTAACTTCACTGATTTTCCCGGAATGGCACAGGAGAAGCTCATTAATCGCCGGGCCTTGCGGAGCAATATGTCCGCATTGACCAACCTGGTCGGCGACGAAGAGAATATTTTCTAAGTCTATTCCGCCGCATCCAAGTACGCATCAAGCGGCGGGCAGGAACAGACCAAGTGGCGGTCCCCGTACACCTGATCGATCCGGTTCACCGGAGGCCAATACTTATCGTCGCGCAGTGATTGGGCGGGATAGGCCGCCGTCTCTCTGTCGTATGAACGATCCCAATCGCCCATTACGTCATCGACCGTATGGGGAGCGTTCGATAGGGGATTGTTCTCCTGATCGTAGTCGCCGGACTCGATCCGCTGTACTTCCTCGCGAATCGAGATCATCGCATCGCAGAACCGGTCGAGCTCTGCCTTCGATTCGCTTTCGGTCGGCTCGATCATCAAAGTTCCGGCCACCGGCCATGACATCGTCGGCGCATGGAACCCATAATCCATCAGCCGTTTGGCGATATCCTCGACACTGACATCGGCTGCGTCCTTAAGCGGCCTGACATCGATAATACATTCATGGGCCACGAGTCCGTTGGCCCCTTTGTAGAGGACGGGAAAATGCGGCTTGAGCCGCTGCGCCATGTAATTAGCGTTTAGGATCGCGATTTCGGTCGCGCGCTTTAACCCATTCGCTCCCATCAGTGCGATATAGGCCCAGGAGATCGCCAAAATACCGGCACTGCCCCACGGCGCTGCCGAAACCGGACTACTGTCGGCCGCGGCACCCTCGAGGTGCGAATGGCCCGGCAGAAAGGCTGTCAAATGAGCGCGCACGCCGATCGGCCCGACGCCGGGGCCGCCGCCGCCATGGGGTATGCAGAAGGTCTTATGCAAATTGAGATGCGCCACATCCGGACCGAAACCTCCCGGCCGTGCGACACCCACCAAGGCATTTAAATTCGCACCATCCATGTACACTTGTCCGCCATGGCGGTGCACGATATCGCAGATATCAACGATGCTTTCCTCAAACACGCCGTGGGTCGATGGATATGTCACCATCAACGCAGCCAGCGAGACGGTATGTTCCACTGCCTTTGCGGTTAAGTCATCGACATCAATATTGCCGTTCTCATCGCAGCCGACCACCACGACCCGCATGCCGGCCATCACGGCGCTTGCCGGATTGGTACCATGAGCGGAGCTCGGTATCAGGCAGATGTCCCGGTCTTTCTCACCCCGGCTTTCATGATAGCCCCGGATCGCCAGCAACCCCGCATATTCCCCTTGCGAGCCCGCATTCGGCTGCAAGGAGACCGCATCGAAGCCGGTGATTTTGCACAGCATATCCTCCAACCCCTTTGTCAGCCGGATAAAGCCTTCGGCTTGATCCAAGGGCACAAAGGGATGGACATTCGCGAATTCCGGCCAGGTCACCGGGATCATTTCCGTCGTCGAGTTCAGCTTCATGGTGCAGGAACCGAGCGGGATCATCGAACGGTCGAGCGCGATATCCTTTTGCTGTAGTTGGCGCAGATACCGCAGCATTTCCGTCTCGGAATGATGTTGATGAAAGACCGGATGCTCCAAATACCCTGACGCGCGGCGTAACTCGGATGGCAGACCACTCGCCTGTTCGCCGTCGAGCGATGCAATGTCGGAGACGTCTTTCCCTGTCTCGAAGATCGACCACAACGCCGCAATATCGGCGCGCGTCGTGCTTTCGTCGAGCGACACACCCACATGATTCTCATCAATCTGCCGCAGATTATATCCAGCGGCATGGGCGCGCTCGTGGATCGGGCCCGCCGCGTCCACACCAAGGGTCAAAGTATCGAAATAGTACTCGTTCTTAATCTTGATCCCTGCTTGCGACAACCCCGAAGCCAGGATCCACGTCATCCGATGCACGCGTTCCGCAATCGTGCGAAGGCGCTCAGGCCCGTGATAGACTGCATAACAACCTGCCATCACCGCCAATAGGACCTGCGCCGTACAAATGTTGCTGGTCGCTTTCTCTCGCCGGATATGTTGCTCGCGCGTCTGCAGGGCAAGTCGCAAGGCCGGGCGTCCAGCGGTGTCGATCGACACGCCGACGAGGCGGCCCGGCATCGCGCGCTTATGGGCATCCGATGTCGCGAAAAATGCCGCGTGTGGCCCGCCGAAACCAAGGGGCACGCCGAAACGCTGTGCGCTGCCGACCGCAATATCCGCCCCCCATTCGCCGGGCGGCTTCAATAAGGTCAACGCCATTAGGTCGGTGGCGACGACAAGCATGGCGCCCGCCCCATGCAAGTTATCCGATAGTTTTTGGTAGTCGTAAACTTTGCCATCGCTCGACGGATACTGCAGCAACGCGGCATAGACATTGGAGGTGTCCAAGTCTGCAAACGGGTCGCCGACCACCAACTCGATACCAAGAGGCGCAGCGCGGGTCCGCAGGACGGCGATGGTTTGGGGATGGCAATCAGCGGCGACAAAGAAACGATCGCTTTTCACCTTGCCGACCCGGCGGCACATGGTCATGGCCTCCGCCGCCGCCGTCGCTTCATCGAGCAACGACGCATTGGCGATCTCCATCCTCGTCAGGTCAGCCACCATGGTCTGGAAGTTCAACAAAGCTTCGAGTCTGCCTTGTGAAATTTCCGGCTGATAGGGGGTATAGGCGGTGTACCAACCAGGGTTTTCCATCACGTTCCGTAAGACCACCGGTGGCGTGATGCAGTTGTAATAGCCCATGCCGATCAGCGATTTACCCGCAGTATTGGATTGTGCCATCTCACGGAGTTCCGACAAAACGTCGGCCTCGGTCCGGCTTGGCGGCAAATCCATCGGCGACATGTCGCGAATCGTTGCCGGCACAGCCGCGTCGATCAGCGCGTCCAGTGACGCCATTCCAATATGCTCTAGCATAGCGGTGGTATCAGCCGCGTGAGGCCCGACGTGACGGGAGATGAAATCGTCGGTTTGTTCCAATTCGTGAAGAGATTGAACGCTACTCGGCATGGCGATAATGCTCCTGCAGTTTTCGCTGAAAGGCGGTCGAACTAGGCTATAAAGGCTTTGTAGGCCGCTTCATCCATGAGGCCGTCTAATTCGGTCATGTCCGCAAGCCTAATTTTAAAGAACCAACCGCCGCTTTCCGCCGCCGCGTTCACTGTCTCCGGCGTGTCCGCCAATATATCATTCGCTTCAACGATTTCTCCGGCCACCGGCGCGTAAATCTCCGATGCCGCCTTTACCGATTCGACGACACCGGCCTGATCGCCTTTTCCAAGCGCGGTGCCCGCCTCCGGCAATTCAACAAAGACGATGTCGCCCAGCTGCTCCTGTGCGAATCCAGTAATGCCAACCGTACCCACATCACCCTCGATGCTGATCCATTCGTGATCTTCGCTGTATTTAACTTCGCCCATGATTGCCTCTCCCCTGATTAACCTCGGTAATAATGCTGTTCGACGAACGGCAGGCGAACCACCGTCGCGTCATGCATCTTGCTCCGCACCTCCGCCGTAATCGGCGTATCGGCTTTGGCGCGTCGGGTCTCCACATATCCCATCGCAACGGGTCCGCCGACGCTCGGACCAAACCCGCCACTGGTAACCTCACCGATCGGCGCGCCCTCACTATCGAACAGTTTGGTGTGTTCGCGCATGGGCGCCCGCCCTTCCGGCTTGATTCCGATACGGCGTCGGGTCACGCCATCGGCGATTTGTTGCTGGACGATTGCAGCACCTGGGAATCCGCCCTCGGTACGCCGCCGTTTGCCAATCGACCATAGAAGACCAGCCTCTACCGGCGTCGTTGCCTGATCAATATCGTGCCCATAGAGACAAAGTCCGGCCTCAAGGCGCAGTGAATCCCGCGCGCCCAATCCAATGGGCGCGACACCGTCCAGCGCCAACAGCCGCCGGGCCAGCGCTTCGGCATCGCTCGACGTGCAAGAAATTTCATAGCCATCCTCGCCAGTATAGCCGGAACGCCACACCCGGCAGTCGACATCGGAGACGACGCATTCGGTATAAGACATAAACGGCATCTTGGAGAGCTCTCCCTCGCCAACCGTCTCCATGAGCAATGCAGCCGCGGGGCCCTGTATCGCAATCAGGGCGCGGTCGGGGAGTTCGACAAGCTCAACCCCCGACGGCAAAGCCGCCTGAATATGGGCAAAGTCCTCGGCCTTGCACGCAGCATTGACGACTAACAACAGACGGTCGCCTCCGTTCGTCACCATCAAATCGTCGAGGATGCCACCTCGGTCATTCGTGAGCTGGGTATAGCGCGTGGTTCCAGACGCGAGTCCACAGATATCCCCGGGCACCAATGTCTCGATCAGTGCTGCGGCATCGTCGCCCCGCAGTTCCGCCTGCCCCATATGCGAGACATCGAACAATCCAGCGGCGGCACGCGTGTGCAGGTGTTCCTTGAGGATGCCCGACGGGTATTGGACGGGCATTTCGAAACCCGCAAAGGGCACTAATTTCCCGCCCAACTCCTGATGCAAGGCGTGCAGCGGGGTGCGTTGAACATCCGTCAGCTCGCCTTTAGTCTGGGAGTCTTCGTTCATTCTGTCCCTCCAACATCGCGCGGCTGAGGTCCGCCCCTACCTTGGGACGATACCTCCCCGCTCTGTCGTGGAACCTGAGAGTGTCACCGCCGAGACGGCTTACACCTTCGGTGAGCCGCAGGCTGTCGCCACGGCCACTTTCCAGAGTGCCCTCCCCCTACGGTCCATTTGCCTGAGAGATTCCGGGGCGGTTGCTCCTTCGGCGCCCGCGCAATACGCGGGTCTCTCCCACAAGGGTCGATGGGCATATTGCCGACGATATCCCGCCGACACGAGTTAGGCTACAAGAGCCGGAGCGAATGTCAACTAAGCAGGGAGCCCTAACGCAGGCGTCGGCGATTGAATTCCAGCTCTTCGGGCGTCATCTCGAATCCGGCATAAACCGTGTACGTCGCAGGATCGATATTTTTTTTCCGATCGATTTCGACAGAAACGGTATCTTCGAATAAAATCTTCCGTTTCGGCTCCTCGAACTTCACGACAATCGGAAAAGTTTCTCGCAAAACAACCTCTTTTTTGCCGTTTAATATCGCGACAAAAAAAGAGAATTTAACCTCTCCAGTGGTCTCGGCCGGCCCACGGATCACGCCGAGCATGGCGTCCGCTGTGACGAAAATAGACTTATCCTCGATATCGCAATATGCCTGCCTCACCTCCATTTTCGCTTGGAAGAGTACGTCGGTAATTTTACCTATCTTGCCGCCGGAGAACCGCGTCAGCTCGCCCGGTGCTTCCAAGATCGCCACCTGCGGACAAGCCGGTCCGGACAATTCTCCGCCACCACCAAAGAGGCTATCCTCTGCGCAGCCCGCTAAGATGATCGCCAAGCCCGCCAGAACCGCCAAGGACCGCAATCGCGTTGAAATGCCGGTTGGCCTCACAGTTTGGAATGGGTTCCGTCGCAGAGCGGCGAGCCCTTCGTGTTCTTGCAACCGCAAAAATAAACGGTGGCTGATTTCTCAGCACTATATTCCATCGGCTCCAATCCAGTGCCTTTATGGCTGCCGTCACAAAAGGGTTGTTCCTTGCTGAGACCGCATGAACACCACCAATATTTCTTACCCTCTTCGACATCGACACCAAAAGGCGCCTTCTGCGCTATTACCGGAT
>JBMYRC010000188.1:0-6482 GCA_049601975.1 Alphaproteobacteria bacterium | reverse complement strand
CGACGAGGTTTCTGCGATTTCGATGATGGGGGGGCGACGGCTGATTCGCGTCCGCGAGGCCGGGGACAATATCGCGTCCATTATAGAATCGGTGATCCAGAATACCCCGGGTGATGCCCTTACCGTCCTTCAAGCAGGACAACTCAGTCCACGATCCGCATTGCGAAAACTCGCGGAGAAGTCGGATGATGCCGCCGCAATTGCCTGTTATGCCGACGACGCAGGCAGCCTGGATGGCGTTATTCGTGAAACACTCGCGGAAAACGACGTTCGCATAACCTCCGAAGCTGCCGGATGGTTGGTGGGTCGCCTTGGGTCGGACCGTGGCGTCTCGCGCAGTGAAATTGAAAAACTGGCTTTGTTCTCTGGGCCTGGGTCCGAAGTGGATTTGGAAACAGCGATGGCCAGTGTCGGCGATAGCGCCGCCGACTCCATGGATGATTTGATCTATTCCGCTGGCGACGGAGATTCAAATGGCGTCGATCTCTTTCTCATGCGTTCTTTTCAAGCTGGCGCCTCCTCCGTCGGTATCCTCCGTGCACTCACCAACCACTTGATGAAGTTGGAAAGCGCAGGGGTACGAATTGCGCAAGGAGAAGAAGCCGCCCGCGTTTTGAAATCCCTGCGGCCACCGGTTTTTTATAAATTGGAGCGTCGATTTCAAGGCCAACTTAAGATTTGGCGCGGTAACGCATTGGCGCGCGGACTGCAATTAACGCTGGAGGCGGAACTTCAATGCAAACGGACGGGCATTCCGGAAGAGTTGGTATGTGGGCGGGCCCTGCTCCAAATCGCGAGTTTAGCGCGCCAACAACGGCGCGCCCGTTAATCCTCTAAGCGTTTTCCCCACCGGTAATACGTTGTAGGACGTCGTCGAGCTGTTCGAGGCTTCGATAATGCATCTTTAGCGTTCCCGATTCGCCCTGTTCGTCGATTTCTACCTTTAATCCCAATAGGTTACCGAGATCTCGCTCGAGCGCTGCGGTATTCGGATCCTTATCCGGATCAGCCGCGCGACGAGACCCGCTCGTTTGCCCACTGTCTCGCTCTCGGCGAATCATGGCTTCGGTTTGACGGACGTTCAGCGCTTTTTTCATCACCGCCGCCGCCGCCGCACTAGGATCTTCGGCGCCGAGCAACGCGCGCGCGTGACCGGCACTTAACTGGTCGTCCTGTACTTTATCGCGAACGTCTTCCGGCAGTGCAAGGAGCCGCATCGTATTGGCGACATGGCTACGACTTTTGCCGATCTCACGCGCCAAATCTTCTTGGGTGCGCGCGAATTGATCCATCAGGCGGCGATAGCCTTCGGCTTCCTCGATGGCAGTAAGGTCTTCGCGTTGTAGGTTTTCGATTAGCGCAATTTCGAGCGCTTCTTGATCGTCGAGTTCCTTAACGATTACCGGCACATCGTGGAGGCCTGCCGTTTGTGCGGCCCGCCAGCGGCGCTCACCCGCAATGATTTCGTATCGATCTTGTTGGTCGTCCAGCCGGCGTACTAAAATTGGCTCTAGGACACCCTTTTCTCTCACAGATTGGGCGAGTGCCTGGAGTGCATCTGGATCAAAATGCCGGCGCGGTTGGAATGCACCGGTTTGAAGATATTCGACCGGAAGGGTCCTACCGTCGCTATGCCCGACTGCAGCCGGGCTTTCCTCCGGCAAATCGTCGCCGAGTAAGGCCGAGAGCCCGCGTCCCAAAGATTTACGTTTGCCTTGTTGCGTCATCATACATCGAGCTCCCGCTCACGCTTCAGGATTTCACCGGCCAAATGAATGTAGGCTCGGCTGCCGGCACAACGCCAATCGTATAACAGCACCGGTTTTCCGAAAGACGGCGCTTCGGAAATACGAACATTTCGCGGAATTACGGTTTTATAGACCTTATCGCCGAAATGCTCTCGAACGTCGGCCGCCACCATGTCCGACAAATTATTCCGACGATCGTACATGGTCAGCACGACACCTTGAATTTCAAGCTCAGGGTTAAAGCTGTGACGAACCCGTTCGATGGTACGCACGAGATGACTCAATCCTTCCAATGCATAAAACTCGCATTGCAATGGCACCAAAACCGAATCGGCGGCGCACAGCGCATTCAACGTCAACAGACCCAACGCGGGCGGGCAGTCGATCAGGACATAATCATACTCGTCGTTCAGCCCCTCGAGCGCGGCCGACAAGCGAAACTCGCGGTTCTCGGCGTCCAAGAGTTCGAGTTCCGCTCCCGCGAGATGCACGGATGCGGGTATCAGCCCCAATCCCGGGACGATGGTTTCGACAATTGCGTCGGAGGCCGGTGTATCATTGACCAACAAATCGTAGACGGTGGGACGATCCTCCCGCTGCGTCAGATCCAACCCGGTGCTGGCGTTTCCCTGCGCATCGATATCGATCAACAACACGCGCAACTCATTGGCAGCCAAGGCAGTCGCTAAATTGACGGCTGTCGTTGTCTTGCCGACACCACCCTTCTGATTGGCAACCGCGATTATGCGAGTTTGGTGTACGGCGGGCGCCATCATTGGCGTTTTGGCTTCAATCATGAGCGGCAATGACACGGGCAACGGACTCCATTTTGAGAATGGATCCATCCGGATTGGTCACACTCGGATGAATTTCCAATTTCATTGTCCAATTATTCTTTAAGTGGGTCAATTCGTTTTTCAAATTTTTTCCTTTAAGGAATAAATAGATTGTGTTCGGTGTAGTAACTGATTGTGATAATTCAGTCAGCTTGGTGAGTGGCGCCAAAGCGCGTGCGGTTATCACCCCAGCCACTATATTTTCGAGATGTTCCACACGTGATTCCACGATCTCGACAGGTGTTTTCGTTACTCGGGCTGCTTCGCGCAAGAAGCTGCATTTCCGCGAATCGGATTCGACTAGCTTGATATCGGGTACGCCCATGATAGCCAAGATAAGCCCCGGCAGACCCGCGCCCGAACCGATATCGACAACGGGCGTTTTGTCCTTCGGAATGTAAGGCATCAATTGTCCGCAGTCGAGCACATGGCGGCCCCAGACGTCGGCGACCGTTCCCGGTCCAATGAGGTTGATTGCCCGTTGCCATTTCAATAAAAGCTCAACATAGATTTTGAGTCGCTCCAGTGTTTCACGTGAAACACCGAGTTGCACGCCAACTTGCTCAGCCGTCAAATACTCAGTCACCGACCTCAGCAACCCCGCGTTTCACATGACGGAGAATAGCGACAATCGCTGCCGGGGTCACCCCGGAAATGCGGGACGCCGCCCCTAAAGTCGCCGGTTGGGAGACCCTCAGCTTCTCACACACTTCCGTCGACAATCCACCGATCGCTTGGTAATCCAGGCTTTCCGGAAGCGGTAATGCCTCATCCCGGCGATAAGCCAACACATCCGCTTCCTGACGTACAAGATAGCCCGCATAAAGCGCATCGATCTCTAATTGCTCCGAAATTTCCGAGGCCATTCCGGCCAGCGTCGGCCAAATGCCGGCGAGCCGGTCAACGGAAACGTCTGGCATCGCCAACAAATCAAACGCCGTACGGCTTACACCATTAAGGCTCACGTCGATGCCATGCTTTGCCAACTCATTGGGACTTGCCTTTGTAGACGCCACCAATGCACGCGCCGCCCCTAGCGCCGCTTCCTTATCGCGCCAAACCCTTTCCCGTTCCGAACTCACACATCCCGCCGTCAAACCAATTGATGTCAGGCGCTGATCCGCGTTATCCGCACGTAGGCGCAAACGGTATTCGGCGCGCGAGGTAAACATACGGTACGGCTCATTGGTTCCCTTGGTAACAAGGTCATCGATCATCACGCCAATATACGCATCCGCCCGATCCAGAATCAGCGATTCGGTGCCAGATGCTGCCCGGGCTGCATTCAGACCCGCCATTAACCCTTGAGCGGCCGCTTCTTCATACCCGGTCGTGCCGTTGATCTGACCGGCCAAATAAAGTCCTGGAATACGTTTCGTCTCGAGGCTCCCGCGTAATTCACGCGGATCCACATAATCATATTCTATCGCATAGCCGGGCCGCAGAATGGTCGCGCGCTCCAATCCCGGGATTGTTCCAAGCAGCGCCCGTTGAACCTCCTCCGGCAAGGAGGTAGAAATACCGTTCGGGTAGACCGTATGATCGTCTAACCCTTCTGGCTCCAAGAAGATTTGGTGCGAATGCCGATCCGCGAAACGCACAACTTTATCCTCGATGGACGGGCAGTATCGGGGGCCTGTGGATTCGATCTGACCAGAATACATAGGGGACCGTTCTAAATTCTCCCGAATAACCTCATGGCCCAACGGAGTTGTGCCCGTGATATGACAGGAAATCTGCGGTGTTGTAATCTTTTCAGTCAAATAGGAGAACGGCACGGGAGGATCATCGCCTCTTTGCTCATCCAGGCTCTGCCAATCTATCGTCCGCCCGTCTAGGCGCGGCGGTGTCCCCGTCTTCAAGCGTCCCAGTAAAAACCCAGCACGTTCCAGCGTTCGAGAAAGACCGTAGGATGCTTCGTCACCCACTCGGCCCGCCGGAATTTTCTTATCACCGATATGAATAAGTCCGCGCAAAAATGTACCGGTGGTAAGGGTGACACGACCGGCCGTTAATGTACGACCATCGACCAGCACAACACCGCAAACGCACCCTTCCCGATCAAGAACGAGATCGTCCACTTCCGCCGCCATCAGATCCAAGTTCTCGTCCGACCTCAACAAAGCTTGCATGGCATTGCGATACAATTTTCGATCAGCCTGCGCACGCGGACCCTGTACCGCCGGGCCCTTCGACCGATTCAACAATCGAAATTGGATGCCGGCAGCATCGATGACACGGGCCATCACTCCATCGAGCGCATCGATTTCCCGAACAAGATGCCCCTTTGCAAGCCCGCCGATCGCAGGATTACAAGACATCTCACCAATTGTCTCGAGCTTATGGGTAACCAAGAGTGTCGCCGCGCCAAACCGCGCCGCCGCGGCCGCAGCCTCCGAACCAGCGTGTCCGCCGCCGATGACAATGACATCCCAGGCTGTTCTTTCTAGGTCGCTCATTGGCGGAACTTAGGGACTGGGACTACCGGTGACAAGCGAGAGAATGCAATATCGCCGACCTTTCCCCGATACATATGTAATTGTTTCACGTGAAACATCATTTTCCGATACAGAAGTCACGAAACACGATATCGAGTAAATCCTCCACATCAAATGTCCCAGTGATTCGCCCCAAAGCCCGCATGGCCAGCCGCAGATCCTCCGCCACGAGTTCTGGAAGTCGCGCTGTTTTCGCCCGCTGCAGCGCTTCAAGACACTCAGCCACCGATTCCCGGTGACGTGCCCGGGTAATCACCGGTGCATCACCACCATCGTAGCGGTTTCGAACGGCCTCAGTTAAAGCCGATATAAAATCAGCGATTCCCTCCCCCGTACGCACGGACAAAGGAAAGAGCCCGAGGTCACCCTCAACAGGCAATACATCACAACGCCCAATGTCTATCTTATTAAGAATAGTAAAGGAATCCTCCGCTCCATATAAAGAATCAACCCGCGCCGAAGCGAACGATCCATCCAATACCACCACTCTAATATCAGCTGACCGTCCCCGCTCCCGCGCACGTCGAATTCCTTCCGCCTCAACGCCCTCCTCCACCTCTCGAAGACCCGCAGTATCCGATAAAACGACCGGAAATCCCGCCAAATCCAACCGTACCTCAATTACATCCCGAGTAGTGCCGGCCGTCTCTGACACAATGGCCGCGTCCCGTCCCGCCAACGCATTCATTAAACTCGACTTACCCGCATTCGGTGGACCTAATATAGCCACCTCAATGCCCGACCGAAGACGCTCCCCGAGTTTGCCATCATCAAGATGTTGTGTAAGTTTTAGTTCTAACCCCAAGATATCCGCTTGAGCATCAGTTAAGATCCTCTCGGGTAATTCTTCATCCGGAAAATCAATCGCCGCCTCAACATAGGCGAGACGGCGCATCAATCGTGTTCGCCAAGACTCATACAACTCGCCCAAAGCACCAGAAGCCTGACGCCGAGCCTGCCGGCGTTGCGCCTCGGTCTCGGCATCAATTAAATCCGCCAGACCTTCCGCCACTGTGAGATCCATCTTGTCGTTAAGGAAGGCCCGTTTGGTAAACTCACCTGGCTCTGCCAACCTCGTTCCCCCGCACTCCCCTATTGCCCTCAGCACGGACGCGACCACCGCTGCACCACCATGAATATGAAATTCGACAATGTCCTCACCGGTAAAACTACGAGGCGACGGAAACCACACCGAAAGGCCCTCATCCAAAATCTCTCCGGTTTTCGGCATCCGTACCCGGCACAAACGTACTGCCCGAGGTGACGGTAGCACATCACCGGAAAGCTCCTTCAACACGTCACCGGCAAGTGGGCCAGATACCCGTACCACCGCCACACCTGCGCGCCCTGCTCCCGAAGAAAGGGCATAAATCGTAGCGCTCATCTGAAAATCATCCGCG
>JBMYRC010000187.1:0-6548 GCA_049601975.1 Alphaproteobacteria bacterium | reverse complement strand
AAGTTTCGTGCGCTGGGTGCGCCGAAAACAACCACAGTTCATCGATCGCGCCAAATCGACCCGCGGCCGTGGCAAACGCCGACCGCATCGGCGGCGGCGTTAGACACAATTCCTTACCCTCTGTTTCCCGCACGCGTCAGCGATCCAGGAATGCAGGGGGTAAGGAATTCCGAATGCGATGGACCTCGGCTCTCCGGCCGAGGAACTAGATTACGGCAGTGGTGAAGCCTTAAATGGTGCGGTTACTTCCATCCGGGCTGCGAAAGCCGCTAAGGCCGGATACGCCTCGGCGACACCCATTTTCGGGCGGGCCAGACCGGCGAAACCATAGGCGACGACACCGGAGATATCCGCTTGGGTCATGCTTTCGCCATCGGCGAGCCATCCACTTTCACCAGCCTCTGCCGCCAAACCGTTGAGGAATTCAAGGCCGCCTTTGACCTGATTATCGTTGTGATCAATCCAAGGCTGGTGAACCTTTTCCTTCGGGTGAAAACGCGCCTCATACGCGGCCCACTGGGTCTTATCCATAGTGCCGACAGCCGCGGCGGTGACGCGCATGACATGACGGCGCTCGGCTCCACTCTCAGGGATTAGCGCTTTCTCGGACCCGACCATATCATCAAGCGCATCGAGCATGGCATAGCTCTCAATCAATACTTCTCCATCATCAAGCACCAAGGTGGGGACACGAGTCAGCGGATTATGTACGTTTACCGCATCCGGATTGTCGAACACTGGCACATCCATATGCTCGAACGGCATCCCGAATTCGTTCATAGTGATGGCGACACGGCGCACGAAGGGCGAGCGATAACTTCCGAATAGTTTCATTTTCGTCTCCCAAACTAAATTAATTTGGGAGCAATAAGAACCACAGACGGCACATGGTCAATCCACTCTATAGCGACAACCGCGTAAAAATCGGCGTCATGGCGTTCAACTGTTCGCACGGCTCGACCGTGACGACGGCGGACGGCGCGTGGCCGATGACCTGGGAGGATAACGTCATCCTGGCAAAAATGGCCGACGCAGCGGGATTCGAAGCGTTATTACCGGTTGGCCGCTGGAAGGGTTATGGTGGTGAGACGAATTTCAACAATCGGACTTTCGAAAGCCTCACTTGGTCGGCCGGCATCGCGGCGGTCACGCAATATTCGACAATCTTCTCCACCGTACACGCGCCGCTGATACACCCGGTCGCCGTCGCCAAAATGACCTCCACAATTGACCATATCTCGAATGGTCGCTTCGCGCTGAACGTCGTTGCCGGTTGGTTCAAAAACGAATTTGAGATGTTCGACGCCGAATTGCGCGAACACGGCGAACGGTATGCCTATGCCGCAGAATGGATCGAGCTGATCAAACGCTTGTGGTCAGCGGAAGAGGCTTTCGACTTCGATGGGCAATTTTTCCAAGGCACCAACCTCTGGAGCCAACCAAAACCCCTGCAATCGCCTCGCCCACCGATCATGAATGCGGGCAGTTCGTCTGCCGGTCAGGATTTTTCCGCGCAGCACGCGGATATGAATTTCGTAATGCTGCGCCAACAAGATGATGAGAGCGACGCCGCACAAATCGGCCAACTAAAAACACTGGCTGCCGATCGTGGCCGGTCTTCGCAATGCTGGATACATGTCTATGTCGTTTGCCGTGATACCGAAGAAGAAGCGCACGATTACCTGAACCATTACGTCATGGAAAAGGGCGACGATGTTGCCGTTGGAAACATGCTGGAAATATTCGGTCTACAGTCTCAAACCTTAACGCCGGAGGTCATCGAGGCCTTTAAGTTCCATTTCAAGGCCGGGCACGGCGGCTATCCCCTGGTGGGCACACCGGAGCAGATTGTCGAAAGGATCCAGCATTTATCATCGCTTGGCGTCGACGGGATGTTGATATCCTGGGTAGACTATCTCGGCGAATGTCAGCAATGGATCGATGATGTTTTGCCGCTCATGGAGCAGGCGGGACTGAGGAAAAGTTTTAAAGCGCCCCCACCTTAACGCTCCCCCAACCGGGAGAGAGATAAAGTGGAGGTTAGCGGAATAAGGAGAGAAACACTCATGAACACGCACTCGCTTTTCGAAGAGCCCGTCGTCGAGATCGTATCCGGCAAAATTCGCGGAACGACCTCAGCCATCGGCTGCCACTTCAAAGGCATCCCCTACGCGGGCACGACGGGGGGCGCGCAACGGTTCTTACCGCCCTCCCCCACGCCGTCCTGGACGGGTGTGTGCGACACGATCGACTTCGCTCTGCGCTGCCCGCAAGACGACGGCATCATCAGGCTGGCAAACGCCTGGATTCGCGATTTGCAGACCACCGGTGAAGATTGCCTCGCCGTGAATGTGTGGACACCCGACCTGAATACCGATGCCAAGCGGCCGGTCATGGTTTGGTTGCATGGCGGGGGCTATTTCCGAGGTTCCGGCGGCGCGCCCGGGCTCGATGGCAGCAATCTCGCCAACGCAGGCGACTTCGTCGTTGTGACCTTGAACCATCGCCTGAACACATTCGGCTACACTTGGTTTGGCGATGCAGACGAGCGTTTCGCCGATGCAGGTAACGCTGGGATGCTGGATATCGTGCAAGCACTTGAATGGGTGCAAGACAATATCGGTGCGTTCGGCGGTGATGCCGGCAACGTCACCATCTTCGGCCAGTCCGGCGGCGGCTCGAAAGTCGCGGTGATGATGGCCACACCGCGGGCCAAGGGCCTGTTCCATAAAGCCATTATCCAGAGTTCCTCCTCCCACCTGCAATTGGCGACGCAGGAAAACGCCGCGCGCTCGACCCACGCCTTACTGAAAGCCCTCGGTCTTGAAGGACAAGGGCCGGAAGCGGTCCAAAAAGTACCGGCGGGAGCGCTTCTCAAAGCGTATAACACGGCCGTCAAAACCCGGAACGGTAACGACAGTTTCCGCCCCTTGGTCGACGGACGGACAATCCTCAATAATCCGTTCGATCTATCGGCCCCGGACCTCGCGAGCGATATTCCCGTGATGGTTGGCTCTTGCGAGACGGAAAAATCCTTCTACGACATAACTGTCGAGCCCGATAATCTGGCCTTGAACGAAGATCAACTCCACGCCCAGATCGCGCGCTTCGTCGGTGTCGATGCGGAACAAGCGGCAGCGCTCATCGCTGGGTATCGGGATGGTCGCCCCGGCCTGAACGGCCGTGATACCTACAACCTCATCACCAGCGATCATATGTACCGGCGCAACGATGTGGAGGCGGCGGAGCGCAAAGTGAAGCAAGGCGGTGCGCCCGCCTATCTCTATGAGTTTACGTGGAAGACGCCGGTGCTCGGTGGCATTCTGAAATCACCACACACGCTCTGCATCCCGTTTGCCTTCGGCAATATCGAACTGGCGCGGAATTTCGTCGGCGAAGGTCCAGAACAGGAAGCACTCCAAGAGAAGGTACTGGGTGCCTGGATCGCCTTTGCCCGGACCGGCGACCCAAATCATGGAGGGCTCGCCAAATGGCCAGCCTTTAATTTGGAAACGCGACCGACAATGGTCTTCGATAACGATACCAGGGTTGAGAACAATCCGAAGTCAGGAGACCTTGCCTGGATCAATGCCTGCCCGCGCTTTATCTCCGACGCGCAGTGGCCGGAGCCCGAAGCCCCGTGAATTTCGCCTGAGTACGTGCCGGACTAATGGTCGCGGCACTGATATTCCCATGCGTCTCAGCGGCGGAAGAAGACCGCGTATAGGCGCGCGGCACCTATACCATTCAGATAGAGACCGACCGGATCGCCAATACGGACCGCCACTACACCAACGGCATTCGATTTGCCTGAATTTCTGACCGGCACGAAAACGGTCCGGACTGGAGCAAGAACCTGCTGGAGATACTCTACCCCTTCGCTGACCTTCGCGCGGGGCGGGTGGGAGAAACGGCCGCTGGAAGTCGCGAAGTGCGGGGCAAGACTCTTGGTATTATCGGCTACGGCAATATCGGTAGCCAGATCACCGTTCTCGCTGAATCCATGGGACTGCGCGTAATCGATCACGATCACACAGACAAACTGCGCCACGGCAATGTTGAGCCCGCCGTCTCACTCGATGATCTGCTTACCCGCAGCGATATCGTCACCTTGCACGTACCAGAGACACCGGCGACCGACCGCATGAAAGACGGCACATTCTTAATCAACAATTCGCGGGGCACCATCGTCGATCTCGACGCCCTGGCGACAGCATTGCAAAGCAGGAAACTCGGCGGGGCGGCGATCGACGTCTTCCCAGTCGAACCGTTTCACCTGGCCTCTGCAAGGTGCACCAAACGTCATCCTAACGCCGCTTGTGGCCGGTTCCACGGAAGAAGCCCAGCATCATCAGACCGATGGCGAAATCGGCTATGTCGTTCTGGACACCGACGGTGTGCGCACCGATGCGGAAGACATTCTACGCGATATTCGCGGGCTTTCCGGCACCATTCGCACACGGGTGCTGAATCAGCCGTCTTAGTCCTCCAATGGCACCGAGCAACTAGGTTCCTGCCAACGTGGTAATGACGGCCTCCGCTTGTAATCCATCAGGCAAAACTGGACCACCCTCCAATCGGCATTAGGTTGAAAGAAAGGGACACAACCGACCGATTGGAGAGCCGCGCATGGCCCGCATGGACTACCTTGATGCCGACGCCGCGAACGACCGCGTACGAGAGCTACTGAGCAAACTCAACCACAAGAATATTTTTCGGATGCTGGCGCATTCACCTTCACATTTCGAAACCTATGTCCGCATGGGTAACGCCATTCGCTTTAAGGGCGAACTCGACTCCGGTCTGCGGGAGCTGGCGATCACACGGGCGGGTATTCTGTGTAAATCCGACTACGAGGTCATCGCTCACAAACGGATCGGCAAAGGCGTCGGATTGGAAGACGCAAAGATTGACGCACTTGAGGAAGGTGCGGAGGCCAATGCCTATTCCGATCTAGAGAAAGACGTGCTGCGCTTCACCGACGAAGTGGTCACAACAGACAAGGTCTCGGACGAACTGTTCGAACGGCTGCAAGGCCAGTTGACGCAAGGCGCCTTGGTCGAACTGCACCTCGCCATCGGTTTCTACATCATGACGTCCAAGTTTTTGGTCACGTTCGGCGTCGACCTGCAAAGCTAAGAAGGAGAGTTTAAATGTCCAATTACGATCACGTTTTAGTCGATCACGAGGACGGCGTCGCGGTCATCACACTGAACCGCCCGGACGTTCTCAACGCGATGAACCAGCACCTCAATGTGGAACTGCATGATGCCGTCCGCCAAGCAGACGAGGATGACGATGTTGGCTGTATCGTCATTACCGGCTCTGGTGACAAGGCCTTCACGGCGGGTGGCGACATCCACGAACAGCGCGAAAACGACGTCAAGTTGAGCGAGGCTGAGCTCGATGCGAAACGGGATGTCTATATGAAGGGCGCTTATGAGATCAGTGCCTCGAAAAAACCCACCATCGCGATGATGAACGGCCTCGCCTATGGCGGCGGCGCGGTCCTCGCCTCGTCGCTCGATATGCGGATCGGTTGCGAGACGACCAAATTCCGTTTCCTCGCCGCCGCATACGGCCGCATCAACAGCACTTGGACGCTACCGAATCAAGTGGGTTGGCCGATGGCGAAGGAACTACTGTTCTCCGCCCGGATCGTTGAAGCGGAGGAAGCCTATCGGATCGGTTTGCTCAATCACCTCGTGCCAAAGGCGGAGTTGCGCGACAAGACTATGGAACTCGCCAAAATTATCGCCGCCAACCACACCGGTGCGGTGGTCGGCATAAAGCAGTTGATGTTGCGCGGGTTCGGAGAGCCCCTGCATACCCAGTGGGAACACGAAATCGATCATGGGAAAAATGTCTTGAAGGGCGCCAAGGCCGAAGACGCCTTCCCCGATTTCATCGCCCGTAAGGGACGGCATATTTCATAGCGGAGACGCGCAATATGAAAACCACGCAACTGGCGAATGGCTTTGCCACCCGGACCGAGGATATCGATCTTTCGAAACCGCTAGACGACGATAGCTTCGAGACGATCCGCGATTTGTGGATGGAAAACCGGGTCGTCGTCTTTCCGGAGCAGCAGCTGGATGACGACCAGCTGATCGCATTCACCGAACGCTTCGGTCCCTTGTTCGTTCACGCACAGGCAAGCCTGCTAACGACCTACAAACGCAAAGAGGTAATGGAGTTATCGAACCTCGATGGGGTCGCCCGTCCGGTGGAGTACGAGCTAGATTGGCACACGGATCAGACCTACACGCCGCAGCCAGTCTTCGCGACGATCTTGTATGGCATCGTGGCCCCAAAGGAAGGCGGCCAGACACTATTTTCCGATCTCGCAGGTGCCTACGCCAGCATGCCTGATGATATGAGGAAGAAAGTCGACGGTGTTAGCGCCGTCTACTCAGCGGAGCCCCGCCCGAAAGCGCGTGAGACGCCGCTGACGGAGGACGAAAAAGCTCGGATATTGGACTGCGCGCATCCACTCATCCGAACGCACCCGTATCTGGACCGGAAAGCGCTCTACCTCAGCCCGCTTC
>JBMYRC010000186.1:0-6618 GCA_049601975.1 Alphaproteobacteria bacterium | reverse complement strand
GAGAGCGGACCCCGCATGGATTTGACGCCGGGGAGCTTGTTCTCGTCTGGGCAGAAAACCTCGTCCATATGGATGAAACCGGTGGAGGAGGCGCGCACTGCCATTTTGCCCTCGATCGTCGGCATGTCGAGGCCTTCGGCATCGCGCTCCAGCAGGTAGCCGCCAACTTCGCCCTCTTCGTTTTTGGCCCATACCAAGGCGACCTGCGCCAGGGGCGAGTTGGTGATCCATTGTTTGGTGCCGGTCAGCTTGTAACCGCCGTCGACCTTCTTGGCGCGGGTTTGCATGCCCGCCGCATCGGAGCCATGGCTCGGCTCGGTTAAGCCCATGCAGCCGATGATTTTGCCGTCGCGCATGCCGGGGAGGTAGCGCTCTTTCTGCTCGTCCGAGCCGTACATGTGAATGGGGGCCATGACGAGGCCGGTCTGCACGCCCATGGCGGAGCGGAAGCAAGTGTCGACGCGTTCCATCTCACGCGCGATCAGGCCGTAGGAGACATTTGAGATGCCCGCGCAGCCGTAATCTGGGAGGGTTGCGCCGAGGAAGCCCAGCTTGCCGAATTCCTTCATGATCTCGGGATCAAAGAATTCGCGGCGGTTCCAATCGACGATCAGAGGGGCCAGCTCGCCTTGCGCGAAGTCCCGGGCGGCGTCGCGGATTTGCCGCTCCTCTTCCGAAAGCTGGTCCTCCAGCATGAGCGGGTCTTCCCAAACGAATTCGGCCATTTCAAATCTCCACAAAAATGTATCCGGAAACGCGGCAGCGTTATCCGGGACCCAGTAAACTCCGGCTCATTCCAGTATGAACTGGGTCCCGGGTCATGCCCAAACAGACATACCCGGGAAGCCGTTCTTTATCTTAGCCGTCCATGCGTTCTAGGACGACCGCGGTGCCTTGACCGACGCCGACACAGAGGGTGGCCAACGCGTATTTACCTTGAACCCGCTCCAACTGGCGTGCGGCCGTCAGGAAGATGCGAGGGCCGGACGCACCCAACGGGTGGCCGAGTGCGATGGCGCCGCCGTTTTGGTTGACGCGGCTATCCGTGCCCTCTTGGCCGAGACCCTTGAGGCAGGACAACACTTGGGCCGCGAAGGCCTCGTTGATTTCGATCACGTCCATGTCGTCCATGGTGAGACCGGCGCGCTCCAGCGCTTTTTGCGAGGCGGGAACCGGGCCGATACCCATGATCCGCGGCGGCACACCCGCGGAGGCCGACGCAATGATCTTTGCCATCGGCTTGAGGCCGGCTTTCTCGCCGGCTTCGCGACTTCCAATATAGAGAGCGACCGCGCCGTCGTTGACGCCAGAGGCATTGCCCGCCGTGGTCACACCATCCGGATTGAGGGCCCGGAGCTTAGTGAGCATTTCCATCGTGCTGCCGGCGCGCGGATGCTCGTCTTCGTCGACGGTGATGTCAGGTTTCTTGCGCCCACCCGGCACGGTGATCGGTGCGATCTCGCCGTCAAAGAAACCTGCCTCTTTACCGGCTTGATATTTTTCTTGGCTGGCCAGCGCGAAGACGTCGGATTCTTCCCGAGTGACCTGGTAGTCCTGCGCCAGGTTGTCGGCAGTCTGCGGCATCGCCCAGTCGCCATACTCATCCTTGATCTTCTTGTTCGGGAAGCGCGATCCGATGGTCGAATCATAGACATCGAAGCTGCGAGCGAATGGGGTTTCGTTCTTGCCGACGACAAACGGCGCGCGGCTCATGCTTTCCACACCACCGGCGATGAAAAGGTCACCTTCGCCGACCGTCACCGCGTGTGCAGCGGACACGATAGCGGAGAGGCCACTGGCGCAATTACGCTGCAGGACTTGGCCGGGAACCGTCTCCGGCAGGCCGCCGGCGAGCAGCGCATGGCGCGCGACGCAGCGAGCGTCTTCACCTCCCTGGTTGCCACAACCGATGATGACATCGTCGATGTCTTCGGCTTTGAACGGGCCTTCATCGACCACCGCTTTGATGACGCTGCCGAGCAGGTCGTCCGGGCGGACACCCGAAAGCGCGCCGCCATAGCGGCCGAAAGGGGAGCGTTTACCGAGATAGAGATAAGCGTCGAGCATTTTTCTGTTTCCCTGCGATTTGGATATAGACTTGATTTGAACTCAAATTTCCTTGTCGAACAACGAGAGCCCCAGTTCTGCGCGGCGGCGTAGCCATGGGCTTGGACGGTAACGTGGGTCGCCGTAGAGGCGCTGGCAGGCCTCGAGAATTCGCAACACGTTTTTGGGACCAATCTGGTTCCCAAAAGTCAGCGGTCCATTGGGGTAATTCAACCCCAGTACGACCGCCTTGTCGATATCTTCCGGCCCGGCGGTGCCCAATTGAGCGATCTGGCAGCCGATATTGCAGATGGTCGAGATGATACGCTGACAGACGAAGCCGGGGCAGTCGCGGATCACGCTGGCTTTCACACCGTCGCCGGTCAGCAAGCCATGCGCCGTGTCGCGGAAGTCGGCTTTGGTTGCCGGATTGGTCATGATCGTGCGCCGGGTCGCGAGGCCGACCAGTGTGTCGACGCCAAGAGTGCGCGTCGGATCGAGGCCTTGCGTGATCGCAGTGGTCGTCACATCGTCGCCGATCGGCGTCACAAGGATCAACGCGTCATGACTTGGGTTCTCGCCGGTTTCTAGGTTGCCACCGATCTTGGAGACGATTTCTGTGAGTGCCTTGTGCCCGTCTTCCTCAGCCTTCGATATCCAGACTGGGTGGCCGTCGTAACTTGGATAGGCGGCTTCGGTAGGAAAGTCCTGCTTACCGCTGGAATAATCGTAGAAGCCCTGACCCGACTTGCGGCCGAGCATGCCGGCTTCCATGCGGGCGCGTAGCATGACATTCGGGCGGAACCGGGGTTCTTCATAGAATTGCCGGTAGATCAGCTCCGTCGCCGGGTGGGTCACATCGAGCCCAGTTAGATCCAGCAGGGTGAACGGCCCCATGCGGAAGCCCGCCCCTTCGGAGAGAATACGGTCGAGTTCTGGAATACCTGCGACTTGCTCTGAATGGATATGCGCCGCTTCGATATTGTAGCCGCGCCCAACCTGGTTCACGAGGAAGCCCGGCGCATCGCTGCAGCGAACCGGCTCGCGGGTCATGCGGCGGCCAAGTTCCATCAACGTGTCGCCAACCGCGTTATCGGTGCGCACGCCGTCAATGACTTCGACCAGACGCATAAGCGGCACCGGATTGAAGAAATGCATGCCGACGAAGCGTCCCGGATTTTTCAGCGGCGAGGCAAGGGTTGTGATCGAGAGCGACGAGGTGTTGGTCGCGATGATTGCGTCCACCGCCATTATGCCTTCAAGATCGGCATAGATGCTGTTCTTGATCTCGGGGTTCTCAGTCGCGGCTTCGATGACGATCTGGCAATCGGCGAAACCTTGTGTCGTCTCTATAGTCGAGACGCGGTCGCTGGCGCTTGCCGCGTCCGCTTCGCTCATCTGACCCTTTTCAGCGGCGCGACCCAGCATTTTGCCGACGAACGCTACGGCGTCCTTGCATTGCTCCCGGTTCACGTCGAAGAGTTTTACACGGAGACCGCCCGCGGCCGCTACTTGGACGATGCCACGCCCCATCGCGCCGGCGCCGATTACGCCTAGTGTGAAATCGTCGCTGTCGAGATTGATGGCCATTCGTCTTCGGCTCCCTTGATCGCTATTAAACATTGCATCTGTGAGGCGGTTTGGCGCCGCTTCGTCTTGCACCTACCGGGGCGGCCCCGGCGTTGCGAGCATGCGGCGGTTTAAGCCACAAAAGTATCGCCAAGTAAACTGTCGTTGGCGGCCGTCTTTTCTAGATGATCTGTGGGCTAATTGTCGGCGCGATGTGCTTTTGCATATCTCACGCTCGATCGCAGCCGAAAAATAGAATTCGGGGAGTTCACTTATCCGCTCGATGAAAATCGTCGGCTCACGATCATCCAGAGGACAGGCAAAGCGTGCCAAAATCGAATTTTCTTACCTTCGTCGTAAGTTCGCCCGGCATAACTAATGGGCACTTCGTAGAGCCGATCACCACGGCGCGCCGCATCGCAGAGAATTTCGGCGTGTTGTTCCCAGCCATCGCTTCGCAGTTGCTCGGGATCGATTAGGTTGCGACGGTATAGGAGATAGCAGGAGTAGATATCCGTGAACGTTAAATTGTAGAGCATATTGAAGATCAAGGTGAGGAACTTGTTCCCGACCAAATGCCAAAAATAGTGAACTCGGACATAGGCGGGCGCCAGGAACCGGCTACCAATGACGACATCGGCATTTTGACCGTCGACTGGTGTCAGTAGCGCGCCGTATTGCGCCGGGTCGTATTCAAGGTCCGCATCTTGAAAGAGCACATAATCGCCCGTCGCCTTGCGCAAGCCGTCGCGAACGGCGGCGCCTTTCCCGCCATTTCGCTCCCGTTCAACCAAAATGTCATAGAGATCTGGATTCCGGCGTAAAATTTCGATGCTACCGTCGGTCGAAGTGTCATCAACGACAATGACTTCAAATTCCCAACCTGCAACTGGATTAGCCGCGATGCGGCGCAGCATCGTTTCGATGGTAGCTACTTCGTTAAAGGCTGGAATGATGATAGAAAGACGCATTGCAAAGACCGGAGCGATCGATTGATGTACTGCGGCATACTCTTTTTGGTTCGGCGTGCCAATGCCCTACAAGTGGGCCTATCTACTTGGTGATCTGGAAACCGCCCTGAATTCCACGTTGTGGGTCGATATAATTTAAACGAATTCGCGCTCCCTGCGGGAGGCATGGTGGCGGTGCAGCCCAACATTCGCCTGTTGAAACTGGTTTTTGATATATAACAGGATCATTCACGTTGCTCGTCCATTCGCGAAGCCGTCGCGTCTTTGGGTGGTGAATATCGAACGGAATTAGGCGCTTTGGTCGGAATAAACCGCTTCCGGGGTCGGGGAATTTACCGCCGATGACTTGTTCGGCTATCATTTGCCGGACCGCGTTTCCGGGCGCCGTGATATACAGCGTGATGATCCCAATGGCAAAACCCAGCGGGAGTAACCAAATAGCTGTAAGCTTTCTGAAGTTGGTTTCGAGATTTGGAACGCTCGCAACCAATATGGCTGCGAGCACCGCTGTATAACCGCCCGCAAATCTACCCGTTGGGGCCATAACGGAAACGTAGATTAGTCCGAATGCAGCCAGTGCATATGGCGCATACGATATCGTTCGCTCGCCTGGGCGCAATTTCCCAGCGCCGACGCGCTGCATTGCTATGATTACGGAAATAGTGACACCACTGAGGACGATAATTGCGCCACTCTTATCGCGAGAAAGCCAAGTCAGAAATTGAGCAACGACCGTTGTGTCAGTTGAAAGAGCCCGTCCACCGCCCCGGGCGGCGGCGATGATTGTTTCCGTATGCACGGCTAGTTGCTCGGCTGAAGGTGTCCAGGGCAATTCAAAACATGTCAGTGAGACCGGGAACGCCAGGCAACCGGTCGACAAAACACTTAGTAAAAAGAACGGTGCGAGGATGGCTAAGCCAATACAGGCGCTTACGGAAAATTGGCGGATATCGCCCCGAAAGGCGTATAGCGCCGCGATTCCGGTGATCAGTCCGATTGGTAACGCGGATAATTTTATCGTGATGGCGAACGCCGCTACCGGCACCGCAAGAAATATACCGCGGCGTTCCCAGGGGAGGCTAAGGAACCATGCGATTGTCACACCAAGGAGCATGGTCGGAATGTCAGGGCTGAGGGAAGAAATCATTTCCCATCGCGCGGCCAAAAGAAAAATGAGAGGAAACCCAATTCCGACGATGAAATCGCATAATCTTCGTGACCCATTTGCGATTCTATTCAATGCGAATGCCGCTTGTGTGGCGGCAAGCATGCAAATGAAGGTATTTGCGATAGAAGAACCCCAGCCGAACTCTCCCCCCGCGGTTCCCGGGGCGCCAAGCACGAGCCAAGAAGAAACTTGGCCAAAATTCATATGCAGGGTCACGAGCCCCTTGATCGCGCCAAATTCTTCGAAAATACGGGCTATGGGCAAATGATAATACGCAGAGTCGAATAGAATAGTCTGCTGGCCGCCAAGAAAACAAATCGGCAATAAAAAAATGCATAGAAGTAGAATTAAACGGAATCCAGATGAAAAACTTCCGATTAATTCACGTAAAAACGACCCGGTTATCATGCGGTAAGACCGGACAATTAAGCCGAAAGTTGGCAATGTCAGGATCAGGATTGCGAGTTCGGGCGTGAGGGACGAAAACAGGACCGCGTATGAATACAATCCCGCCAGTATCGAAACCCCAAGCCAGGCAGTGGCAAAAGCAACGTCGCAGGGCGGAAACTTCTCTGCGTCGCCGTCGCGCCAAAGATATCCGATAATCCATTGAGCGCCGATGCCCCAAGAGAGGATGGATGCGGCGAAGACTGGGAAAGACAGTATAAAAAAGAGCAATTCGGCAATTCCTTACGGATATGCGCAAAGGTTTGAACTAACGAATGCCTCGGCAGGGATCAAGCAGTATCGGTGAGGGGGTCCTATCGATTTTAGCGTCGTAAGACATTGGCGGTTTTAAGCCATATACATTGGGGAGTGTAAACCGTTCGAAAAATATCGCGAACTTTGAAATGATCCGAGACC
>JBMYRC010000185.1:0-6618 GCA_049601975.1 Alphaproteobacteria bacterium | reverse complement strand
TGCCGTCGCCATATACGCTCATCTCGCTGCTCCCATGTCATCCAGACAGTCTCTAATAGGTGGTTTGAACGACGGAGATCGGCAAGCGCAGGCCGCCGCTCGATTTTTTTGGTACGCGCTCCAGCTTGACTCTCTGTACCATGATGAAATTTTACGACCCCTCATTTGAATGGAGGCCTACGTGGCGGGAACATACTCGCTCGGCATCGATATCGGCGGCACTTTCACCGATATCGTCGCCTACGATCAAGAGACCGGACGCATTGTAAAAGCGAAGGAATTGACGACACCGGACGATCCGTCGCGCGGCGTTATCACCGGTATTCGCAATTTGCTTGGTGCGGATGGAATGTCGCCGGGCGATTTTTCGCGGATGGTCCATGCGACGACGCTGTTCACCAACTCAATCATCACCCGCGACGGCGCCAAGACCGGCATGCTGACGACTGCCGGATTTCGCGATGCCGTCGAAATTGGACGGGAGCGGAAGTTCGAACTCTACGACGTCTTTATCACCAAACCGGACCCGTTGGTGCCGCGCCATCTACGCGCGGAAATCCCCGAACGAATGGGCCCCGACGGCTCGGTTTTGACGCCCATCGACCTGGACGCGGTGCGCCGGGAAGCGGACCGCCTCGTCGCTGCGGGTGTCGAATCCTTGGCTGTCGTATTTCTTCATTGCTATGCGAATCCGGCACATGAAGACGCGGCCTTGGAGGTCATCGAGGCGGCGCATCCAAATTTGTTTCTTTCCGCTTCGCACGATGTGTCGCCGGAAATTCGCGAATATGAACGCGCGTCCACGACGTCGGCCAATGCTTACGTCAAACCCTTGGCGCAACGTTATCTCGACACGTTGATCGCAGACGCTGGAAAGCTCGGCGTTGATGCGCCGTTTTTCATGATGCTCTCGAACGGCGGTCTGACCCATGTGGAAGAGGCGAAGTCTCGTCCCGTGTTGCTGTTGGAATCCGGACCGGCGGCGGGGGCTCTGGTGGCGGCGCATTTCGGTGGTGCCGCGGGAGAGAAAAACATCCTCGCCTTTGATATGGGCGGTACTACGGCGAAGCTCGCGATGGTCGAAGACGGCCAACCGCATGTCTCCTACAGTTTCGAGGCGGCACGCGAAAAACGCTTCGTGGTCGGCAGCGGTCTGCCGATGAATATCTCCACGATCGAGCTGATAGAGATCGGTGCGGGGGGCGGCAGCATTGCTCATGTCGATGGCATGGGACTGCTTAAGGTCGGGCCACGCAGTGCGGGCTCGGAGCCGGGACCGGTCTGCTACGGTCGCGGCGGGACGGAGCCGACCGTTACCGATGCCGATTTGTTGCTGGGTTACCTCAACCCCGGCTATTTCGCGGGCGGCAGCATGCGGATCGACCGTGACGCGGCATCTAAAGCGGCGGAACCCCTCGCGCGGGCCTTGGGGCTTTCGGTTTCGGAAGTGGCTTGGGGCATCCACGACGTCGTTAATGAGAACATGGTCTCGGCCGCCCGAGTGCATATTGCGGAGCAGGGGCATGATGTTCGCCAGTTTACCCTCTTGGCGACCGGCGGTGCCGGGCCGGTTCATTCGTACTATGTGGCCCGCAAGCTCGGTTTGAAGCGACTGATCTGTCCGGCGTCGGCGGGTGTGGCATCGGCGCTCGGACTGTTGATTGCTCCCGCTCGTGTCGACCGCACGGGAACGGTGGCGAGCCGTTTCAGCGAAATGGATTGGGATGCACTCGAACAACAGTACCGGGATTTAGAAAGCGAGGCGTCGGTGGTTATCGCGGAGACCGGATTCGATCCGGTCGACGCTACCGTCACGCGGTTGGCGGATATGCGGTTTGCCGGGCAGGGCTTTGAGATTGTGTTGGAATTGCCGCCCGGGCCTTATAATGCAGATGCAGCGCCGAAGCTGCGTGCCGCTTTCGAGGAAGTCTACCGCGAAACCTTCGCGCGGACACCACCAGATGTAGAGCCGGAGATCATAAATATCCGGGTATCGATGGCGGCTGAAGTCCCCGGCGTCAATCTCAAATCCGAAACCGGTGCGTCGACGGCGGAGCCGAAGACCGGGACCCGGCCGGCCTATTTCCCCGAAGCCGGCGAGTATATCGAAACGCCGGTCTACGATCGAAACCTGATGACACCGGGGTATGCCTTCGAAGGCCCAGCCATCGTCGAGGAAAGCGAATCAACGTTGATCCTCGGGCCAGACGCCCGCGCAAGGGTGGATGAGCAATTGAACCTTATTGTCGATCTGCCAGAGGAGGGGTGAACGATGTCTGTTCTTATTACACTTGATCACCTCATGTTGAGCTCTTTGAAGCATGAGCTCACGGGTCGCGGCTTCGCCGTTCGACAGGCTCAGGGTGAGGACCTTTTAGGAGGATTGAAGAATGCCGAATGACGTAAACACCGCCTTCGATCCGATCACGCTCGAAGTCCTTTGGACCCGCCTAATTTCGACCGTCGATGAAGCGGCTGCGGCGTTGGTGCGCACCTCCTTTTCGACGGTTGTGCGCGACAGTCACGATTTTTCCTGCGTCATCACCGACGCCGCAGGGCGCTCCCTCGTGCAGGCGACAGACAGTATTCCGTCATTCATCGCCACCCTGCCCGCGACCATCAAGCATTTCCTTGACGTTTACCCGGTTGAGGATTTGAAGCCGGGTGACGTCCTGATCACCAATGACATCTGGATGGGCACGGGGCACCTGCCGGATATCAGTGTCGGCAAGCCGATCTTCCACGGTGGTAAGGTTGTGGGGTTCGCCGGGTCGACGGCGCACGCGCCGGATATTGGCGGTAAAATCCGCTCACCGGAACCGCGCGAGGTTTTCGAGGAAGGCTTTCAAATTCCCATCATGAAACTGATGCGGGCGGGTGAGCCGGATGAGACTTTCTTTCGCCTATTGAGACAGAATGTGCGCGCGCCGGATGAGGTCGTCGGTGATCTCTATGCCCAGTTGACCGCGCTCGACTTGATGGAACGCCGCATTAGCGAAGTGATGACGCAGTACGGGCAGGACGATCTGGCGCCGCTTGCGACCGAAATTCAGGACCGATCGGAGCGCGCCATGCGGGCAGCGATTAGTGAGTTGCCGGATGGCACTTATACGAATGAGATGCCGACCGATGGTATCGACATTCCCGTCACGCTAAAGGTTGCTGTGACCATCGACGGTGACGAGGTACGAGCCGACTACACCGGCTCCAGCCCGCAAGTCTCGAAGGCGATCAATTGCGCCATGTGTTACACCTATGCGATGACCGCGTATGCGGTGAAATGCGCGGCGGCACCGGATTTGCCCAACAACGAAGGGTCTGTCGCTCCCATCAGCGCATTCGCTCCGGAACGCTCTATCCTCAATCCGTCATTCCCTGCTTCGGGAGGCTCGCGTGCGTTGATCGGGCATTTCCTCCCGGCGTTGATCTTTGGCGCTTTAGCTGAGGTGATGCCGGATCGACTCATGGCGGGAACCGGTTCTCCCTTGTGGTGCGTGAACCTCGCGGGTGTGAAGCCGGACGGCAAATCATTCGCCAATCTGTTTTTCTTCAACGGTGGCATGGGGGCGAACTATCAGTCGGATGGGCAGAACTGCATGAGTTGGCCTTCGAATATTTCCTCGACACCAACGGAGGTGATAGAGCAGCTGGCGCCAATGCGCATTCATCGGCGCGGATTTCTGGCCAATTCCGGTGGTGAAGGGCGTTATCGCGGTGGGCTCGGACAAGAAGTCGAGTTCGAGTTCCTGAACGAATCCCCGGCCGCGTTGGCGATGCTGGCGGAGCGAACGAAACATTCCGCACCTGGAATTGCCGGCGGTGGTGAAGGTTCCCTTGGACGATTGGAACTAAATGGCGAGGCCGTCGATCCGAAGGCACAGCATATCGTAAAGCAAGGTGATCGATTGATCATCGCGACGCCTGGCGGCGGTGGGTATGGCCGCGTACAGGACCGTGACGATGCCGACAAGAACCGGGACGCGATATTAGAATATTCGGAGGTCTAAACGATGAGCGGCGCGGCAATCAGAGAACTGGAAGCGGGACTTGCAAAGATTGAGGCGCAAAACGAGGCCCTCACGACATTCATCACTGTAACCGAGTCACAAGCTCGCGAGGATGCGGAAGCTGCGGACGCAGCAGCGGCGGAAGGGCGGTGGCTTGGCCTGTTGCACGGCATGCCGATGGCGGTGAAGGACAACATCGACACGGCTGGTGTGCGCACCACCAGCGGGGCTAAGTTTTGGTCGGAGCGGGTGCCGAACGATGATGCGCCAGTCATCAAACGATTAAAGGCGGCGGGCGCGGTAATCGTCGGCAAGGCGACGCTTGGCGAGTTGGTCTTCGACATTCGTTCCCATAACCCGGTCGTTGGGCATGCAAAGAACCCCTGGGATTTGAGCAGAAGCCCCGGCGGCTCCAGTGGCGGTTCGGCGGCCGCCTTAGCGGCGGATATGTGCGTTGGTGCGCTTGGTTCCGATACTGGTGGCTCGGTGCGTATCCCGGCCTCGTTCTGCGGTGTCTCGGGCTTGCGCCCAACCCATGGTGCGGTCCCGAATACCGGTGCGACCCAGGTCAGCGTGGCGAATGACACCATTGGTCCAATGGCGCGACGCGTGGAAGACGTCGCCCGTATCTTCGCCGTGACGGTCGGTTACGAGCCGAGCGACCCGCATTCCATCGACCATGATTTTGGTAATTTCCTACCGGGTCTTCATGACGGTATCGAAGGGCTTCGAATTGGCATCCCGCGCAATTTCTTCTTCGACAATATCGATCCGGATATCGAGACCGCAGTGAGAAATGCAGCGGATATTTTCGAAGGTTTGGGTGCCGAGTTGGTGAAAATTGATTTGCCGGGCGCGGAGCAAGCGTTCCCGCAAGTCTGTGTGCAAATTTATTGCGATGCAGCCAATTTTCATCGCCGACGATTGACCGAAGAGCCCAATGCTTTCAGTGCGCCGATCTACGAGCGAATGAAGCGAGGCCTCGAAATCCCAGGTGTTGATTATGCGGCGTCCATGCGGTTCAAGGAGACTTGGATGCGCACGGTTGGAGAGGCTTTCGAGGGCGTCGACGTGATCCTCAGCCCGACTACGCCTGTCCCAGCATTGCCGTTGGAAGATACCCCCGATCTACACGAACTCACAGGTCGCGCCGCGAGCCTGACCTATGCGGGCTCGTTGGCGTCCATTCCGGGTTTATCACTACCGTGTGGATTTACCACGGATGGTTTGCCGGCTGGCGTGATGCTGCAAGCGGCGTGGTGGAATGACCCGCTCCTATTGCAGGCGGGATGCGCGTATCAGAGTGTGACTGATTGGCATGATAAGAGGCCCGGATAAAATTCTGAACCGAGACGACGGTGATCGACCAATGTTCGCTTTCCTCGGCGTTTTCTGCTTGGCGCTGAAGTAGCTAAGAGCCTTATAAGGTTCTAGGATGGCTACGATGTACAAGCGCAAGAGTAGGCTTAGGGCGCGCTAACATGGCCGCTTACAAAACTAAATTGAGTCGCACTCACCTCTCTGTGGGTGGCGATTTTTCAACAAGATTTAAACAGGATTTGGGGTTAAACCCTCGCCTTTTTGCTTCGTCAGAATAGGGCGAGGACTGCCAACTAACTTCCCACTTTTCAAATCCAAATATTTTTTCTATTCGTACGCCTCAAAGCAGACGTCCCAGTTGCTTTTAGATGTTTGAGACTTTCCCTCGGTTACAGGTGACAATTTCACGGCAGCAACGGCTGGAATTACTTTCCGATTGTCGGTTGATTTAGTTGCAGAGATTGGCTTCAATTTACCTGCTTCAGAGGCGACGATAAACAGCTCGCGGCACTTTTCTTCCGTTAAACCTGATTTCTTTGCCTTTATAACATTCGCTTCCCAAACAGGATTCAAATCCCAACGGCCGCTCGCGCGGTCCATCGCGGCGCGGCATAGTGCAAGTTCCTCTGGAGTACCGGTGTCTTCAATGTGTGGCCCTGCCACTTCGCACCTTAACGTTTTAGAATAAGAACAATGAACGGGCTTAAATACGGGCTTTAAAAGATCCACCAAAAGCTGATGGGTTATGGAGCCTGGACGGTCCCAGGCCAACATGGAGAAATTGGCCTATTTATCTCTTGATATGCTTTGACACCCGAATTTAACTCCTGCGTCACTATCTTTGGCGAAACAATTAAAGTAAGCTGATGGAGCATTTTGTGGTGGGCAGCACAGCCCGCGCCACGGCGGAAGTCGTTGGCGTTCAGGCGAACACCGCGATCCGCTTTTTCATGCATCTGCGCCAGTTGATTGCGAGCAAGTTGCCGAGCTACCGATTGTGTGGCGAGGTCGAGGCGGACGAGAGTTATTTCGGCGGCGTTCGAAAAGGAAAGCGCGGACGCGGGGCGCGGGCAAAGTGGCTGTCTTCGGATTGCTGAAGCGAGGTGGGAAGGTCTACACGGCGATCACCCCGAACGCCAAGACAGAAACGCTTCTTCCCATCTTGCAGGAAAAGGGGAAACCGGACAGCATCGTCTACACGGACACATTCAGGGCTTACAATGCGCTCGATGTATTCGACTTCCACCACCGCCGCATCAATCACTCAAAGCTCTTCGCCGACAATCGCAAC
>JBMYRC010000184.1:0-6705 GCA_049601975.1 Alphaproteobacteria bacterium | reverse complement strand
CGATAACGCCGACCGCGCATCCCTTCCTATCTCTTCAATCTACTTGTCAAAGAACTGCCCCAAAACGGACGTGCCGCAGGGGGCTAACAACACGGTCCGTCCGAGGACGTCCTTGCTGTGGGCGGGGCTTATACGACCGGGTTAATGGGGTGTCAAACGGTTTAGGAAATAAAATTTAAAGTTTTTTTTGAAAAATTAAAAAATGCCTTATTTTAGCACATTGACAATCAAACCACACATGAACATTATGCGCCTCAGGAAGAAATCCGCGGATCTTATATTTATACTTAATATTTCGCGATTACTTAAATAAAACTCGAGTAATACCTAACATTCGCATGAAATTAATCCTTCGAATTTGCTCTATTGGCGCCCTGGGCGTCGCTATTGCGGTGTTTGCCCTTGATTCAGATCAGGCGGTTTTGCCAACCGTCGATATCGAAGCGGTAAAAAGCTCCACCACCGTATTATCGTTGGAGAGCGACAGTGCCATCGAGTCGGCGCAATTGACCACCTCTTACGAGGATATTCGCACGGTCGGTAAGGGCGATACCTTGATGGCTTTGATGACCGATGCCGGGGTAACGGCGCCGGCCGCGGACAGAGCTATCCGTGCCATGGCCGAGATATATAAGCCGCGACGGATCAAGCCGGGCCAACAGATCGTCCTGACTTTGCAACCTCAATCGTCTCCAAAAGCACCACCGTCACTTATCTCCTTGACCTTCTCCGAGAGCGTCGAGCGCGATATCGCCGTCCATCGCACGGAGACGGGATATAAAGCACAAGCCATCGCGCGGCCGCTGACCCGTGTTACCGCCCATGCCGCGGGCCAGATCGTTTCCAGCCTTTACGTGGCTGGGGTAGAGGCGGGGTTGAATCAATCTACACTGGCTGATCTCATCCATATCTTCAGCTTCGACGTCGATTTCCAGCGTGATATTCGCCGCGGCGATCAGTTCGCTCTGATGTTCGACGAGTACCGCGACGAGAACGGCCGGATGGCGAAGACCGGGAACATCTCCGTCGCTGAAATGGTTCTCAGTGGGCAGAAGATCAGGCTCTACCGCTATAAGGCCAAGGATGGCTTCGTCGACTATTACAACGCAAAAGGCCAAAGCGTCCGCAAGGCGCTGCTGCGCACACCGATCGACGGGGCGCGGATTTCTTCCGGCTTCGGGCGCAGGCGTCATCCAATCCTGGGATATACCCGCATGCACAAGGGCCTCGATTTCGCGGCCCGGCGCGGCACCCCGATTTATGCGGCGGGCGACGGCGTGGTCGATTTCGCTGGGCGTAACGGCGGCTACGGCAAATACGTCCGCATCCGCCACACCGGAACCTATAAGACCGCCTACGCGCATATGCACGGCTACGGTAAAGGCGTTCGCACCGGCCGCCGGGTGCGCCAAGGCCAAATCATCGGCTATGTCGGCTCAACCGGCCGCTCGACCGGCCCGCACCTGCATTACGAAGTGCATAAGAACGGCCGCCAAGTGAACCCTCGCAGCATTAAACTACCGTCGGGACGCAAACTGAAGGGCCCCGAGCTGACGGCCTTCAAGGCGTATAGAGTGGAGCTTGATCGTGACTACGCCGCACTGACACAAATGCAACAAGTCGCCGAGCGCGCACCCACTCAATAGATACGCCAGTTACGCCGCGACAGCTACCTCTCAGTTGATCGTCAGCTCACCGTCGCCGACCGATACGTGTACCGTGTCGCCGTCAGCAATTCGGCCCGCCAGCACCATTGTCGCCAGATTGTTTTGGAGCTCTTGCTGGATCACACGCCGCAGCGGCCTTGCGCCATAAACCGGGTCGTAGCCCTTATCGGCGAGCCACGTTTTGGCGGCCTCATCGATATCGAGGGTGATCTTGCGGTCCTCCAGCATGCCGATCAGATGGCGCAGCTGGATCTCGACGATGCCGGTCATGTGCAGTCGTGACAGGCGGTGAAACAACAGCACCTCGTCGATTCGGTTCAGGAATTCCAGCCGGAACGAACCTTTTAACACTTCCATCACTTCGCCGCGCACGGCCTCACTGTCCTCGCCTTCGGCTTGGTTGGCGAGGACTTCGGCGCCCAGGTTCGAGGTCATGATCAGCGCCACGTTCTTAAAATCGACCGTCCGCCCGTGCCCGTCCGTGAGCCGCCCGTCATCGAGCACTTGCAGCAAAACATTAAAGACGTCCGGATGAGCTTTTTCGACCTCGTCGAATAGCACCACTTGGTAGGGTCGACGGCGCACCGCCTCGGTCAGCATCCCGCCCTCGTCATAACCAACATATCCGGGAGGCGCCCCAATCAATCGGGAGACCGAGTGCTTTTCCATGAACTCCGACATGTCGATCCGCACCATCGCCTGGTCGTCATCAAACAGGAACCCGGCCAACGCCTTTGTCAATTCGGTCTTACCCACACCGGTCGGCCCAAGGAACAGGAACGAGCCGATCGGCCGGTTCGGGTCTTGTAGGCCGGCACGTGCCCGGCGCACAGCGTTGGAGATGGCGATAACCGCTTCCTCTTGTCCGATCACGCGCTTGCCGAGCCTGTCTTCCATGGCGAGCAGCTTTTCACGCTCGCCCTGGAGTATGGAGTCGACGGGAATACCGGTCCAGCGGGAGACCACAGCCGCGATATCTTGATCGCGAACTTCCTCATTGATCATCCGCTCACCGTCAGCCTCGCCGCCGCCTTCGCCCGCAAGCTTGGCTTCGAGATCGGGGATGACGCCGTAGAGCAACTCACCCGCCTTGGCGAGATTGCCCGCGCGTTGTGCCTGTTCCGCCTCAATGCGGGCCGCGTCCAACTCTTCCGCCAGGCCCTGGGTATCGTGCAGGTTTGCCTTTTCGGCCTCCCAACGAAGCGTCAACGTGGCGGATTTCTCCTCCAGCTCCACAAGCTCCCTTTCCAACGCGCTCAACCGCTCTTGGCTGGCCTTGTCGGATTCTTTTTTCAGGGCTTCCCGTTCGATCTTGAGCTGGATAATGCGTCGGTCGAGCTCGTCAATCTCCTCCGGCTTCGAATCCGCTTCCATCCGCAAGCGGCTCGCCGCCTCGTCGACCAGATCGATGGCTTTGTCCGGCAGGAACCGGTCGGTGATGTAGCGGTTCGAAAGCGTCGCGGCGGAGACAATCGCTCCGTCGGTGATCCGCACACCGTGGTGCAACTCGTATTTTTCCTTCAAGCCGCGCAGGATCGAGATCGTATCCCCGACCGTCGGCTCAGCGACGAAGACCGGCTGGAAACGCCGCGCCAAGGCAGCGTCCTTCTCGATGTGTTTGCGGTATTCGTCCAAGGTGGTGGCACCGACACAATGTAACTCACCGCGCGCCAAGGCAGGTTTCAGCATGTTGGAAGCGTCCATCGCCCCTTCGGACGCCCCCGCGCCGATCAGCGTGTGCAACTCGTCGATGAACAGGATGACCTCGCCTTCCTGTGCTTCCATTTCTTGGAGTAAGCTTTTCAGGCGTTCCTCGAACTCGCCGCGAAACTTGGCGCCAGCGACCAGCGCGCCGAGATCGAGCACCAAGAGCCGCTTGTTCTTGATCCCTTCAGGCACATCGCCATTGACGATACGTTGCGCCAATCCTTCGACGACGGCGGTCTTGCCGACGCCGGGCTCACCAATCAGTACTGGGTTATTCTTAGTGCGGCGTGAGAGCACCTGCATGGTGCGGCGAATTTCCTCGTCCCGTCCGATCACCGGATCGATCTTGCCGTCGCGCGCGGCAGCGGTCAGGTCGCGGGTGAATTTCTTCAGTGCTTCGTATTGATCTTCCGCCGTCGCACTATCCGCCGAGCGGCCCTGGCGTATTTCGTTAATGGCCTCGCTAATCCCTTGCGGCGTGACACCGGCATCGTTGAGCGCCTTCGCCGCCGCCGTCCCCTGGGAGAGTGCGAGCGCGATCAGCATCTGCTCGGCAGTGACGAAACTATCACCTGCCCTTTCGGCCAACTGCTCCGCCTGCTCGAAGAAGCGCACCAACTCGCGCACCGGATAGACTTGGCCCGCGCCGGAACCTTCTACCGACGGCAACTTCGCGAGTGCGCCTTCCGTATCTTTCGACGCGAGAACGGGATCGCCACCTGCATTTTTAATCAATCCCGCGGCTAACCCCCCTTTGTCGTCGAGGAGAACCTTCAGCAGGTGTTCCGGGGTAAGTTGTTGGTGACCAGAGCGTGAGGCCAGGGTCTGAGCACTTTGGATAAAACCACGCGACCGTTCGGTATAATTCTCAAAATTCATGTGCTACCTCCAATCGTTCCCCTCGATTCAGGCGAAACGTTGTTGGGCCGAGATTGACGGCTGTGGACCCGATTGCGGCATCCACGCTTGATATATGGAGACGAGGTCGTGGCGGCGCAAGATTTAGTGAGAGGAGAAGATGGTGGTCCGAATATCCACGGATCAACCCCATGCACATTATTACAATACCGCTGGTTCGGCGCAGCGAATCGTGCGGGTAAAGCAACGGGCGGAATCACGGCAAGGAACGCCTCCACCTCGTGGATCATCCGACGAAGGTCAAGGGCACGGTTGATTTCTACCGCCGCAAATATCCGTGCTTCCAGACATTGCGATTGGCGGTGGACGGCCCGGACGCGGAACCGCCATGCATCCGACAACGACGGCCGCCACGTAATGCCGGAATACAGCAGGGAATCCCTTTTCGAGTTCGAGCGCCACAGCGGAGGGCGGTGGCCATCGGCTTCGTATCGCGGCGATGGGTAGATTTAACCCGCCACAGATTTCTGATCGAGGCGGTGCTTAGCGGGAATGTGGCAGGTCCTCGGATGCCATCGGGTCCGGCGGAGATGTCATGTCGGTTTCGAGCCATCCGACCAACACCCGCTCGACCCGCCCTGCCAGACCACGTTTACGCTGCCAAACATCGAGGGTCCGAACCTGCCAGCTATAAATCGCGAGCAACCGCGCACCGATCCGCAGATCGCGGGCCCGCGACCCTTCCGTGCGCTCCGGCAACGCGGCGCGAGCGAGACAATCCATTGCCACATTGTGAGCGCTCACCATCTGCGCCGCCAACATGCCTTCGACATCGTCGCCAAGCGCCACGCCCTGCAACAGCCCGACAGCCACCTCACGCCGCGACGGAGTCGCTTCGGGTATCGCCGCCTGGTCTGGGACACGGCGGCAGCGGTTTGCGCCTCCAGGCTTTCGCGCAGCGTTGGCGTCTCCGCAGCTTCCGCCTGAAGATCTGCCGTCGAAAAAAATTCAGGGGTCATGCGCCCCCCCGATACAGTTTGAACTATAGGAGAGCGCCAAACTCTACCATTTTATCGACATTTTGTCGAATATCAAATCGCTTGGCAGTTCGTGCTAAGGGGCATGGCAGCCGACGACGTGCAGACAATGTGGGAGATTGCCGACGTCGATGTCGATGTCGATCCGGCGAGCGGGGCTGGGCCGGCGCTCAACGCGGTTACCGACATGGTCTGACCCATCGCCTAGGGCGTCAACGCGATTGCGGCGAGGGACTGAATGGCCATCGCTTCCTTAACCGCAGTCATCGCAGAACATGAAAGGCGCGTCAGCTGCCCGCCATGCAGCGTCCGCACACCCGGATGACCGGCGTGGTCGTTGTATTACATTAGACTCCCGGGCGGGACACGCCGGCCAGCAAGCAAAAACTGCCAGCCTTGGTATCGTCTCTTCAGCTCCCGCCTTTAAGCTGGATTGGGGTAGCTCTCCGGTAGTCGCCCAAGTACCGACCGGACGGTCGAATCCTTATACCGATGCCCCGGAATGTGATGATAACTAAACACCGCCAACAAACGATCCGGCGCGCCTTGTGTCACTTCGGATACCCGATGGATTGATCGACGTCCCTTAAATAAGCAAAAACTCCCATCCGCGAGATCGGCACGTTGTGTGGGAATATCTTCGCCCGACAACAACCGGCCAACTTCAGTATAGTTTTCATCGTCTTCGTCACGCAGGTACGGCACGTACTCAAAGTGCCCGCCCGCAGCTGCCGACTGAATCATGAGTGTCACCGCACCGTCATTCTGGTCGAAGTGCCACGCATGCCGGCAACCCTCGCCCATCACCTTGACGTTGGCTGCTAAGTAAGGGCAAGCGACGGGATACAGGGAATCCAGGCCTAAACAACGGCGAATAAACCCGGTAAGAGCAGGTTGTTCAAAGATCGATACAAAGGCGCTGCGCTTCGGAAAACAGTCTTGAGTGATCGTGCCGAGCAAATTAGGCGTGGTCCGCGTAACAGGATGACCACGCGGGTAGTTATCAGGGTCGCGCCAAGAATAGGCACGCCGCTCAACCTCCATCCAATAGGTTCGGTTGCGCAACGCGTTGACCTCGGCTTGTATGACCGCGAGAGCCTCAGGTTTAACGAAGTCTGGCAAATGGCACATCGCACCGTCAGCCAACGAGTCCTGACAAGACTGCAGCAGCGTAGCGCCTGCCCCATCCAAATCGTCAATCGGATAACGCTCCAGATTCACCAAGTCTTTAAGTTGATAAGCCATGGTCAGTCATTACCTCTAGTTCAGTTCGCCACAACTTGGCAGGTCCTCTGCCCGCAACGCACGAGCAAAGCGTGGCCTGTCAACATAATTGACCGGCAGGGCAAGCGCTACCTGTCGAAACGCAATTATGCAGATCACCGAGCGGGGCAAACAAATTTACATAAAGAGCCATATCAACCTATTTTGAAGAT
>JBMYRC010000183.1:0-6711 GCA_049601975.1 Alphaproteobacteria bacterium | reverse complement strand
ATCACCCCATCACGTGCTTGCCGCCCACCTGGACTCCAACGGAACCCGGTGATCACTTCGTCGAAAATCAACACGGCTTTATGCACGTCGGCAAGGCGCCGCAATTCTGGCAAAAACCCGTCCGGCAATGGCACGCTGCCGTAGTTCGCTCCCGACACCTCGCAGATGATCGTGCCGATATCGTCGTCACTCTTCAGCGCTTCCTCAAGTTTTGCCAAATCCGGCTTCACGACGACCGTACAATCGACGGTGCCCGGTAATATCCCAAGCGAGGTCGGTTTGTCGTAGGGCGCGTTCATGCCGAGATCGACGAATTCGTGCCAGCCGTGGTAATGCCCCTCGAAGCGCAATATCTTATTCTTACCGGAATAAGCGCGACCGATCCGGATCGCCAGCATCGTCGCTTCCGTGCCGGAACTGACGAACCGCACGCGCTCGGCAGACGGAATTAATTCTTGGATCAATCCGGCCCATTTGATTTCCAACGGATGGCAATCGGCGAAAAAACTGCCCTTTGCAGCCTGCCCCGTCAGAGCGGCGACAACCTTCGGGTGCGCATGACCCAACAACAGGGAGGCGCTGCCCATCGCGTAGTCGATATATTCCTTACCGTCAACTTCCCACTTTCGCGCCCCTTCGGCACGCTCGATGTATTTCGGGAAGGGTCCCTTGAACCGGCTTTCATGGGAAACACCACCTGCTAGGCGTTCGCGCGCGTGGCCGAACAACTCTTCGGAAGACTGTGACATCTCGGCTCCTTTCGGGTTCGTCGACATTACCTATACACTAACCTAAGTGAAGATATGAGGCGAACCAACGAATTGGCGATGTCATGACAGAAAGTAAGATCCCGCTCATCGGATACAGCGACAAGCTGTCGGTCCGCCCCGGCGACACCATCGCCTTCAAAGTTTCCTGCACGTCACCAACTCCCTATCAGGCAAAACTGGTCCGTATTACCTGTGGTGATCCGAACCCGGCGGGCCCCGGCATTAAGGAAGTGGATACACCCGCGGAATTCACTGGATTTTATCCGGCGCGCGTTCAGCAAATTAACCTCGGCTCCTACGCCAAGGTTGTCCCGGGCAGCGCATTCGACGGTGTCGATTGCCTCACTTTCTCGGCGACGATTTGGCCGACGCGGCTGAAGAAAGAAAACCAGGGGGTGATCAGCCGCTTCGACCCCAAGACCGGTAAGGGTCTCGCGGTAGCGGTGGGCCCGAACGGCGTTGAGGTAATCGTCGGAACGGAAGGAGGTGAAGCGCTTCGTTTGTCCACCGAGACGCCGTTGCGCGAACGCACGTGGTACAAAGTCTGGGGAAGCATCGACGCCTCCACGGGCAAGGTCTTCGTCGGCCAACAGGAACTCGCCGGACCGGCCACATCGACCGTCAGACAATCGACGACATTAGACGGAGAAGCGAAGATCGAGGCCGACGCGCCAATCCTGATAGCTGCTTTGGGTGGCGAGCCGGTTTCCGGGCATTTCAACGGTAAGATCGAAGCACCAAGCATATTCGGCGCTGCCATCGACCCATCCGTGAAGGAGACGAACCTCTCGGCCCGATGGGATTTCAGCAGCGGCATTTCGACAACCCGCGTGATCGATATGGGACCGCTCGGACTGCATGGATATGTCCACAATGCCCCGGCCCGGGCCATGACCGGCTCGAACTGGCAGGCCGAGGAAATGCGGTGGCAGCATGCGCCGGAGACCTATGGTGCCATTCACTTCCATGATGACGACATCGCTGACTGCAACTGGGAGACAGATTTTTCCTTCACGGTACCGGACGGCCTAAAGACCGGACTTTACGGTGCACGGCTGCAGTCCGGTGACGATTGGGAAATCCTGCCCTTCGTCGTCTGTCCGCCGAAGGGCAAACAAACAGCTGATCTTTGCGTCATCATCCCAACATTTACCTATACCATTTATGGCAATCAGGCGCGGCGCGATTTTGACAGCACCTGGACCCGTCGCGCCAAGGAATGGGGCGCCTTCCCCCATAATCCGTATGAGCATCGGGAATTCGGCCTCTCAACCTATAACTTTCACACTGACGGCTCCGGCATCTGCAATGTTTCTTGGCACAGGCCGATGTTGAACGTGCGGCCCGGATTCTTTCCAATCTACGACCAGCACGGATCGGGTTTGCGACATTTGCCGGCGGACACGCATCTGCTCGATTGGCTTGAGGAAAAGGGCATCCCCTACGACACTATCACCGATTGGGAATTGCACCACGAAGGTGCGGACCTGTTGAAGCCCTATAAGGCTGTCACAACCTGCAGCCATCCGGAATATCATACAGCGGAGACCCTCGACGCCTTGACCGAGTATCGCGATACCGGCGGCAAGCTGGTTTATCTCGGCGGTAATGGGTTCTATTGGCGGGTGGCGCTGCACCCGGAGAAGGACGGCATTATCGAAGTCCGTCGGGCAGAAGACGGCATTCGGGCCTGGGCGGCTGAGCCCGGCGAATATTATCACGCGTTCGACGGCGAATACGGTGGCCTCTGGCGGCGCAACGGGCGGCCACCACAGGCGCTCTGCGGCCTCGGGTTCTCCTCACAAGGAAAGTTTCAGGGCACCTATTACAGCCGCCGACCCGGGGCCGATAAACTGGAGACCAATTGGATTTTCCAGGGCGTGCCCGACCGGGTCATCGGAGATTTCGGCCTTTCGGGCGGCGGGGCTGCGGGATTCGAATTGGACCGCGCCGATCATCGCCTCGGCACACCACCCAACGCCGTCATTCTGGCAACGTCGGAAAGTCCACAAAACCATTTCAAGTTAGTGCCCGAGGAAATGCTCACCAACGACACCACGATCCCCGGGGATAGCCACGAAGAGCTGGTCCGCGCCGACATGATCTATTTTGATTGCCCCGGTGGTGGCGCGGTCTTCTCAGTCGGATCCATTACATTTTGCGGATCGCTGTCGCATGATAATTACGACAACAACATCTCCCGCATTATGGAGAACGTTATCCGGCGGTTTACCGCCTAACCAATAGGAACTCGCCCCATGGCCGACGTGACGGCACTTTCGAACGAAGCCGCTCTGAAGGCGGCAGGCAACGAACACATCCTGATGCACGGCTCTCCCTTCCACGCCTTAGCTGAGGATGCCGGAAAGAAAATCCTCGTTGAAGGCAAAGGCGTGATGGTCAAGGACATCGACGGGAACGAGTATATCGATGCGTTGGCGGGGCTCTGGTTGGTCAATGTCGGCCATGGCCGTCAAGAGATCGGCGACGCGATGGCGCGCCAGGCGGGCACCCTCGCCTATGCCAGTTCGACCCAAGCCACCACGATCCCCGCGATTCAACTGGCGACGCGCCTCGCGGAGATTACGCCTGGCGACCAGACCACTGCGTTCTTCTGTTCCGGTGGGTCAGAAGCCGTTGAATCCGCGATGAAGATCGCGCGGCAATATCACTATCACAATGGCCAACCAAAACGGCAGAAGGTTATCGGGCGGCGTGGCTCCTATCACGGCGGTACCTATGCGGCGATGAGCGTCAGCGGCACGCGGCAAGTGAGCGACCCTTATCACAGCCCATTCATGCCGGGGGTCCTACATGCCTCGCCGCCGAACTGCTACCGTTGTGATTTTCGAGCGACTTTCCCAAGTTGCGATCTGCTATGCGCCGATCAAATCGGCCAAATGATTGAATACGAAAACCCGGAGACCGTCGCCGCCGTCATCGCCGAGCCGATCTCCGCCTCCAACGGCATTGTCATTCCGCCGGATGGGTATTGGACTCGCCTTCGTGAAATTTGTGACAAGCACGGCGCGCTGTTGATCACAGACGAGGTCATCAACGGTTTTGGACGTACGGGTAAGATGTTCGCCTCCAACCATTGGGGTTTGGTCGGCGATATCATGACCATGGCGAAAGGCCTCTCCAGCGGCTACGCGCCGATCGGCGGCGTGATGTGCCGCCCCCATGTCATGCAAGCATTCGAGGGCGACAACAAACTCTCCCACCTGTTGACTTATGGGGGTCACGCTGTCGCCTGTGCCGCGGCAATGGCCAATATTGACATCATCGAAGGCGAGGGGTTGGTTGATAATTCGGCCAAGATGGGCGCCCGGTTGTTGAAGGGTCTGGAGGAACTGCGAAGCCATCCGACGGTCGGTGACGTGCGGGGCCTCGGCCTTATTGCCGGGGTTGAAATCGTCAAGGATAAGGGTAAGAAAGAGAAGTTTTCGGAATCCGGCGAAGAGATCAAAACTCTCGGCGACGGTTTGCTCTCGCGCAATCTGCTTACGCGCGCAGCTTCGGTCATCTCACTGTCGCCGCCGCTCTGTATTACGGCAGACGAGGTCGACCGCATTGTTGAAATTGTCGACGGCGCCATCACCGACATGGAAAAGAAATTCGGCTACGCTTAAGCCTACAAGAAACGCAAAAGGAACAGCCTGTGAAATTTGGCGTATTACAATTCTTCAGCTGGCCCGGCCGGCGCAATCCGTTGGAAGTCGTCTACGACCGCGCCTTTGATCGCATGCGGATGATGGATGAGAGCGGCTACGACGCCGTCTGGTTAGCCGAGCACCATTTCAGCACCTACAGCGTATGTCCATCTGTCCACATGATGGGAACCCACATCGCAGCCCATACGAAGAACATCCGCATCGGCACGGCGATCTCGCTGGCATCATTCTACCATCCGCTGCGCTTGGCGGAAGAAGTGGCATTGTTGGATCAACTTTCCGGCGGCCGCGTGAACTGGGGGGCTGGACGCGGCTTCGATTCGACCGAGCACCGTATCTTCGGGGTTGAGCCGAAAGAGAGTTACGCCCGGTTCCGCGAGGCTGTCGAGATCGTGCTTGAAGCCTGGCGCAACGATAAGTTCAGCTACAAAGGCGAGTTCTGGGATTTCGAAGATGTCGAAGTGCTACCAAAACCGCGCCAAGACCCGATGCCGGTTTGGATCGCCGCCTCGTCGGAGAACGCCCTCGATTGGGCGGGGGAGCAGGGCTTTTCAATCATGATGGATCCGCATGCCACACATGCGGAAATCGCCGGAAAGCGTAAACATTATGAAGGCAAACTTGCCGATGCGGGCCATCCGGTCAAAGGGCGGGACATCCCCATGGCGCGTACACTCGCCATAGCGGACACGGCCGAGAAAGCAACGGAAGTGGGGCGGCGCGGCGCGGAGTTCATGTTCGGCTCCTATCTGCGCAAGAAAGAAAACATTTATGGCACGGACGCCGGTGGCCAGAAGACTATGCAATTGGATGCCATCAACAAAACCATCCGGGACGGCGGCGACCCGGTCGCTAAATATGTCGACGAGGTAGCGATTTGCGGCGATCCCGCCAAGGTGATCGACGACCTTCAAGAGATGGAAGAAACATTGCCGCTGGAATATTTGATGATCGCACCCCTTAGCCACGATTCCTTTGTGACGTTCACCGAGAAAGTGATGCCGAAGTTTCTTTAAGGCAGGACGGAAGAGGACATCTGATGAAAGATCTGCCCCTCTTACCAACGATGGGTGTCGGCAGCTACGCCGCACCCGGTTGGTTCATCGCGTTCCGACAGAAAATGCGCGACGGCTCTGCCGGTGAAGCAGATATCCGGGAGGCGCTCGACGACGCAACGCGGATCGCGATCTCCGACCAAATCGATGCCGGTATCGATATCTTGACCGACGGCGAGTTACGCCGCCAACGCTTCGTCTATGAGATGTTCGACCAAGTCGAAGGATTGAACCGGATCATGCCGGGCCGAAAGATCGGTGTTCCCGGCTACGACATGGCGCCGCATTTCGAGACCGTCGACCAGATACGCGCTCCGAACGGTTTCGGCGTTGTAGAGGATTTCAAGGCACTGCGTGAGCTGGCTCCCGACCGGGTACTGAAGGTCGCGATACCAGGGCCGTTGACCTTCGCCATGCCTTTGCAGACCGGTCGCCGCAATACCGCCGAAGTCCTGGATGAGATCGTCACCATGGTGCGGGACGAGCTGTCCGCCTTGGCCGATGCCGGTGCCACTTATATCCAACTCGACGAGCCCGCATTGCCGCACCCACCCTTGGGTCTCAACCTGTCGGATGCCGCCGCGCTCATCAATCGCACCGCCGATGGATTCTCCGGCAAGGTCGGCGTGCATGTCTGTTTCGGTAACAACGCTGGGCGGCCCTTCGCGGACCGACGGTTCGACCGGCTCATGGGCGCGATGGAATCATTGAACTGCGACCAGCTCGTCTTGGAATTCGCCAACCGGCAGATGGCCGACGTCGAATTGCTGGGCCCGCTTTCCAACAAGTTCGAGATCGCGGCCGGGGTCGTCGACGTAAAGAATTTCCATCTGGAGAGCACAGAAGATGTCGCTACGCGTATTCGACGCTGCCTGGAATTCGTGCCACCGGAGAAATTAACCGTCACTGGAGACTGCGGCTTCTCCGCCCTACCGCGCTTTCTCGCGCGGCAGAAAATGCAGGCCATGGTCGCCGGCGCGCGTGCGGTACGAGAATCCCTATAGAGTTAAATGGGGCTTAAAACGGACCGGACACTTCGTTTCGGCGCGCAGCGATCTTACGGTTTAAGACGCCTATCGCCACTTTCGCTTCGACGCAATCAAGCGTCGCCGATTGATGATACAGTTTGCCCGCTGCTTGAAAATCTTTTGAAACGAGCGTCCCGTGCTCGTGCATGACGCCGAGCACATAGATCGCCATTGGATCGTTTTC
>JBMYRC010000182.1:0-6714 GCA_049601975.1 Alphaproteobacteria bacterium | reverse complement strand
ATGTTTTGACTTGGTTGCGCGGCGAGCAGGTCGGCGTGGATTCTGAAGGCAACAAATACTATCACGAGCGGCGCGTTCCAACGGGACGTCGTCGGCGGCGTTGGGTTGTCTATGATGGTCTCGAGGAAGCGAGCCGCGTCCCGCCCAAATGGCATGGATGGCTCCACTACACTGTAGATGAGATGCCAAGCGCCGATGGGCCGCAAGCGAAACAGTGGCAACGAGAGCACCTTCCCAATTTGACCGGCACCGATGAGGCCTACCGCCCGCCTGGTCATACCTTGGAAGGTGGCCGCAGATCCTCGGCGACCGGCGATTACGAGCCCTGGTCTCCCAACTGAGGCGCGATTTTCAGTGACGCTCGAAATCCGGAATATACTCGTCGGATCTTTTGTCGTGGTTGTCGGCGCATTGTTTTTGGTGTTCTCGTCTCGCGGTGGCGTCGAGGCGAGTGCGGATGGATATGAACTCCGCGCGATCTACCAGAGTATTGACGGCGTATCGGTGGGAACCGACGTCCTGCTTGTGGGCATTAAGGTCGGTAAAGTAACCGCAATGAAACTTGTGCCCGACGGGCATCGAGCCGAAATTACCATGCGGATTCGCAGCGATATCGAATTGCCGACCGACAGTATTGCACTCATCGTTAGTGCAGGCATGTTGGGTGGCAAATATATCAAGCTAGAGCCAGGTGGTGAGACGGAAGTGTTCGCGGCCGGAGATTATTTCGAGTATGTGCAAGGAGCGGTTATTTTTGAGGAGTTGCTGGAAAAGATCGTCCTGGATGCGGAGAGCCGACGCCAAAGAGCGAAAAAGGCTAAAGCCGCCGCGGCCGAAGCGGAGCCGGCAAAGAAGAACAATCCCTTTGGGAGCCTGTTGAAATGAAGCGAAATGTCATCGAGAGCGTATTGGGCGGCGTCGTGCTGTTTGTTGCGGGCCTATTCCTAGTATTCGCCTATCTCGGCAGCGACATTCGTCCGATCCAAGGCTACGAAGTGACGGCGAAATTTAACGCGATTGATGGGTTAACGGTGGGAAGCGACGTTCGAATCGGCGGCGTGAAAGTCGGTAGTGTCGTTGGTCAAACCATCGACACGAAGAATTTCAGAGCGGTCGTGAAACTGGCGATCCTGTCCGAAGTGTCACTGCCTTCCGACACGCTGGCGAGCGTCACGAGCGCAGGCTTGTTGGGCAATAAGTACATCAACCTTGAGCCGGGCGGCGCCAAAGAGAAGATTGCCGGTGGTGCCGAGATCAAACGGACTAAAGATGTGATCTCTATGGAAGAACTCCTTGGTAAGGTAATCTTCCTGGTGACGGACGAATCACCGGCGCAGTAGAGGTCGGCTCATTCCTAGCTTTGCCATTCAAAAATTGATTCGAGCGGTTGGTTGCTGCGCGACATTGTTGCTATGTTTGCTTACCTTGGAGTCCGCGGCAATCGAAGGGAAGGCTGTCGTCCTACAGGGCCTCGATAAAGTCACCGCGCGTGTATCGACATTTGAAGCGGCGATCGGGGACACTGTTCGATTTGGGTCCTTGCAAATCGTGCCGCGCGCATGCGACCGCACGCCACCGGAAGAGCCACCCGAATCGACGGTTTATCTCGACATTACCGATTTACGTCCGGGCGGTGCTCCAGAGGATCTATTCCACGGATGGATGTTTGCCTCAAGCCCGGCGTTGAATGCCCTGGAACACCCTGTCTACGACGTCTGGGTGTTGGAATGTAAGGTTTTGGTTGGGGATGACGTCAAACAGCAGTAGAAGCGAAGGCCCGCGTGCGCTATTGCGCCAGAATGGCTGCGAGATCGTCGTCTGTATATTCCAAATTGAAGGTTGCGTCGATTTTTAACGCCGCCGCCAACAAACTGCGATATTCGCTGCGCGGCACTTCGACGGCACCGAAACGGCTGAGGTGTTTGGTGATGAATTGTGTATCGATAAAGGCGAAGCCACCGACGCTAAGACACGCCGCCAGATGTACGAGGGCGACTTTACTGGCGTCCGTCTCACGGCTGAACATGCTCTCGCCGAAGAACACGCCCTTCAGGGAAATACCGTATAGCCCACCCACTAAGTCGCCGTCGCGCCAACATTCGACGCTGTGTCCGTGGTCTTTGAAATGGAGTGATGTGTAAAGATCAACGATGCGGTCGTTGATCCAGGTTCGGGGACGGCCGTCGGTGGCCTCGGCGCAGCCTTCAATTACAGCCGAAAAGTCCCGGTTGAAGGTGACATCAAACTGCCCGCTGCGTATCGTGCGTCGCAACCGCTTCGGCACATGGAATTTTTGCATTGGGATGATGCCGCGCATACGCGGGTCGACCCAAACCAGCTCCGGATCGTCGCGGTCTTCCGCCATCGGAAACACACCGATACTATAGGCGCGAAGCAACATATCCGGGGTGAGGTCGGGCATCTCCATAAGGTTCGATCCGCTCGCTATGCGTCGTCTTCGCCGGAACGGTCGGCCATCCAACACTCCAACCAATGGATATCATAATCGCCGTCGAGAAAGCGCGGTTCCGAGATCAATTTTTGATGCAATGGGACCGTAGTTTCAATGCCGCCGATGACATATTCCTCCAAACATCGGCGCAGGCGGAGCAAACATTCATTCCGATTCGCGCCGTGAATAATCAACTTCGAGACTAGGCTATCGTAATGCGGCGGCACGGTGTAGCCGGAATAGAGCGCCGAGTCGACACGGACACCAAGACCGCCCGGAGCATGATAATCGGTAATTTTACCGGGATTGGGAATAAAGGTTTCGGGGTTTTCCGCATTGATTCGGCATTCAATGGAATGGCCTGTCTGCGTGATCTGATCTTGAGTTAAGGACAAAGGCGTCCCCATCGCGACCTTTAACTGCTCGCGCACCAGATCGACGCCACAAATCATTTCGCTGACCGGATGCTCTACCTGTAAGCGGGTGTTCATCTCGATGAAATAGAATTCGCCGTCCTCGTATAGGAACTCGATGGTTCCGGCACTCCGATATTTGATCGAGGCGAGCGCTTTAGTGACCGTCGCGCCGATGGCGTCGCGGGCCGTCTGATCGAGGGCAGGAGAGGGGGCTTCTTCCAACACTTTTTGATGGCGCCGTTGAAGGGAACAATCACGCTCGCCGAAATGCAAAACCTTGCCGAGACCGTCGCCCATGACCTGGACCTCGATGTGCCGAGGGTGCTGCAGGTATTTTTCCATATAGAGCGCATCGTTGCCGAAATTCGCCTTGGCTTCCCGGCGACAAATATCGAGCGTTTCTTGCAGTTCCTCAGGTGTCTCAGCGACCTTCATGCCTTTACCGCCGCCGCCGGCGGACGCCTTAACCAGTATTGGATACCCGATATCGGCTGCGATCCGCGCCGCATCTTCATCCGACTCGATGCCACCATCGGAGCCAGGTACCACCGGTATGCCCAGTTCGATGGCAAGGCGTTTGGCCTCGATCTTATCGCCCATGGAACGGATATGATCGGGTGAAGGGCCGACAAAGGCGAAGCCGTGCTCTTCGACCATTTCTGCGAATTCCGCGTTCTCGGATAGAAACCCGACGCCCGGATGAATTGCGTCGGCATCCGTGATCGTTGCCGCCGAGAGGATAGCCGCCATGTTGAGGTAGCTGTCCTTGGAGGCCGGTGGTCCAATGCAAACCGTTTCGTCAGCGAGCCGCACATGCATCGCGTCGGCATCGGCGGTGGAATGCACAGCCACCGTATGGATACCCATTTCACGGCAGGCACGGTGAATACGAAGCGCAATTTCGCCCCGATTTGCGATGAGGACTTTTTCGAACAAGGGCGGGCGCTACGCCAAGACGACCAGAGGATCGCCAAATTCGACCGGCTGGGCATCGTTGACCATGACCGCTTTTACGGTACCGGATCGTGGCGCCTGGATCGGATTCATGACCTTCATGGCTTCGATGATCAGCAGTGTGTCACCTTGTTTGACGGTGTCGCCCGGCTGCACGAAGGGCGGGTCGCCCGGTTGCCCCGAGAGATAGACCGTGCCGACCATCGGCGATGCTACTGCGTCGGGGACGGGTCCTGGCGCGGTTTCAGCGGTGGGTGCGGCGGCGGCAACAGTCGCAGCAGTGGTGATTTGGGCAACAGCGCTGCCCTTGGCGATGCGAACGCCCTGGCCGTTGTCGTTGATTTCAATTTCGGTGAGGCCGGTCTCCTCGAGGATCGCGGCCAATTCGCGGATGAGGTCGCTATCGGCTTTCAACTTGGTCATTCCGATCAGTTGCCCTTCTTCGCGCGTAATTTATCGATGGCGTCCAACGCAAGCAGATAGCCGACGCTGCCGAGTCCACAGATCACGCCGGTTGCCACCGGCGATATATAAGAATGATGCCGGAAGGAGTCGCGCGCGTAAATATTAGAAAGGTGAACTTCGATGATCGGCGCATCTATAAGGCTTAATGCATCGAATAAAGCGACCGATGTGTGGGTATAGGCAGCGGCATTGATCATGATACCGCCGACCTGTTTCCGCGCCTCTTGTATCCAAGTGACGAGCTCCCCTTCGGCATTAGACTGGCGAAAATCTATCTTTAGACCGAGCGTGCCGCCACGCTCGCGGCACGCTGCTTCGATGTCCGCCAGGGTTTCGTGGCCATAGATTTCTGGCTGGCGGACGCCAAGCATGTTGAGGTTTGGTCCGTTGAGAACCAGTATGGTGGATGATTCGGACACACCAAATTCCAATGGGCTAGTTTCAAACAGAGTCACCGCTTTACCCCAGTAGACAGTGCAGATGCAATGCCATACTCGCGCAAGGCTATTTTTGCAGATCGCGGAAAGGATGAATGATGCAGGAACCCACTACCGCTCCATACGGCTCTTGGCGCTCCCCGATCACCGCTGAGGAGATAGTGAAAGGCAGTGTCCGACTAGGGCAGATTGTCGTCGACAGCGGGAATATTTATTGGAGTGAGCTAAGGCCGAGCGAAGGTGGGCGCTCGACAATCGTGCGCCGCCGTCCGGACGAGAGCGTTGAGGAAGTCCTGCCCTCGGGATATAGCGTGCGCACGAAAGTGCACGAGTATGGCGGGGCCGCTTTTTGGGTCGACGCGGGGGAAGTTTGGTTTTGCAACGATATTGATCAACGGATCTACGTCGTTGGCGAGAATGGAAACCCAGAACCTCTGAGCCCCGAAGGGCCATATCGTTATGCTGATTTAGTCGTCGACCGTGGCCGCGAGCGGCTCATTTGCGTGCGGGAGGATCACTCGGGATCGGGGGAGCCGGAGAATACTCTGGTTGCTATCGGCTTTGACGGTACGGTGACGGTGCTCGTTACGGGGGCTGATTTCTACGCGGCACCTCGGCTTTCGCCCAATGGCGAGGACATCGCTTGGGTGCAGTGGCATCACCCGAATATGCCGTGGGACGCGACAGAATTGATGCTGTCGGGAGTTGACGAAGTTGGAAGTTTGACCGGAGCCATGTGTGTGACCGGCGAGGACGAGGCGGTATTCCAGCCGGAATTCGGACCCAACGGTAGTCTCTTCTATGTTTCCGACCGCAGCGGATGGTGGAATCTGTACCGCTTAGGACCCGAGGGCGACGCCTGTGTCTATGCGGTCGACGCGGAATTTGGCTTGCCCCATTGGGTGTTCGGCATGCGGACCTATGATTTCAGTGCGCCGGATCGCATCGTCGTTGCGTTCCAACTCGACGGTATCTCGAAATTGGCGGAGATCGATCTGTCCAATGGTGCGGTTCGAACGATTCCGGTTCCGCATATTGATATCGGTGGGGTTCGAGCCCAAGACAGACATGTGTGCTATATCGGCGGAGCGATGCGCGCACCATCCGCGGTCGTAAAGGTCAACCTCGAGAATGGGTCCGTCACCACCATCCGGCGGTCGCAAGAATCCGTGACAGATGCGAGTGTCGTGTCAATTGCGCAAGCTGTTGTCTTCAAGACCGCCGATGACGAGGTGGCGCATGGGTTCTTCTATCCGCCGATGAACGAAGATTTTTGCCCTGTCGGCGATGAATTGCCGCCGTTAATTGTCAAAAGTCATGGTGGGCCGACGGGACAGACCGGTTGTTCCTATGAGGCGAAGATACAGTATTGGACCAGCCGCGGCTTCGCCGTTTTGGACGTGAACTATCGCGGCAGCACCGGGTTTGGGCGGCGTTATCGCAGATTGCTCGATGGAAAATGGGGCGTCGCGGATATGGAAGATTGCATTGCAGGTGCGCGCATGCTCGTCGAACAAAACCTCGTGGACGGCGAACGCATGGCCATTACAGGAGGGAGCGCCGGCGGCTATACGACGCTCTGTGCGCTCACCTTCGCGGATGACTTCAAGGCTGGTGCGAGTCATTACGGTATCGGCGACCTGGAAGCCTTGGCCCGTGATACCCATAAGTTCGAATCGCGCTATCTCGACCGATTGGTGGGGCCTTGGCCGAAAGACCAAGCGCTCTACGCAGAGCGTTCGCCGATCCATCACACGGATGGGCTCTCGTGCCCATTGATCTTTTTTCAGGGTTTAGACGATAAGGTCGTCCCGCCCAATCAAGCTGAAGCCATGGTTGAGGTGCTACGTGAGAAAGGCATATCGGTAGCCTATGTTCCCTTCGAAGGAGAAGGGCACGGATTTCGACATGCGGAGAATATCCGTCGCGCCTTGGAGGGGGAACTCTCGTTTTACGGCCAAGTGTTCGGGTTCGATCCAGCGGATGAGAT
>JBMYRC010000181.1:0-6809 GCA_049601975.1 Alphaproteobacteria bacterium | reverse complement strand
CAAATTCCGCTCTATCTCTTTTAAAGGTAACGAATTGAGGGAGAGAGAGGCATGGCCTTACAAAGCGATGCGGACGCTGCAACGCCGAAATTCCTGCGTGGCAAATATGCCATTTGCGGCGTTGGCGAGACGACTTATCGGCGAGGTTCGAAGGAATCGACACGGAACCTGGCCACGTGGGCGATCAACAACGCGCTGGAAGACGCGGGCATGACGGCCGACGACATCGATGGAATGCTCGATTATTCGGGTAACGATTCGGTTTTCGCGCCGCAAGTGGCCAACGATCTCGGCATACGTCTCAATTTCTATATGGATGTCCACGGTGGCGGCTCCTCAACGGAAGCGCTGATCGGTATCGCCATCGGCGTCATCGAAGCCGGAATGTGCAATACGGTTGCGATCTATCGTGCCATGAACGGCTATAGTCAGGTCCGCATCGGCGGTACAGGTGCACGTTCCGCCGTGCCCATTAACGGTGATCAGATCCATCACCGGGGATATGGCTGGCAGAGTGCGGGACAGATGTTTGCGCCCACCTTCCTACGCCACATGTACGACTACGGCACCACGCCGGAACAGGTGGCCCATGTGAAGGTCGCCCATTCGAAGCACGCTTCTAACAATCCGAAGGCCTATTACAAGACGCGCTATACGGTGGAGGATGTGGTCAACTCGCGGATCATCTGCAAACCATTGCACCTCCTCGATTGTTGCGTCGAGACGGATAACGCGACCTGCATCATCGTCACCAGCATCGACCGAGCCCGCGACTGCAAGAATGCTCCCGCCGTCATCCAGTCTGTGGCCGGGCGTGTCTGTAAGCCGCGCGGCGATATCCATCTGCACTACCAGCACGGACCGATCTCAACCGTCGCCGGGCATTACGCGAAGGATATCATATTCCCGAATGCCGGCGTGGGACCGGAAGATATCGATATTACCGGTTCCTACGACGCGTTCACCTTCACCACGATGCTGCAGCTGGAAGATTACGGCTTTTGCGAAAAGGGCGAAGGCGGCGACTACGTCTCGTCTGGTGCCATTGAGCTTGGCGGACGACGACCGAACAACACGTCAGGCGGGCACCTCTGCGAGGGCTATACCCACGGCATGAATATGGTGATCGAAAACACGCGCCAGCTTCGCGGTGAGGTAGACGATTCCTGTCCGGTCGGCCCCGATGGTAAGAAGCAACACACCTATGATTATTCCGAGGGCGGTTGCCGCCAGGTCAAAGGGGTGGAGATGTCCGCCAATTTGGGCTGGGCGCATCCAGGCGCCGGCTCGGCGATGATCATGGCGAAAGACGCACGGTAAGAGGAGAGAACAATGCCAATCCAAGGCGAATACATGGGCATGATGCTCACCATCGACGACGTCGATCAGGAAAACCGCGAGTTCTTCCGCCACTGTGCAGAAGGCATATTCCATCTGCAGAAGGGTAAGGAAAGCGGATTGCTGCGCTATCCCCCGACCACGGCCTGTCCATGGACCCGCGACCGCGAATACGATTGGGTACCGGTCGAGGGCAAGGGAGCAGTCCATTCCTATGCGGAGGTACATCACCCGATCCAACCAGCCTTCCGCGAGAAGGTGCCGTATATGGTGCTGGTGGTCGATCTCGACACGCAATTGGGACAACCGACAGAGCACGAGGCGCTCCGCGTCGCCGGTAATCTGCTAACGTCAGACGGCGAATTCGTGTCGCCGGAGACGATCAAGACCGTTGGCATCGGCACCCGCGTGCGCATGGTTTTCACGGAAGTAACGGAAGGTTTCGCCCTTCCCCACTGGACCATCGACGAGGATGCCGAGCAGCCGGAGAACCCGTGGCGCTATCCGCAGGAATGATGCCAATTATCGTCATTCCGGGGCGTGCAGCGCACGAGCCGAGAATTACTGCCTGAGATTTCCAAGCTGAACCTTATCGATTATGCCGCTCAGGCAATAGTTCCGGATAACGCTTTGCAATCCCGAAATGACGACCATGAGTGAAGAAGGAGCGAGTTATGAATGACGCTTCAGTAAAAAACACCTCCTCTCTCGTAGCGCGTGGTCCGGTTCGATTGGTTGGGGGAGAAGTGGCTGGTGCGATTGCACCTGAGAGCAAAAGCATCTCCCGCTTCCTCGGTATTCCCTACGCGGCACCACCGATAGGTGATCTGCGCTGGCGGCCGCCGCAAGTGATCGCACCTTGGGACGGTGTCCGTTCCGCCGAAAGCTTCGGCCCGGCACCTGCACAACCCATCGACCCGACACTCTCTCTGTTCGGTCTGCAGGATGGCGACGAGATGTCGGAGGATTGTCTGCATCTCAACGTTTGGACTCCGGCATCGGATGCGAACGAGCGCCGACCCGTCATGGTATGGATTCACGGCGGTGGATTTCGCATCGGACACGCCGCACACCGGATGTATAACGGCGTGCGTTTGGCTGAGAAGGGCGTCGTCGTGGTGACGATCAACTATCGCCTCAACATCGCGGGCGGCTTTGCCCACCCTCTGCTGACTGAAGAATCGGGCGATGGTGCGTCGGGCAATTATGCGCTGATGGATCAGATTGCGGCTCTCGAATGGGTTCGCGACAACATCGCCGGTTTTGGTGGCGATCCTGGGAACGTGACGATCTTTGGTGAGTCCGCGGGCGGGCGCAGCGTCTCCGTCTTGATGACTTCACCTCTCTCCAAAGATTTGTTCCACAAAGGTATCTGCCAAAGCGGGGCGCTTCGGGATACCGGGAATACTCTCGCCGCACGGGAAGCCCTAGGCGTCGCTGTTGCGGAATCGATTGGCTGTACGACCCTGCCCGACTTGCGCGCCGCCGAATGGCGGAGGATGGAAGACGCCGTCGCGTTCGACAGCAACCCCTTCGTCGATGGCAGGGTCATCCCCGATACGCCGGAAGCACTCTATGCCGCCGGGAAAATACACGACAAACCTCTGCTGATTGGCACCAACGCCAACGAAGCCGGATTGTTTGCCCAGATGCTGAGCACGCCCATTGATACGACGGCGAAATTCCACGCTATCGTCGAGGGAGAGTTCGGACCGGCCGCGAACGATGTACTGGCGGCCTATCCGGCAGAGAGTGACGCGGACGCACAAGATGCTTGGAACGCTCTGCGCACCGACATGTGGTTCAGCCTTCCCGCGCGCAAGCAAGCCCGTTGGTTGGAAGCAGCGGGGCGACAATCTTATCTCTACTGCCTCTCACGCATACCGCCGTGGCGAGGTGGCAAAATCATGGGAGCTCATCATGGGGCCGAAATTGCTTACGTCTTCGGTGGCGGCGTACGCTGCGGATCCTTCGATCCCGACGGCGCGCAAGACCCGCTCGATCGCGCCTTGAGTGACGCCATTATGTCCTATTGGGTAAATTTCGCTGCGACCGGCGATCCAAACGGCGACGGTTTGCCGGACTGGAAAGCCTATTCGTCATCGGTGGAAGATTATCTGCATTTTGGTGATACGGCGGCGGCCGACACCGCGTTGTTCCGTGAGCGGCTCGACGTGTTGGAAGCGGCACTCGCGCATCATTCCGGCAAATCCAATATCTACGGAGACTAGTTCCAGACCATGGCCAAAGCATTCGAAGACGTCCGCATCGTCGATTTCACTCAAGTTCTCTGCGGGCCGATGGCGACCGCGCAACTAGCGCTGCTCGGCGCAGATGTCATTAAGATCGAGCAACCGGAAATCGGCGATCAAATGCGCATGCTCTCTGCCCGTGACATCTGGGCGGAAAAACGTTGCGGGCCTGGATTCATGGGCGTTAATTACGGCAAGCGTTCCATCACCCTCGACCTGAAAGCACCGGAAGCGAAGGAAATCGTCGGGCGATTTGTGGATGGCGCGAATGCCATTGCCGAAAACTTCAAACCCGGCGTCTTGAACCGCCTCGGTTTCAGCTATGACTGGGCGCGAAACATTCAGTCAAATATCGTTTATTGCGCTATCTCCGGCTTTGGCCAGGAAGGCCCGATGAGCGGCGCCGGCGCCTATGATGGGGCCGTACAGGCGATCTCAGGCATGATGGCCGCGACCGGCACACCGGAGAGCGGCCCGCTCCGCGTCGGCTTCCCGGTCGCCGACATGACCACTGGCATGAACGCCGCCTTTGCCCTGGCCAGCGCGCTTTACCGCCAGAAGGCAACCGGTGAAGGACAATATCTCGACCTTTCGATGACGGACGCGATCCTATCGCTTATGAATTACTCGGTTAGCCGCTATTCCGTTGCCGGTGACGTGCCAGAACTACTGGGCAACAACTCACCGACCTTCCAAGGAACCTCGAGTGTTTTTCCAACCAAGGACGGTTTCCTCAATATTTCCGTCTTCACCGATAAAATGGCGCTGCGCCTATGTGATGCCATCGGCCATCCCGAATGGAAGGAAGATGCGCGCTGGAATTCGGTGAAAGGCCGCACGGAGGATTTCGACGAAATTCAAACCATTCTGGCGTACACCCTCTCCCAGAAAACGACAGCGGAATGGATGCCGATCATGGAAGCAGACGGCGTGCCCGTTGCGCCGGTGCACGACCTGCCGGGTGCGCTCGACAGCGAGCAAGTCAAACAACGGAAGTTCATGATCGACCTTCCGGCACCCACTGGTATCGACGGCGATGTCAGCCTACCGGGTGCCTCATTCATCGCCTCCGAAGACTCCCCCGGCACAGATCGCTCACCGCCCCGTCTCGGCGAGCACACCGACGAAATCCTCGGAGAATTCGGCTACAGCAATTCCGAAATCGCCACCTTTCACGATAAGGGCGTGGTCTAACTAGGAACGCCGCTGACTTTAACTATTACCGTGCCTCTCTAAATCGCCTAATAGATAACCGGTGTTAGTCAGGTTTGAGGACGCCATGGATTTCAATCTCTTCATGTATTGCACGATCGGTCGCCGCGCCGAACTTGAGGCCGGCATGGCGGGCCACAAACCGGAACTTTATCAACGCATGTTGAGCGAGATCGCGGAATATGCGCGCTACGCTGACGAAGCAGGCTATGGCGGCTTCGGTCATCCGGAACATCATCTGCAAATCGAAGGGTTTGAGATCGCCAACGATCCGACCTTGATGTCCATGTGGCTCGGTAAACATACCGAACGCCTGAAGGTCATCACCTGCGGTTTCGTCTCCACCGCCCATAACCCATTGCGTACGGCTGAAGCCATTGTAACCATGGATCATATGTTGGGCGGGCGGTTTGGCGTCGGCATTGTGCGCGGATATCAGGCGCGTTGGGTCGACAATTTCCGCATTCGCCCGGACTTACAAGCGGTCGGCCCATGGAACAAGAACTCCAAACAAGACACGCTCAACCGCGAGTATTTCGAGGAGTTCGTCGAGATTATCGTGAAGGCGCTCACCCACGATACCTTCTCGCATCGGGGTAAGTTCTGGACCTTCCCACCCGAAGGGTTCGTCAATCCGCACCCGCATTCGGTCTATGCGGATTACGGAAAGGGCGTCGCTTCCGATATGACGGTCAGCGAGATCGGCATCGCGCCGCGCCCGCTGCAGTCACCGCACCCGCAACTCTATGGTGGCTTCACGGCGTCAATGACCACTGCCAAATTCTGGGCGCAATACGCAGGCCGGCCAATTGTTCTCGCCGAAGATTTGGATTTCTGTAAAACCATCTGGTCGGTCTATCGCGACGAGGCAGCGAAATTCGGACATGACATTGCGCCCGGCGATGAAGCCGCTTGGGGTGGGTTGATGATCTGCGCCAAGACTGACGAAGAAGCCCACGCTCAATTCGAGGACGTTAAATGGTTCTGGGATAAATGGCCGGAACAGTTCGGCCAAGGGATGCCGAAGCTCCTGGTCGGCTCACCGGACACGATCTCGCGGGATATCGAAGCCGCGTCGAAAGCCGTGCCGATCAACGAGTGTTTCCTACTGATCCCGCAAGGGTTACACACGCGCGATCAGATCATGCGCTCGCTGGAGTTATTCGGCGATAAGGTGATGCCGCGGTTTGCAGGCTAATCGATACTCTCACTCGCGGTAATCGTCATTCCAGAGCTTGCGTAGCAAGAATCCGGAATTATGGCCTGAGTCTCTCAAATTGAATCCGAATTCATATAAGCACATCTCAGGCAATAATTCCGGATCGCTATCGCGTCCGGAATGACGGAAATCGGCAAGGATGACTACCGCTTGCCCTTTGCCTCGCCGCCGAGCCCCGCATTTAAGGAGTCCGCGTCGGGGCCTTCGCTTATCGCCGTGAACATATCGGTGACGCTGGAGTAGTCCTGATACCCCAACCGCGCCAATGGTCGTAGGCGAGCAATATCCAGCTTGCCTTCGGGGGTCAGCGCATCATCGCGGATATGCACGCCGTCGACTTGTCCCACGACAACATGGGTCGTGTTTTGGTGAGAATAACCCGGCAATACGAGAATGTTGTGGAGCTTGCACTCCAGATGAACGGGCGATTCCGCGACCCGCGGCGGCTTCACTAGCCGCGAGGCCTCTTTGGTAAGGCCGATGGCTTCCATCTCGTCCACGTCAGCGGGGAAATATTCCGCACTTTTCACAACCGCCTTGCGCAATTCATAAGTCGCCATGTTGCAGACAAATTCCCCGGTCCGCAGAATATTCGCGACGGAATCTTTCATCTCCCCGGTCGGCTTATGGCTTCCGGAAAACATCACATATGGCGGGTCGTAGCCGAGATTGTTGAACTGGCTGTAGGGCGCCAAGTTCACATTACCCTGCTCATCCAAGGAGCTAATCCAACCAATGGGTCGCGGCACGACAATCGATTTATACGGATTGTACGGTAGGTTATGGTC
>JBMYRC010000180.1:0-6838 GCA_049601975.1 Alphaproteobacteria bacterium | reverse complement strand
GAAGACCGGAACGATACGGCGATTGTGCGGGCGACCATCGACCTGGCCAAGGATATGGAAATGACCGTGATCGCCGAAGGCGCCGAGACCGCGGCTCAAGTGGAGTTCTTGCGCGCGCTGCGCTGCGATCAGGTCCAGGGGTTCTATTTTAGTCGTCCGCTGAGTCCCGAAGATGCGAGCGGTTTTTTGAAGGCGCAAAAATGACCGCGTTTGGTGATCTGCCGGAGGATCAAGCGACCGGCCGAATTGCTGAAATCTACGGCGAAATACGCACCTATGGTGCGGTACCTTATGTTTCTTCCCTACAGCGTCAATTGGCGACGGTGCCCGGCTGCCTTGAGTGGCTGTGGGAGGCGGTTCGGCCTGCCTTTATCGACGGACGCCTGCCCGAGGCCGCTTGGGGTGCCGTAGAAGGCTTGGACTTGCCGACACTGACGCCGGTGCCGCGTCCGGCTCTGTGCGCGATGGGCGTCGATGGGGATGGGGAAGCGGTGTTGCAGGGCATCTACGAGACGTTCTTGCGGGCAAGCCCGGTCAATATGGTGACCGCGTCCCTGATGGGGCATTTGCTGACGGCGAATGCGTCCAGCGAAGGCGCTCCGCCTGCGAAAGAGCCATCTTGGCAGCCGCCCGTACCACCGTCGCCATTGCCGACATTCCCCTCCGACGCCGAACTGGGGGCGGAGGGCGCGGCGCTGTTGAATTTGTTCGCCGTTGATATGGACGGCTCCACTTTTGTGCCCGGCTTATACCGCTTGCTGGCGCATTGGCCGGGATATCTAGCCCATGTCGCGGTGGAGATACTTCCCTTATTTCAGCGACCGGATATTCTCGCGACTTGCCATGACGTCGTGGCGCGTATCGACGCGGTGGTGCCGCCGCTCACCCGTGGATTGACCGCGCCGCCACAGCCGTTTGACGCGGCGACCGCCGATGCTTTGCGCGGATCGCTCGGTGTCTATCGGGGGACGACCAGTCCGCAAATGATCGTCTTCAGCACGCTGTTGCGGGATGCGTTGCCGGAAAGTTAGCGCCGCTTCCGCTGGTGCCTGAAATCTGGCAAGATGCGGATATGCAAGTACAAATCCACTACTGCCAGCCGTGAGGCTACAAGGAACGCGCCCTCCGTGCGAAGGTGCTGCTTGAAGCCAAGGGTCTCAGCGATTTCGAGCTCGTTCCGGGACGTCCCGGCCAATTCGATATCGCGTTCGACGGCAAGCTCGTATTCGCCTGCCATGACGTGGGACGCTTTCCCACCGATGATGAAGTCGCCGGGCTCGCCCCGTAGACTGTCGCGCTAGATCGAGAAACCGCCGACCTTCGTCTCCAAGTACTCGACGATACCCTCGCGGCTGCCTTCGCGGCCAAGGCCGCTGTCCTTCATGCCGCCGAACGGGGCAGCGGCGGATGCCGGGTTGATGTCGTTGATGCCGATAATGCCGAAGTTTAACCCTTCGAACATTCGCATCGCCCGTGCGATATCCCGCGTATAGACGTAAGCGGCGAGGCCGTAATGCGTGTCATTGGCCAAGGCCAACGCCTCACGTTCGTCTGCAAAGGGGATGATCGGAGCGACCGGGCCAAAAGTCTCTTCCCGATAAATCCACATCTTCGGTGTGACACCATTCAACACTGTCGGCGCGAAGAAATGCCCCTTGCCGAGATCGCCGGTCGTGAGACGTTCCCCGCCGCAGACGACTTCCGCACCCTGTGCTTTCGCGTCCTCGACTTGGGTTTCGACCTTGGCAACCGCCGCCTCATTGACCAGAGGTCCGATGGTGACGCCTTCCTCGAAGCCATTGCCCGCCTTCATCTTCGAGACGCGCTCCTGCAGCGTGCCGACGAAATCGTCGACCAGCTTCTCCGCGACATACATGCGGTTTGGGCTAATGCAGGCTTGTCCGGTGTTCAGGAATTTTACCAGTTGGGCACCCTTGGCGGCGTGGACCGGATTTGCGTCCTCAAACACCATGAAGGGCGCGTGGCCGCCAAGCTCGCAAGAGACGCGCTTCATATTGGCGGCGGCTTTTCCGGCCAGCATTTTGCCGACGGCGGTGGAGCCCGTGAAGGTCAGTTTCGCCACTTTCGGGTTGGAGACGAATTCCTCGCCGACCGGCCTCGGGTCTTTCGCTGTGACGAGATTGATGACGCCGTTCGGCACACCGGCTTCTTCCAAAATTTTGAAGGTTTCGATGGCGCATAGCGGTGTCGCTTCCGCCGGTTTCAGGACCACCGTGCAGCCGGCCGCCAAAGCGGGGCCGACCTTGCGGGTGATCATCGAGACCGGATAGTTCCACGGCGTCACCGCCGCGACCACACCGACCGGCTGATGCATGACGATGAAACGTTGATCGGGCCGGGCCGACGGAATGGTCTCGCCATAGACGCGTTTGGCTTCTTCCGCGAACCACAGGAGGAAATCGGCGGCGTATTGCACTTCCGTTGTGGCCGCGCGCAACGGTTTGCCCTGTTCTTCCGTCATGGTGCGGGCCAAGTGATCTTTGCGCTCGAGCATCAACTGCCAAGCGCGGTAAAGAATTTTCGAGCGGTCATAAGCTGTTGCGGCGGCCCAGGCGGGGAAGGCTTCGTAGGCGGCGTCAATGGCACGCGCGGCCTCTTCCCGGCCGCCATCCGGCAGTTCGGTGATGACGTCTCCGTTGGCCGGGTTGGTTACCTCGAAAGTCTCTCCGCTTTTACGCTCCGCCCAATTTCCCGCGATTAGCATGCCCGTTCTCCGGTGTGGTTCGTTCGAGCGCGCCTCTGTGCGCTCAAAATTCTGGTTCTGGTGGACGTTTTAAAGGGGGAATTGAAGTTCCGCCAGTATTTGACGCGACCCAACAAACGTCGGGCGGAGTCGCAATTCTCGCGTCATTGAAGAGTAAGTATAATTAGGGTGTTACGATGTTATACGTCGCATCCCCATCGGCTTCTATTTGCGCCGGTAATTGTTCTTCCCACGCGAGATAATCGAGAGCGGCCTGATCGTTTCCAAGATGGCGATCATGCACCCAAAACAGAAAATCGATGCGATCTTCCGCCTTCAAGGCGCCGTCCGGTGTTGGCTCGATGGGGCGACCTTCCTGACCCCAACGTTCGCGACCGCCGGAGAGGATGGCGATCGGTTTATCGGTCATGGCTTGAAGATCGAAGGCGATCAGGCGCGCCCGCGTTTCGTGCATGGAATACAACACAATCTTCGGCGCATCAGCCATGGCGTCGAGCAGCGCTTGTGCGCGCGGACGCACGCCCCATGTGGCGCCGGGAAGCCGCGACTCCGCATACTCGGCGCTGATGTCCGTCTCCGCCAATGCCAGCGTTCCCGCCTCCAGCCCGGCGGCGACGGCGGCGCCATCCATTTCCTCCAATACCAATTGATCGAGCCCGAGTGTCGGCGCTTTCGGCATGCCGGTCTCGGCGCCGTCCGCGCCGACCCCACCGTCGAGGACATTGACGTCCCAGCCCATCTGAACCAACCAATGGGCCGTCGTCACTGCGCGGACATTGGTCTCGTCATCCAGCAACACGATCCGCGCGCCCTTGGTGCCGCAATATTGGTCGGTGCCTTGGACCAGCTGGCCGCCCGGCGCGAAGATCGATCCTGGCATGTGCCCGGCTTCAAATTCTTCCTGGCTGCGAACATCGAGCAGATAAGTCGTGCGATCCTCTTCGGCGCGCCAGCTTTCCAGCGTCGCGCGGTCGATGGTCTTCACGCCCCAATGCGTCTTCATGGCGTCCGCATAGGTGAGTGCTTGGTCCCGCGCCGCGTCGCTGAGATCGCCGTAGCTGCGGTCGCTGCCGTGATCCAGCTCGAATCCCGCCAATCGCCACCCCATGGTACCGCCGCGCAGGGCCACGACCTTGTTCGGTATGCGGGCATTGATCAGGGTCTGCGCACCGATGATAGAACGGGTCCGTCCGGCACAATTAACCACCACCGTTGTATCCGGCTCCGGTGCAAAATCATGGACGCGATAGACCAGCTCCGCGTTCGGCACGCTGACACCGCCTGGGATGCTCATCCGGTTGAACTCCGCTGGTGTCCGCCCGTCCAGGACCACGACCTTCTCGCCCGCACTCTGCATTGCGTGCAGCTCTTCCGCCGAAATCGACGGGGTGTGCGCCGCATGCTCCACCACTTCCCCGAAGGCTTTGCAGGGCACGTTGACACCCATGAAGACCTCATAACCTGCCGCCGCCCAGGCAGTCATGCCGCCCTCCAAGACCGCGACGTCGGTATAGCCGAGGGCCGCCATCCGCGCGGCCGCCCGAACGCCGACATCGTCTCCGGCATCGATCAGGACCGTGCGTGTCGTCTGCCGCGGCACCAAGACGCCGAGGCGCATTTCCAGCGTGCTGTATGGCAGCGGGATGGCATAGAGCATATGGGCGACCCCAAACTCTCCCTCCTCGCGCATATCCAGCAGAGCGAGCTCCGCCCCATCGTTCAGCATTGCTTTCAGCGACTTCGCATCAACGGTCTTGGTCATGGTGTTCAGCCTTTACATTCGGGTTCGCAAAGGGAGTTACGCGACCATACCCCGGTTTGCAATGCACATGCGGTCGCCGTCTATTATGCAATGCAGCATAATGTGTCTTATTAACGCCCGCTGATTTGCCGGGTCCTTGTGGCGGTAGGCGCCGTTGAAGAGTCTGTCTGACAGCGTAAAGAAAACAAATTTCAAATATTAAAACGTGCGTTAACACCATGATAAGAAACATTAAAATTGGAAATATCAGCGTTTACGAAACGCTGTACAAATTCATTAACGAGGAAGCGCTTCCGGGAAGCGGTGTCGCCGAAGCTGAATTCTGGGCTGGTTTAGAGAGCGTTATCACGGCGTTTGCACCGCAAAATGAAGCCGTGCTGGCGAAACGAGATTCCTTGCAGGAGCAAATCGATTCATGGCACCGCGACCACAAGGGCGGAGCCCCCGATCTGGAGGCGTATAAAGCGTTCCTCTCGGAGATCGGCTACCTCGTCCCCGAAGGCGAGGAATTCGTCGTATCGACCGAGAATGTCGACCCGGAAATCTCGACGATTGCTGGCCCGCAGCTTGTCGTGCCGCTGACCAACGCGCGCTACGCTCTGAATGCCGCCAATGCGCGCTGGGGCAGCCTGTATGATGCGCTCTACGGCACCGACGCCATTCCGGAGAGCGATGGGGCGGAGCGCGCCGGCGCTTTCAATCCCGTGCGCGGGAAGCGCGTGATCGATTATGGCCTCAGCTTCCTCGATCTTGCTGCCCCCTTGGCCGACGGATCGCATCGCGACGCGACCCTGGTTGTGACCATGGCGGGGGACAAGCATGTAGGTCTCGCCAATCCGTCGCAGTTTGAAGGATATAACGGCGACGCCGCCGCACCCACCGCGGTTCTGCTCGGCAATCATCGCTTGCACCTGGAAATCGTCATCGACCGGTCCGGACCGATCGGCAAGGGCGACACCGCCGGTATCAACGACTTGCTGCTCGAATCTGCCGTCACCACGATCATGGATTGCGAAGATTCCGCCGCCGGCGTTGATGGAGAGGACAAGGCGCTCGTCTATCGCAATTGGCTTGGCCTGATGAAGCGTGATCTCTCGGCCTCGTTCGAAAAGGGCGGTGAGACCCTGGAGCGTCGTCTCAATCCCGACCGCGATTATACCGGCCCCGACGGCGCGCCGGTAACGGTGCCCGGCCGCAGTTTGATGCTGGTGCGCAATGTCAGCGATATCTTGAAATGCGGCGCGGTCCTCGACGCGGATGGCGCGCCGGTGCCCGAAGGTATTCTCGATGCGATGGTGACGTCGCTCATCGCCAAACACGATTTGGACGGCGTCGGCGCTCATGGCAACAGCCGGGCGGGCTCGGTCTATATCGTGAAGCCGAAAATGCACGGGCCGGAAGAATTCGCGGCCGCCGCCGAACTTTTCACCGCCGTTGAGAAGGTCCTCGGCCTCCCCGACCTGACGCTGAAGATGGGCATCATGGACGAGGAACGGCGCACCACGGTGAACCTGAAGGAATGCATCCGGGTGGCGAAGGACCGGATCGTCTTCATCAATACCGGATTCCTCGACCGCACCGGCGACAAAATTCACACCTCGATGGAAGCCGGCCCGGTGATCCGCAAAAGCGATATGAAAGCCGCCCCCTGGATTCAGGCCTACGAAGATTGGAACGTGGATATCGGTCTCGAATGCGGATTGCAGGGCAAAGCGCAAATCGGCAAAGGCATGTGGGCCATGCCGGACCGGATGGCGGAGATGATCGAGACCAAGGTCGCCCATCCGATGGCGGGCGCCAACACCGCTTGGGTTCCGTCGCCGACGGCGGCCACGCTGCACGCGCTCCACTACCACGAAGTCGATGTCGCCGAACGGCAGGTGGAGCTAAAATCGCGCGGCCGCGCCGACCTAACGAAAATTCTCTCGATCCCGGTCGCCGAACGCCCGAACTGGACGCCGGAGATGATCCAGCAAGAACTCGACAACAACGCCCAGGGCATTCTCGGCTACGTGGTGCGCTGGGTCGATCAAGGCGTGGGCTGTTCGAAAGTGCCGGACATCAACAATGTCGGCCTGATGGAAGACCGCGCGACCTTGCGGATCTCCAGCCAACATATTGCCAATGGGCTGCATCACGGGATTTGTTCCGAGAGCCAAGTGATGGAGACCATGCGCCGGATGGCGGCGGTGGTCGATACCCAGAATGCAAGCGATCCGCTCTACATGCCGATGGCCGATGATTTCGACGGCAGCTTGGCGTTCAAGGCCGCCTGCGAGCTGGTCTTCCAGGGCCGCCGCGTCGAGGCGAAAGCGGCGCAAGCGGCGTAGTAGAGAGACGTTCCCCGGCCG
>JBMYRC010000179.1:0-6972 GCA_049601975.1 Alphaproteobacteria bacterium | reverse complement strand
GCGGACGTAAACGGCGTCGCTCATCTTCTCGAACATATGGCGTTTAAGGGAACGGAACGCCGCAGCGCTCAGGATATCGTCGAAGAAATCGAATCCGTGGGTGGTCACCTCAATGCCTATACCAGCCGCGAACAAACCGCTTATTACGCGAAGGTCTTAAAGGAAAATACCGGTCTCGCATTAGACCTCCTGTCCGATATCCTGCAGAACTCCACTTTCGATGCGGATGAGCTGGAGCGCGAGCGCACGGTTGTCATTCAAGAAATCGGCCAAGCGCACGACACGCCGGACGATCTGATTTTTGATCATTTTCAAACGGTGGCATTCCCCGATCAGCCCCTTGGACGTCCGGTGTTGGGTAGCGTTGAGACGGTTGGAAATATGCCGCGCGAAACCATTATGGGGCATATGAGCGCGGGCTATGGTGGCGACCGAATGGTTTTGTCGGCGGCCGGAAACCTTGAACACGATGCCTTCGTCCAGGCTGCCTCTGATCTCTTTGGCAAGATTCCACCGCAGGCGCAAGTAGCGATGGAAGCGGGCCATTATGAAGGTGGCCATCACTTCGAAGACCGTGAGTTGGAGCAGGTTCATCTTTTGCTCGGTTTTTCCGGTCTCTCTTACGAAGACGATCAGTTCTATGCGACGTCGGTCATGTCGGCGTTGTTAGGAGGCGGGATGTCATCGCGCCTGTTCCAGGAAATACGCGAGCGGCGCGGGCTTGTTTATTCGATCTACTCCTATCCGTCGTTCTATCGCGATTGTGGGCTGTTCGGCATTTATGCCGGTACGGGACCCGAAGATGTGGACGAGCTGTTGCCGGCGATCTGTGAGGAAATACGGCGTTTGCCCGACACGCTTGATGAGCGAGAAATTGACCGAGCACGTACGCAATTGAAGGCGGCGACACTTATGTCGCTGGAGTCCACCGGCTCACGGTGCGAACAGATGGCGCAGCAAATGCTGGTTTTCGGCCGACCGCTGACCACTGAGGAACAAGTTGCGAAAATTGAGGGCGTTGACCAAGCGGCGGTACGTGACGTGGCACTCAATATCTTTTCCGGACGACCGACAATTGCCGCGGTGGGCCCCGTGAACCAAATAATGGAATACGATCAACTCGTCGCGGCTCTGGCAATATAGAGCTGCTCCCATCCGTGTGGGGATATCAGCCGTGTTCGATTTACCATTATTCCGACTTTCGAAGACGATCCTTCGAGGCGAAAATATCTATCTACGCGCACCCCGGCGGCGCGACCAGCGGCAATGGATGGATGTTCGCCGCGTGAGCAAGGAGTTCCTGCAGCCGTGGGAGCCGACTTGGCCCACAGATGGCGTCGAAAAAGCTGCCTTTCGCCGACGTTTGCGGCGTTTCACCGAAGACTGGCATTCTGGCGACTCATATCCGTTCTTTATTTTGCATCGTGAAACCAACGATCTGTTGGGCGGTATCACGCTTTCGAATTTGCGCCGTGGTGTGACCCAGGCGGCCACTGTTGGTTACTGGATGGGCCTGCCCTACGCTCGCCGTGGGCACATGGTGGAAGCGGTCAGCTTGGTGCTCGACTACGCGTTCGACGACCTCCGTCTGCACCGGGTCGAAGCCGCTTGTCTGGTGCACAACGAGCCTAGTAGAAATCTATTGCTGAAAATAGGTTTCACGGAGGAGGGGGTGGCCCGACAGTATCTCTGCATCGACGGTCGATGGCAGGATCACCGAACGTTCGGCATATTGCAGGCCGACAGACGGGCGAAAAACTAGAGCGCTCTATGCATGCCCGGCATCGCCGGACAGGAGCGATAAATCTACGCCAATTTTGGCGATGGCGCGTTCCCATTTGCTGATGATATCGGGGCCGAAGGCTAAATCTGCATCCGATGGCACATGTAACCAGGCGTTTTGCTGTATTTCACCGTCAAGCTGTCCGGCACCCCAGCCTGCATAGCCGAGTGCCAGGAAGAACTGTTTCGGCCCTTTATCTTCGGCAATATCCTTCAGAATATCGATTGTCGCGGTCAGCGCCATATCATCGGTGACGTCGATCGTCCCGTCACCCGAATAGTCAGCGGAATGAAGGACGAAACCGCGACCGGTCTCCACCGGACCGCCGAAATGAATCGGTAGCTTGGGCGCAACCCCCAAGGTTTCGATGTCGAGTTGGCTCAGTAAGTCGGCAAAGGTGAGGGGATCCGCTAGTTTGTTGACAATCAATCCCATCGCGCCTTCTTCATTGTGGACGCACATATAGATGACGCTCTTGGAGAAGCGCGGATCGCCCATGGCAGGCATGGCGATCAACAATTGGCCGGTGAGATAATTTGCCGCGCTCAAGCTGTAAACTCCAAAGGTGCAATCATCGCCTTTCGATTATTATATGATAATAGTCTCCATGGTGTTTGAATAGAGCCTGGGATTATTAGTAGGTACGCACGCAATCGTGACCGGAAGTGCGATTTTTCATGAGGTCGGTTGACCTATAAAAACACCGAACGTTGTTGGAGAGATCGTATGCGCCGATTGCGGCCAGTTCTTGGATGGTTATGTGGCGCTGCCGTGTTCGCTGGCCTTGCCAGTGGTGCACTTGCGGCGAGCGGTGATTGGAGCCGAAACGACCACGTGGAGATGCGTCTGATCTCGGCTGTGGAAGCGGTTGGCGACCGCAAGACACTGCCGCTAGGATTGCAGTTCCGTATGAAACCGGGTTGGAAACTGTATTGGCGGACGCCGGGGGATGCCGGTTTCCCCCCCCGTCCGATTTGGCAAGGTTCCGAGAATATCGCCGATGTCGCAGTAAAGTGGCCGGCACCAAAGCGTTTCTCAATATTCGGTCTTGAGACGCTCGGCTATGTCGACGAAGTGATCTTACCGCTTACCGCCAAACTTGAGCGGCGCGGCGAAGCCGTCATCCTGAAGGCATCTGTCGATTATCTGACCTGTAACGATATTTGCATTCCCTATACCGCAGCGGTGGAACTACCGCTGGACGCCGGAACGGCGGCACCGTCGTCGCTGGCCTATGATTTGGATCGCTACCGTGCGCGGGTTCCTGGTGATGGCGCGCGTCACGGCCTTGGGATTAATGGCGTGCAGCTCGCGGCGTTTGGTAAAGACGTCACCATAAATCTTGTCGCCACGGCGCTGGAGCCCTTTCTGGCACCTGACGTCTACGTAGAAGGGCCAGAGGGATCATTCTTCGGCAAGCCCGAGGTTAAGCTATCGAATGATGGGCGAACCGCGCGGGTCGCGGTCAGGGGCGGCGGATTCGTGAAACCAATAACTGATGCGGGTGTGCCGCTCACGTTGACCCTGGTCGACGGTGCACGAATGTTGGAGACGGTTGCGGTTGGTCGGCCGGGTGGGGCGTTTGGGCCCACGCAGACGGATGGTGATATGGCTTCGATCTGGCCGATACTGCTGTTCGCTCTGATTGGCGGATTGATACTAAATTTCATGCCGTGCGTGTTGCCGGTGCTTTCACTGAAATTGTTGAGCGTTGTCAGCCATGGTGGGCAAGACCCAACGATCGTGCGGCGCGAATTCATTGCCTCTGCTGCAGGGATCATATTCTCGTTCTTGTTGATTGCCGCTGTGCTGATTGGTCTGCAATCGGGTGGTGTCGCGATCGGTTGGGGAATTCAATTCCAGCAACCGGTCTTCCTGGTGGCGATGACATTGATCGTCACCTTTTTCGCCTGCAACTTATTTGGATTTTTCGAAATTATCTTACCAAGCGCCATTTCCGATCTCGCGGGGAGGGCGGGTGACGGTCATTCGCTTGGCGGGCATTTTCTATCCGGTGCATTCGCTACCCTGTTGGCAACGCCCTGCAGCGCTCCGTTCCTAGGTACGGCGGTGGGTTTTGCGCTCAGTCGGGGGCCGTTAGAGATTCTGCTCATCTTTTTCGTTCTCGGTTTGGGATTGGCGTTGCCGTATCTGCTGGTCGCAGCACTGCCGGGGCTAGCGACCAGATTGCCAAGGCCTGGAAATTGGATGGTGTGGCTACGCTATATTCTTGGTTTCGCCTTGGTGGCGACGGTGGTTTGGCTGGTCACAGTTCTGTGGGCTCAGCTTGGCCGGGACGGCGCGTTGGCGATTGCCGGATTGACCACGCTCATTGTGGCACTTCTCGCCTTAAAGCGATTGCCAAATTCTCGCCTTGGACACCATGCCGGAAAGGTGTCGGTGGTGCTGGCCCTGGCGGCGTTGGTGGCGGGTGGTTTGACGACGAAGCCTGCTTCCCCTGTGGCACAAGACCCTACAGCGGTCTGGCAGCCCTTCGATGAGGCAGAATTAACGCTACTTGTCAGTGCCGGGAAGACGGTGATCGTCGATGTGACGGCCGATTGGTGCCTGACGTGCCAGGTTAATAAAAAACTGGTTCTTGATACCGCAACGGTCGCCAATTGGCTGAAAGCGGACGAGACTGTCGCCATGCGGGCCGACTGGACCCGCCCAAACCCGAAGATTGCGGCCTATTTGGCGAGTTTTGGGCGCTATGGCATCCCCTTTAACGCCATATATGGGCCGCAAGCGCCGAAGGGCGTTGCTCTGCCGGAATTGCTGACCAACGAGTTGGTCATCGAGGCCGCGCTAAAGGCAGATTCGAACACGACATTGGCCCGCCGTTAAGTGGTGTTCATCATCGCTGGACTTCGCTGAATTCGTGCTTATTTGAGAAAGTAATCATGTGGCCCCCAACGGTGCCGCGTGACATCTTTTATCGGGGCACATGAAAGGATTTCTCAATGGCGATCAGTCTAGGCGATAAGGTTCCCTCAGCGACTCTTTATAAGATGGGTGCAGATGGCCCGGAAGCGGTGACAACGGACGATTACTGTGCAGGCCGTAAGGTCGTGATCTTCGGCGTGCCTGGCGCGTTTACGCCGACATGTTCGGCGCAGCACGTACCGGGATTTATGCAGAACGCCGAAGCGTTGAAGGCCAAGGGCGTTGAGGCAATTGCCTGTGTTTCCGTCAATGATGCGTTCGTGATGGGTGCTTGGGCGAAGGATCAATCGACCGGCGATACTATCGATATGTTGGGTGACGGTAGCGGCGAGTTGGCCAAGGCCATGGATGTTGAGCTTGATCTCGGCTCGCGTGGCCTCGGTTTGCGGGGCAAGCGTTTCGCTCTGGTCGCCGAAGACGGTGTGGTCAAGCATTTGGCGCTGCAAGACGGCGGCGAGCTGACGACGTCCAGCGCGGAAGAGACGCTCAAGGCGCTCTAACTTGCGGTTTATATGATAAGCAAAGAAAACGTCCTCGGACTCTGTCTGGGGGCGTTTTTCGTTGTTTGCTGATTGTCCTAACGATCGTCGAACGTTTTGACCGGGTTAGGCGCGTTTTGGAATGCCGGCCCGCGCCAGTAGGTCGGCGCGTTCGTTCTCGACATGGCCCGAATGCCCTTTGACCCAGAACCATTCGACCTCATGTCCGACCAAGGCGTCGTCGAGCGCCTGCCAGAGGTCAACATTTTTCACCGGCTTCTTGGCAGCTGTCTTCCAACCGTTACGCTTCCAATTAACGATCCACTTGGTGATACCGTCTTTCACGTAGGTGCTGTCCGTGTGGATATGGATCTGCATCGGCCGCGTCAGAGCCCGCAATCCTTCGATGGCGGCCATCAATTCCATGCGGTTGTTGGTCGTCTCCAGCTCACCGCCCGACAATTCTTTCTCTGTGCCGTTGTAGCGCAGTACCAAACCCCAACCGCCTGGTCCCGGATTGCCGCTACAAGCGCCGTCGGTGAAAATTTCTACTGTGTTGGGTGTCGCCATCAGTCTATTCCGTATTCACCGGGTGTGGTCACCCGTCGATGAAACTGCAGGATTGAAAGGTATTCGCGAGGATCTTTAGGTTTCACGAATGCACCTTCGGGATGGTTCAGCCAATCGTATAACCGGGTCAGCAGAAACCGAATGGCCGCACCTCGAGCAATGGTCGGCAAGGCCGCGATTTCCGCATCTGATGTGCTGCGTTCCCGGCGGTAGGCGGCGAGCATGCGCCGCGCCTTGGTAACGTTGAAACTGTTGTCGCGCTCAAAACACCAAGCGTTCAAGCAAATCGCCAGGTCGTAGACCAGGAAATCGTTGCAGGCGAAATAAAAGTCGATCAGCCCTGAAAGTTTGTCGCCCAGGAAAAACACATTGTCCGGGAACAAATCCGCATGGCAAACACCTTCCGGCAGATTGTCTGGCCAATTCGCCTCGAGGAAATCGAGCTCTTTCGATAGGATTTCGGAGAGCCCTGGTATGACTTCATCCGCTCGTGCGGCCGACGCATTGAATAGCGGTCGCCAGGCGTCGACCGATAGTCCGTTCGGGCGCGACATATCGAAACCGGCGCCCGCATTGTGAAATCGCGCTAGTGCGGTCCCGACTTCCGCGCAATGGCCCACTTGCGTCCGTTTTGGTGACATACCGTTCAAGAATGTGATAATCGCCGCCGGACGGTCGCAGAGCGTCCGCAAGGCTTTACCGTCTCGTCCGTGCAGCGGCGTTGGGCTCGGGATACCGGCCTCGGTTAGGAATTCCATCAAATTCAGAAAGAAAGGCAGATCACTCGCCGAAACGCGTTTTTCGTAGAGGGTGAGAATGAATTGGCCTCGGTCGGTTTGCATCAGATAGTTGGTGTTCTCCACACCTTCCGCGATACCTTTGCAGGAGAGAAGGCTGCCGATGTCGTAGGTGGCGACGAAGGCTGCCAAATCCTCGTCCGATACTTCGGTATAAACGGCCATTTTTCTGGGGTCTGCCCTGATCGATGAAGTTTGTGGACTTACAGCGGCGCCCCGCTTGTCGTGGTCCGATGGGTCTCCTAATATCCCGTCAATCGATACCGCCCGAGGGACGACACGATACCGTAGTTCGCCTCGGCATATAGCGTAGCAATCAGGGAAGGGAAAGACCCATGGCCGATCCGGTAATAGCGCAGAAGGCGCCTTTTGGTGTCGATGTCGAAGAGGGTAAGAA
>JBMYRC010000178.1:0-7128 GCA_049601975.1 Alphaproteobacteria bacterium | reverse complement strand
GGATTGCCCTCATTGCGGCAAACCCCACCGGTTCGAAAAACCGACCTTTACCATCGTGCGGATGGCGGTGGGTAGCTGAAGTAGCTCCTATACAACCTCGAGAATGTTAGAGACCAAGGGGTGCCGGACCACGTCTTCGTTTGTGAATCGGATCACCGCGACGTCTTCCAAGGTGTCGAGTCGGGTCGCGATGTCCTGCAAGCCCGACATTCCCGGCATTAGGTCCGATTGATCCCGGTCTCCGGTGAGCACCATGGGGAAATTCCAGCCGAGCCGGGTCAGCAGCATCTTGATCTGGCAGTAAGTGCAATTCTGCGCTTCGTCGATGACGACGAAAGATCGATTCAGAGTCCGACCCCGCATATATCCGACTGGTACAATCTCAATCGTTCCGTCCGCGATCATTTTCGCGGGGCTCGCTGCAGGGTCCCATTTCCCATGGCCGAACATCGGCGTGCAGGGTGCGGACATTGCTATGCTTAGGGGCGGAACGTTGGGCGGTCTTTTTCGACATTAGGACCTCATGGAAGTTACGGGATGTACCGGGCATAAAAAAAGCAGCCGCAAGGGCTGCATTCGACAAGGTATGGCGCTGGACAAGGTAAGCTCCGCAGGGAGCGTGGCAGGTCTAGCCGGTAGTCCGACATCAGGTTTCATAATTACCTTTCGTCAGGTGTCGATGGACCATACCCGACCACATGTCGTGGTTTGATGTCATTAATTGCGCATTATATAGCAATTAATCTTGATTTAGGCCGAGCTCCCGCTGCTTCTTCTTGGATAACCCCAGAGAGACGATCCGATGCGACTCTTGCAGATAAGGTTCTAAATCTTCGTCCGAGAGGCCGGGTCGTCCGTAGTGTTGGATCCATTTCATGCCGCGTGACGCGAGATACGGCGCCGGCCGCAGGCCTGGTTCCTCGCGCAAGAGTTCGAATGCGATTTTACTTGTCTTGAAGGTATAGGCCGGCAAATCGTCGCCCCAACCGCCGATGGCGAATACCTTGCCGCCGACCTTCCATACATGGGATCCGCCCCATTGCACGACGTGCGTCGTGACAGGGGGCTCTCGGCAGAAGTTATTGAATTCGTCGTAAGTCATTATGTGTAAAAGGTGCTGCGTTATTACCGTTCCGGGCGCCTTTATTCCTCCGGTTCAGTAGTGAACATCAATGGATGTCCGGCTTGTTTCCCAAGATCGGTGGCTTCGGTTGCTTTGCTTTCCGCGACGTCCTTCGTGTAGACGGCAACGACGCCGGCACCCCGCGTATGAGCAATGATCATGACGCCGTAGGCTTGATCCTCCGACAACTTGAAGACCGCTTTCAGCACCGTCATGACGAATTCGCGCGGCGTGAAATCGTCATTGATCAAGATGACCTTATGCATGCGCGGTCGCTCGGTCTTCGGCTTGGCTTTGGTGCGGGGTTTGGTCTCGATTTCTGTCATATCTCGGCGCGCCTCTCGTGTTGGCAAGCATAGCATATTTTCTCGGTGGGGAAGCGATATCAAAACTGATTTGAATCAAAGACTGCTCGGGAGGTTTTTCCTAATCTCGGCGTTTGTGTGTAGTGGCAGGAATCATGGTTGATAGTGATGGTGTACAGGCCAAAATTGCTGAGGCCCCTGCCGGGGCCGAGCAAGAGACGTCTATGTCGGATATGGAAACACTGGCGGTATTAACCCCGGAGCCGGAACTACACGAGTCCGCGGCGCACCATCTTGCAGAATTGCGTCACGATCCGGACGCTATTCGCCATTTATTTGAATCTGGCGAATATCCCTATAAACGCAAACTGCGTCGACAGGAGTATGAAAAGCATAAGGTCGAATTACAGATCGAATTGTTGAAGGTCCAAGACTGGGTGAAAGCTACCGGCCAAAAAGTGGTGATCCTTTTTGAGGGGCGCGACGCCGCCGGTAAGGGCGGGACGATCAAGTGCTTTACAGAACACCTTAATCCGCGAAGCGCCCGGGTCGTCGCACTGAAGAAGCCGACGGAGAAGGAACAAACCCAATGGTTCTTCCAACGTTATATCCATCATTTACCCGCCGCTGGTGAAATGGTGCTTTTCGACCGGTCCTGGTACAATCGCGACGGCGTCGAGAGGGTCATGGTATTCTGTACGCTGAACGACTATCTGGAGTTCATGCGCCAGACGCCCGAGATCGAGCGCATGCTGTCACGCAGCGGGATTCGCTTTTTCAAATATTGGTTCTCCGTCACTCAGGAGGAGGAGCTGCGGCGCTTTAAATCGCGCGAGAAAGAACCGTTGAAGAAATGGAAACTCTCACCGATCGACCGCGAATCTCTCGACAAATGGGACGATTATATGGAATCGAAGGAGGCGATGTTCTTCTATACCGATACGGCCGACGCACCGTGGTCGATCATCAAGTCGAACGACAAGAAACGTGCCCGGCTCAATTGCATGAAGCATTTCCTTTATTTGCTGCCCTATGCAAAAAAGAATCGCCGGGTAATCGGCAAGCCGGACCCCTTGATTGTCGGATCCAGCACGCATGTGGTCGACAAGAGCCAGCACATTCTTGGCAAGAGCCTGCATCCGGATTCGCGTCGGGGTTAGGGCTTACTTAGAACCTGGAAAGACGCTAGTTCCGAGCGTTTGCAATATGCGCCACAGCAACGGTGCCGGCCTCGCGTGCAACTACTTTGACGGCTTTAGTGGCTTCCGCGACCACGCATTTGCGGTCGCAATCCGTTGGCAAGGGGAAGCGTTGCGGCTTCTCCATGCGGAATTCGCCGAGCTCTCTGCCCGACGGAAGTGCATGACTGTTAGCGGCAACGGCGACCTCGATGACTTGGGATTGGCTGCGCTCGATCACCGAGACGACAACTTCCAGACCGACCAAGAACTGCGCCGGTGGGTTGGCTTTTCCAGCTGCCGTCAGCCAGGTTTTCATGGGGTTCCGGCCCATTGATTTATAGCTGCCTTTCGGTAAGATTTCCTCCGCCCCTTTCGGTGTCAGCTTGGTGCGCAACATGGCGCCAGCGGCCGCGATCAATGCGGTTCTGAAGATCGGGCTTTTCCGGGAGACCGCGTTGGGTGCGGATTCGTGTGAGACGAGGAGCACCGCTTCGCCTTCGGCACGGACGCTACCCGACGCGACCGTGAGACACATCGTCGACAGCGCAATGAGAGGCAGAATCCGTAATGATCTAATCGACATACATGCCTTCCTTACCGGGCATTTTCGTACAATTCGACTTCGGCGCCACGTAATTTAACATGGGTTCCGATCGGCGTCATCGCTGGGAATACCTCAGTCTTTGTATTTGATCTCAGTATTCCCGAGTCCCGGTGCATACGTATACAGCATGTCGAGACCTCTCTTGTTGCCGCCATTGGCCGAGTGGAAATTTTATACCGTCCTCGCATAGTCTGTTGCTACTTAAATCATAAACCCGCCCTAATCCGTTTCCATTCCGGCGAACAGCGAAGTATTGCACTTTGCCCTTATTTGTTCGTGTATAGATTTTCATCACGTTGCCGGTGACGGGATGAGGCCAATCAGCAGGGCCTTTGATGGTTTTTCGCCGTTGAATCCGAACGTGAGGTCAGCCTCGGTTCGTGCCAGATCGCGATTTCTGGACCATTTGGCACCCGTCCAAAGCTCCAACGGGATGTAACGCGATGTACCCTCTGGACTAATCGAATTTGCCCATGGGTCTGCTCTCGCCGATTGTTCGACGACGACTACCAGGGTCGTGCATAGCAAGATGCGAAATATCAGGGAGCTTCCCAAGGTGACTTTCAAATTCATTGCCTGCCTCTCTAAAACAAATCCAGTTGGTCGCCTGCTCTTGGTGGCCTTTGGAATTGACTTGAGTCGAGATTCAAGCTGCGTTTGTCGATTCCGTATTTCTTAAGCGCCAGTTTGAAACGTTGATTGAGTAGGTCAGCATAGGGACCGGATCCGACCGCTCGCTGTCCCCACCGTGAATCGTACATCGCACCTCCGCGTGTTTGCCGCACAAGGCTGAGCACATGATTTGCGCGGTCCGGATAATGATTTTCCAGCCATTCCTTGAAGAGGTCGGAAATCTCAAGCGGCAGACGCAACATGACGTAGCCGGCGCCGGAAGCGCCCGCTTTCGACGCCGTCTTTAGAATCTTCTCCAACTCCATATCGTTGAGTGCTGGGATCATCGGGGCCGCCAATACGCCTGTCGGAATACCGAGCGCCGCCAATGAACTGATGGCGGCAATCCGTTTTGACGGCGTAGGCGCGCGGGGCTCCAACTTGCGGGCGAGGTCCCGGTCGAGTGTGGTGACCGACAATGTGACTACCGCCATGCCTTTCGCCGCCATCGGCGCAATGATGTCCGCGTCGCGCAGTACAAGATCGGATTTCGTGACGATACCGAAGGAGTGATTGAACTCCGCCAGCACTTCCAGAATACGGCGAGTCACTTTTTGTTCACGCTCGACCGGTTGGTAGGGGTCAGTATTGGTACCCAGCGCCATGACATCGGCGGTGTATTTCGGATGGCTTAATTCCGCGCGCAGGCGCTCCGCTGCTTCCGGCTTGTAGAATAGTTTGGTTTCGAAATCGAGGCCGGGAGACAGGCCGTAATAAGCGTGGGTTGGGCGGGCGAAACAATAGATACAGCCATGTTCGCAACCGCGATAGGCATTGATCGACCGGTCGAACGGAACGTCCGGAGAATTATTGCGGGTGATGACTTTTCGTGCGGCCTCTGCGGTCAACGTGGTTGACACTCGCTCCGGCGTCTCATCCTCGATCAACCAACCATCATCAACTGCGATCCGCTCGTTCGCTTCGAACCGGCCAACATCGTTGCTGACCGCGCCACGACCCTTGCGGGCCCTATGGGGAAGTGTCCAATCCATAATTTAACTATATAGAACAAAACATAAACATTCAATTGCTCACCTGTCTTGCCTAGATGCTTTTCAAACCGGTCGCTCCGCGTGCTACAAACTCCGCATGGCGCAACTCAGCATCGTCATTCCAACTCTAAACGTGGTGCCGGTTCTCGGGCCCACCCTCGCGGCATTGGCGCAAATGGAAGGCGCCGGTCTAGTGAAAGAACTGGTTGTTGTCGATGGCGGTTCAACGGACGGCACACGTGAAGCCGTCATCGAGGCGGGTGCTGTCTTGATTGCGTTGGAGCCCGGCCGTGGCCGCCAACTCCAGGCTGGTGCTGCAGCCGCGCGCGGTGACTGGATCTTATTCTTGCATGCGGACACGGAACTTGATCCCGGATGGAGCGGCGCCATTCGAAGTTTAATGGATACACCGGAGAGCGGCGACCGCGCCGGATATTTCCGCTTCGCGCTGGACGATGCTTGTTCGGGTGCGCGACGATTGGAGCGCTTGGTGACCTGGCGCAATAGATTGTTGGGATTGCCCTATGGCGATCAGGGATTGGTCCTATCGCGAGCGCTTTACGAAAAGGTCGGTGGATATCAGGACTACCCACTGATGGAGGATGTCGATCTGGTGCGTCGATTAGGGCGTCGTCGATTGCGCTTGTTGGATGTGGCGGCCACGACTTCGGCGGAACGCTATCGCCGAGACGGCTACTGGCACCGACCGGCGCGAAACCTTTTGTGTCTGGCACTATACTATCTTGGTTTCTCTCCGCATCTGATCAAAAGAATCTATGGATGACCGTGCGTAATCTCGTAATTTTAGCCAAAGCCCCCCGGCTGGGTCGAGCGAAACGGCGCTTGGCAGCGGATATCGGGTCGCTCGAAGCGCTTCGATTTTATCGCTCCAATTTGGCGCAGACGATCCGCCGATTGGAGTGCGGCAATCGTTGGAAATGCTGGCTGTTCGTCGACGATGGAGATGCGCGTTGGCCGGGACATTTACCTTGTCGTCGCCAGACGCGTGGAGATTTGGGCCAACGCATGGATGCGGCGTTACGATCCTTGCCACCCGGTCCGGTAGTGCTCATTGGCTCAGATATTCCAGGTGTGACGCGAAGCGACATACGCGATGCCTTTCGGCAACTCGCTGGCAAGGAGGCGGTTTTTGGTCCGGCGGCCGATGGCGGTTATTGGTTGGTCGGCATAGCGCATGCCAAGGCCGCACCCGGATTATTCCATGATGTTCGATGGTCCAGCGAACACGCTCTATCCGATACCTTGCGTAATCTGCGGGGCGCTAATCCGTATGGCTTAACCATCGAACGCCATGACGTCGACGATGGGCCTGCTTATGCTCGGTGGCGTGGCGAAGTGGCCTCATAACACAAATCGGATTGGTCCTCGACATTGTCACCGTTAGGGACGATTTATCGCCAAATCCATTTTGGGAGAATCGTCATGAGCGTGAGCCAATCTGAGAAAGCTGAGAAATTTGATGCCTTGCATACGGGATCTGGAGCCTTTGTCGTCGCCAATGTATTCGACGCGGGGTCGGCACGGATTGTCTCGGGTCTCGGCTACAAGGCGGTGGCAACATCGAGCGGCGGGTTTGCTGGCACGATCGGCCGCCGCGACGGTTTGATCTCACGGGATGAGGCGATCGAACACGCCCGCGTGGTTGTCGATGCGACCGACCTGCCTGTCTCCGCCGATTTGGAGAACAGGTTCGGCGATGCGCCGGAAGCGGTGGCGGAGACGGTGCGCCGAGCCGCCGAAGCGGGCCTCGTCGGTTGCACGATCGAGGATGCGACGAAGGATAAGGCTCAGCCGATTTATCCCTTCGACACCGCCGTCGAACGAATTGCTGCCGGTGTCGCCGCGATGAATGCGCTTGATTTCGATTTCAAACTGACAGGAAGATGCGAGAATTTCCTGCGTGGCAATCCCGACCTGTAAGATACCATTCGCCGCCTGCAGGCATATGAAGCGGCCGGGGCAAAAGTATTGATGGCGCCCGGTTTGCCGGACTTAGACGCGGTGCGGGCAGTATGCGACGCTGTCTCCACGCCGTTCGGGATTCCTGGGAATTCGTTCATCTTCACCGGTCTACAAGAGGCGGGCGTTTGCCGTATCAGCCTTGCGACATCGCTCTACCGGGCGGCCATCAGCGCGATGATCGACGCCGCGAAGGAAGTGCGCGATGAAGGTACGTTCGATTTTGTCGATACATCGATCCCAACACCCGAGCTTTCGGCTTATATGAAAG
>JBMYRC010000177.1:0-7189 GCA_049601975.1 Alphaproteobacteria bacterium | reverse complement strand
ACGCGCGAGGAGGTGGACCAAGCTCTTTCGATCCTCTATGACGCTTTTAGCGGGCTCAAGAAACGCGGCTCGAAGCGAAAGAAGAAAGCAGGGAAATAAGATCTATGGAAATCAAGAACCCTTATCTCATGTTCATCGGCGATGTGCCCGACCAGCTGGCGGCAAAAACCGCGGATGGTGTTGCTCACTGGCGCCCGGATTGGTGCGTCGGCCAAGTCCGTCTGGAGGGATGCAAGGCTGACCTTGGCCTGCCGGATATGAGTGTTGCGGAAGCCGCGGCGGCAGGTGTGAAGACGCTGATCGTCGGTGTCACCAATCAGGGCGGCTATTTTGCGGATAGATGGGTCGACACGATACACAGCGCCATCGATCACGGTATGGATATCGCAAGCGGTATGCATGCAAAGCTCGACGCCGTGCCGGGATTGACCGAGAAAGCGGCGTCGGCCGGGCGCCAACTGTTTGATGTGCGCCACACCAATCAAAGCTTCGATATCGGACGCGGTCATAAACGGGCGGGGAAACGCTTACTGACCGTTGGCACGGATACGTCTTGCGGCAAGATGTTCACGGCCCTGACGCTTGAAAAGGAAATGCGCGCGCGGGGTATGAACGCGGATTTCCGGGCGACCGGCCAGACCGGTATCTTTATTGCTGGCAGCGGTGTTGCCATCGATGCTGTGGTCTCCGATTTCATTTCCGGCTCCGTCGAATGGTTGTGCCCGGAAAACGACCCGGATCACTGGGACGTGGTTGAGGGGCAAGGCTCAATCTTCCACGCGGGATATGCAGGCGTGACATTGGGGCTGATTCACGGCTCGCAACCGGATATACTTGTGGTCTGCCACGACCCGGGACGGCCGCATATGCGGGGCACACCCGCCATTCCGGTGCGGAGCCTTACGGAAGTCATTGAGGCGGCCAGCTCTGCCGCGAGGGTCACCAATCCGGATGTGCGGTGCATAGGCTGTGCGATCAACACATCGAAACTATCTGATACGGAGGCCGAAGCTGAATTGCAGCGCGCTCGAGACGAGACAGGGCTACCCGCCATCGATCCGGTGAAACATGGTGTGGGTGTCCTGCTGGATGCGCTATAGGGAATGCCAGCTTTAACTTTAGATCGTCAATCCGGACGTCGCGTAGCGGCGGTCCGGAAATATGGCCTGGGCTTGACGGACCGACAGCTGTCCACCCGGCTAAACTCAGGCCATATTTCCGGGGCCTGCTGGGCGTCCCGGAGCGACGGGAGGGTTTCGTGCGCAATCTAAAGACCTATGCCGAGACCTGGCCGCTTCGTGAAGTTTTCACAATTTCGCGTGGTAGTCGCACCGAGACGCCGGTAATCGTTTGCGAACTCGAACAAGAGGGTGTTCGCGGTTGGGGTGAGGGACAGCCCAACCCCCGCTATGACGAAACGCCAGAAAGTTCTCTTGCAGAAATAGAAGCGTTGCGGAGCGATATCGAAGCCGGTCAGATAGACCGATTGTCTCTGCAAGACGCTATGACCGCCGGTGCCGCGCGAAACGCGATCGATTGCGCGTTTTGGGATTTGGCGGCAAAACGGGCGGGAAAGCGTCTTTGGGAGTTGGCAGGCCTGCCGGAGCCGAAACCCGTTACGACCGCGTATACGCTGAGCGTGGCGTCACCCGAGAAAATGGCGGCAGCGGCTCAACGCAACGCTCACAGGCCTCTTATTAAGATGAAACTGACCGGGGAAGGGGATTTGGAGCGGGTGCGCGCGGTCCGCGAAGTGCTGCCGGAGACACCGATCATCGTCGACGCCAACGAAGGTTGGGAGATTGGCATGGTAGAACGCTTCGCTATCGAACTGAAAAAACTACATGTGCAGCTTGTTGAGCAGCCTTTGCCGTCATCCGACGACAGTGCGCTTGGTGATTTGGCGCATCCCGTACCATTCTGCGCGGACGAATCCTGCCATACCAGCGACGATCTCGAGCGTTTGCGCGGCCTCTACGATGTCGTAAACATCAAGCTCGATAAGACCGGCGGTCTGACAGAGGCGCTGAAGCTGCGACAAGCCGCGCTTGATCTAGGGATGGACGTGATGGTGGGCTGCATGGTGGCGACGTCCCTGTCGATGGCACCGGGTGTGTTGGCGGCACAGGGTGCGGTGGTAGTCGACCTCGATGGAGCACTCCTTTTAGCGCGCGACCGGGATGCGGGGCTCCACTATGATGATTCCGGTCGGGTGCATCCGCCGGAAGCGGCGCTTTGGGGATGAACTAGCCGAGTCAGTCGCGCTGTCCACTATCGGGCGTCCGCCTATATCACATAGTCAGTAGCTAGCAGCGGAAAGTAGGTCATGGCCGACACTGAAACAAAATTACCTCTGGATGGCGTTCGCGTTCTTGATATAGCGACGTTCGTGGCGGCACCCTTCGCCTCTACTGTCATGTCGGAATTCGGCGCCGAGGTGATCAAGGTGGAAAACCCGCAGGGCGGTGATCCGTGGCGGCATTACGGTACGAAGACGGCGCGCAACGGTGACACACTCGCCTGGATGACGGAATCCCGAAACAAGACCTCGGTGACACTTGACCTTCGCACACCTGAAGGGGTCGACATCCTCAAGCGCTTGGTCAAAGTATCAGACGTTATGTGTGAAAATTTCCGCCCTGGCACATTGGAGAAATGGGGTTTGGGGTGGGATGTCCTGAACGCCATCAATCCTGGTCTCGTGCTTTTACGGGTTTCGGGCTACGGTCAAACGGGCCCCTACAAGCAACGCCCTGGTTTTGCGCGGATCGCGCAGGCTTTCGGTGGTCTGACATATCTGGCGGGTATGCCGGACGGCCCGCCCGTGACGCCCGGCTCGACCTCGCTGGCGGATTATACTTCCGGTCTCTACGGCGCCATCGGCATTATGATGGCTTTGAAGAGCCGCGATCAAACCGCCGAAGGCCAAATCATCGATATGGCGCTCTACGAATCGGTCTTTCGGTTCCTCGATGAAATGGTGCCCGCTTATGCGAAGGACGGGACGGTACGTCAGCGCGAAGGGATGGGCACCAAGCTTGCCTGCCCGCATGGGCATTTCCAGACTGGAGACGACAGGTGGGTGTCGATCGCCTGTACGTCGGACCGCATGTTCGAGCGGCTGGCGAAAGTCATGGAACAGCCTGAGCTTGCCGGGCCCGATATGTATCAGACGACGGCGCAGCGGATCGCATCGCGCGAAACCGTCGATGACTTGGTAACAGCGTTTACCCGCAGCTACCGTCAATCCGAGGTCTTACAGAGGTGCACCGACGGTGATGTCCCATGCGGGGCGATCAACTCGGTCGCCGATATCTTCGAGGATCCGCAATTCGAGGCGCGCGATAATCTGCTGCGCTTTGTGGATCCCGAAGCAGGTGAGATTGTTATTCCGGGGGTGATCCCGAAATTGTCGAAGACGCCGGGCCGGGTGAAACATTTGGGCCCGCCGATCGGCAACGGCATCGATTCGATTTACGGAGATCTACTCGGCATGTCGGCGGCGGAGATTGTGGCGTTGAAGGAAAAGGGCGTGATCTAACGCCGCTGTATCTATTTCTCGAAAAGCGCCCGCGTTTTCTTGTCGAGCCAGTTTTGCCGGCGCACCGAGAAGCGATTGTCCGCTAATCGTTTTTGAGCACGGGTGAACCGAGCGGCATTTCGTTTCCGCAGCGAGCGTTCCTTTGCGATCTGCGTATTTCTGGCCTTCCGTCGTTCGGCCCGCCAGATTTTATAGACCTTGGCCCGATAGGGATTGTGCAACGCTCGCGTCGCAGAATGGTAGTGCTTCACCGCCTGCACCCATGACCGTTTGTCTTGGCGCAGCTTGACCAGGAATTCGGCGGCATATGCGGTGTTCTTGGCAGGATCAAACGCATCGTTGAGCGATTTGAACGCCTTTGGGTGATACTTCAAGTTAATTTGCATGCAGCCGACATCGATATTCCGCACGCCTTGGCGCTTGAGTTTGCGCACGGCGCGGATCGCTGCCTGTTTCGTGGGCAAGTAGCGCCCCTTGCCGCCGGACGTCACTGTCCACGGCCAGGCAGTATTTTCCCGACGAATCTTATTCCAACGCCCGGATTCAGCGATGGAGATGGCATGGAGGAGTTTGAGGGGGATACGGCGCGCCGATTCTTGCCCGGCTGTGGCGTGTTCGCACAATCCCGCGGTATCCCGCGGTTTTGACGATGCCGGCGACACTGAGAGTGTCGCTAACACGACCGCCGCGACCATCAAGGTCTGCAATTTGATAGATGCTATGAAACCCAATTCGTCCTCCTGACGAAGGCAGTTATGCAGGGGATATGCCATTCCTCGGTGTTATAAACGGGGCGGGTTCTCATCGCCGCCGTTGAGCGGCATTTGCATGATCAAGGTATCGACCCAACGATCAAATTTAAAGCCAGTACCTTTCAGCGTGCCGACCATGCGAAACCCATGGCTTTAATGAAGTTTGATGGAGGCGACGTGATCGCTATCTCCGATGACGGCGATCATTTGGCGCACCGGCGTGCGCTCCACCCGTTCGATCAAGGATTCGAGCAATAAGTATCCCAATCTCCGGCGGGGAAAGCGGTGATCGATATAGACCGTGTTTTCAATGGTAAAACGATAGGCCGGGCGTGGGCGATAAGAGCTGCAATAAGCGTATCCGACGATGTCGCCGTCCAGTTTCGCTAAGATATAGGGCATGTCGAGCGCCCGCACGGCATCGAAGCGACGGCCGATTTCCGCCGTATACGGTGGCGATTCCTCGAAAGACGCCAGTCCGTTGAGAACATTGTAGCCGTAAATTTTGGCGATCCGCCGATGGTTGCGTACTTCCGCGTCTCGAATGGTCGCCGTGGTGGTGATTTCGGGCATATCTCGCGTCCAATCCGCAAAGAGTGTTTCTTGTTTACGGCTTGTAAAGAGCCCTGCGCAAGATTGATAGAGGGCGGCGGTGACGGAAGTATTCCTCCAATCTATCTGCGTTGCTGCGTACGACGATATTGAGCCATAAAATGTCAAAAATTTTAATCGCTGAAGACGATGAAGCCATGTGGTAATTTCTCACTCAAGTTCTGATTCGCCAGGGCCATACCGTCAAAGCGGTGTCTAACGGCGCCGAAGCGCTGAAAACGATGAATGGATACGGTTTTCTGCTTTCGGATATTCGTATGCCGGGAATTGATGGTGTTTCACTCGCGCGTTGTGTCGCGCGCAATTATCCGCATCTTGCGACCCTTTTGTGATTGGATACGCGAGCGAGGTCAAACGGGAGACGGATTTCCATAGTGTGCGTCTCGAAGTGTTGCCCAAAGCGTTCAAATTGACTGAGTTAATCGACGTCTTCGACCGTATGCTCGCCGCCTGAAAAACCTCAACCCGCGAAATATGGCGCTTCACCCTTCAACTGAGTGCGGTGCATGATGCGACGCTCGCTGTCGTCGAAGGCTTCGCGACGGTGCATAACGCAACGATTATCCCAAAACACGAGATCACCTCTTTCCCAACGATGGGTGTAGACGAAACGGTCCTGCAAGGTGTGGGCCCATATTTCGTCGAGCAAGGCTTCGCTCTCCGCCACCGGTAACCCCAGGATATATGCATTTGGCCGACGACCGAGAAAGAGCGCGGTGCGCCCCGTCGCAGGATGGGTGCGCAATAGGCGGTGATGCGCCCCCGGCGCCTTGGAGACGTCCGTGATTTCCGGCATGCCGGTACGCAAGGTGCCGGCGCTAGTGTATGAAGAATCGTGGATGGCAGTGCGGTCTTTGATTCGCTCCATTAGTGCGGGCGCCAAGGCTTCAAATGCCGCGTACATGTTGAGATAGCTTGTCTCGCCACCCGCGCCCTTCGTCACATCGAGGGCGTATAGGCCGCTAGCGATCGCGGGTTCCGGATTATATGACATGTCGGTATGCCAAATCAGCTCGCCGGTCCCAAGAAAGCCGATGGGAGTGCCGTTTTCCTTCACGTTGGAGACGACGGTGATTTCCGGTGGAATATCCCGGTTGAGCAGCGAGTCGCCGACCGGTGCGCGGTCGCAATCGCCGAAATAACTGCTGAACCGGAGCAAGTCGGCATCGCTCAGCTCTTGGTCGCGAAAGATCATGACCGGGTGTTCGCCCCAAATTCGCTGGAGCTCCGCTACAGTGGCTTTATTCAACGGCTCTCGAAGGTCGATACTGGAAATGAAAGTGCCCAGGGCTTGCGAGCTGGGTTCGATCTTGAGGATCATCTTTTGCTCCCTGATGTCGTGCTCTTTTGAAAATTATATAAGCCGCACCGTCGTGGGAGAAACGGCGGTTCAGCTTGTCCTGGATGTTTTGCGGCGCACCCTCGTTAGGGCCGTCACTGCGATCTTGTGACGGCAAGTGGCGCACGGGGAGACAAGCAACATGGTCGGTTCGTTGTCGACGCCGCGATTTTCCGGCAATCTGATTGGCATTGCGCTGATCATTGCCGCGACCCTGGTCATGATCCTGCAGCACTCCTTGGTAAAGGCATTGGCGGCGGAGATGTCGATCCTGAAGATCGTCTTTTTCCGAACCGCGACCGATGTGTTGTTTTTCTGCCGTGGATGTTGCGTTCGGGCCTGGCGATTTTCAGGACGGAACGGATCGGCCTGCATGTCCTGGGGGCGACATTTCAGACTTTCTCCGCGTTCGGGTTCTTTCTCGGGCTCGCCATCGTGCAATTGGCGACCGTTACGGCCTTGCATTTAACGACGCCGATTTTTGCGGTGCTGATCGGCGATCCTGGCGAGGTTCGTCGGCACCATGATGATTTCGCGGCCGGTCATCGCGACCGTCGGCTACGGCGAATTACTGGTCCTCGGCTCCGCCATCGCCTGGGCCTGCTCAATCATCGTCATCAAGGTCCTGTCGCGCACGGACACCAGTGTGACCATCACCGCCTATATGTATGTGTTGATGACCCTAGCGCCGCTGATCGCCGCGTCCTTCGATTGGACCTGGCCGACGTTGGAGCAATCGGCTGGTTGGTGGCGATCGGTCTGACGGGCGCGTAGGCACGTCTTGACGGCTGAAGCTTTGAGCCGGTGCGATACCCATGTCGTCACACCGTTCGATTTTTTCCGTCTGATATGGGCGACTTTGATCGGCATTCTGTTGTTCGGCGAATCGGTCGACAGTCTGGTGTGGGTCGGTGGCGCCATCGTGATCGCCAGCGTCAGCTACAT
>JBMYRC010000176.1:0-7317 GCA_049601975.1 Alphaproteobacteria bacterium | reverse complement strand
GGCGAGGAATTGGCCCGCCTGTTGGCTGACTGAGACATTTGACAGAGAAAGGATACGAGAATGGCGACAGAACCGGCATCGAACGTCCTATCGAAATACAAAGTACTCGATCTCACCCGGGCCCGCGCGGGACCCACCGCAGTAAAGCAGCTCGCGGATTGGGGCGCTTCGGTTATCAAAATCGAAATGCCGGAGACCGGTGGTCCATCAGATTTCGCGGAGCGCCATAGTCCGGATTTTCAAAATCTGCACCGCAACAAACGCTCGCTGACGCTCAACCTAAAAAGCGAGGAAGGTGTAGCCATCTTCAAGAAGCTGGCGGTGGAGGCGGACGTCATTATTGAGAATTACCGACCGGATGTGAAAAACCGGTTGGGCATCGACTACGAAACGATCAAGGTGATCAACCCCCGCATTGTCTATGGCAGCATCTCGGGTTTCGGCCAAAGCGGTCCGTATGTGAACCGCCCCGGCGTCGATCCGATCATTCAAGGTATGGGTGGCCATATGTGGGTGACGGGGGAGCCCGGACGCGGCCCGATGCGATCGGGTGCGGCGATCTCCGACGTCACGGCGGGGCTGCTGCTCGCGAACGGCGTGTGCATGGCATTATTGGAACGGGAAGAGTCTGGCGAAGGTCAGTGGGTCGACACCTCGCTGATCGAAGCGATGATCTTCCTGCTCGATTTCCAAGCCGCGCGGTGGACGATGAAACAGGAATTACCGGGACAAGTAGGTAACAATCACCCAACCAATTCGCCGATGGGTGTGTTCAAATCGTCCGACGGGTATTTCACCATCGCGCCAACGCCCGGCATGTGGATCAAGTTCTGCGAGGCCATCGGCCGCGCCGATTTGATTGAGCATCCGGACTACGCGAAGGCCGGGGATCGGGCGAAAAACCGCACGGCCCTGAACGCCGAAATCGATTCCGCAACGTCGCTAAAGGAATCGGCGGAATGGATCCGGATCATGAACGAGACCGGCGTGCCCTGCGGGCCGATCTATACCTTGGCGGAAACTTTCGCCGACCCGCAAGTGCAGCATCAGGGTATCGCGCAAACGGTAGAATCTGAGAAGCTGGGCCTGCTCACCTTGATCGGCCAAGCGATTCATATGAGCCGCTCGACCAACAAACTAGTCACGGCAACCGCGGAATGCGGCGCCCATACGGATGAAATTCTCTCCGAGCTCGGCTACGGCGCGGACGAATTATCCGGACTGAAAGAAGCGGGAGTGGTATAGCACACTCCCCAAAATAAAACGCCCCGCCGGAGTATCCCGTGCGGAGCGTTCTCGAATTCCGTAACGTTTCTAGTCGGCAAGCTTGAGATTTTCTGCCGAAGACTTGCCGTTGCGGCCCGGCTCAAGGTCGTAAGAAACCTTCTGGCCTTCGTTGAGGCCATTCAGCCCCGCACGCTCGACAGCAGAGATGTGAACGAACGCATCCTTGCCACCATCATCGGGCTCGATGAACCCAAAACCCTTAGTTGGGTTAAACCACTTTACAGTACCAGTCGCCATAGTCCTTACCTCTAACAGTGTAAATCCTTAATGCCGCAGCATCTTCAAATTGCGGCGTTTCAACGTCCACAATGTCAGGGGTAGCCAAGCGAACCCTAGCCGGGTCATCAGTTATCTCTAACCATCTGCGAAACGTATCACTGTATTTTACACCCCAAAACACAAAAACTTCAAGGTTAACAGAGACCAATAAACCAAGCCTCATCGCTTACCGTACTCTAGTTCTCACGGACGGTAACCGTCCCTTCCGTCGGATTAACGGTGACGCGATCCCCAGATTTAATAGCCGCGGTGATATCTTCCTCGAATCTATCAATCATCGGAAAATCTGCATGGGCGGCGCCCTGCGCGATAATTGGATTTGCATAGTTCAGCAATAACGCCTTCGGAATGACGCCGGTTTCCTTCATTGCACGCAGCATCCAAGCCGTCGCCACGCCACCCTTGGCAATGTTGAGTACCAATATTTTTCCGTCGTAACTCTGCTCGAAGAGTTGATGGCTAGGCCGCGAAAACGTGCCGTTAATGCGGTCAAGATCGTATCGTGCGCTGAAGTTGTCGTGTGCGACCAGGGCTTCGCCGGTCACCATCTCGCCGATACCGACATGGCCCTTGATAATTCTTTCACTCATCGAACAATCCTTCCCTGGCAGGCCGATTCCACACAGTTTTCCATGGAACGGAGGATCGGCTCATAACCGTAGCCGCCGAGAATATTCACGATCTTCGCCGAGTTACTCATCAAGCGTCGCCATCCATTCGCTTCCCCAATTTCTCGGGCGTGCATGTTGTAGAAACACACACCTTCCAAGACGATACCCCCGGCGCTCTCAATCCGTTTGGTGATATCCAAGCGATCGCAAGATTCCTTCACCGCCGGCGCGGTGCAGGCGATCAGGGTCACATTTGCGTCTACCGTCCTGCCGTCCAGCAAATGCCCCAAGCGGCGCATCTCATCGAGAGATAGTTGCGGAGCGGCAAAGACCACCACGTGCAGTTCATCATCCTCCGGCAGATAGGTTTGGTAGAAACCATCCACAGCCGCTCGATCCAACTTTGTCGCCACCGGTAGTGGCCCATCGAATGCGTCATCAAGGGTGCGCGCCTCCGGTGTCACGCCGACCATATGGAAAAGCGGCGTCGAGCCGAAGGAAGCTAGCGCCGCGCCAAAATGCTTCAAATCATCGGAGCTTGGCGAGCTATCGATACCGGATATCACCGGCACTTCCCAATAAGATTGCATTTCGCGCCCAACCAATCCGCCGAGCGCTCCCCAGTCGCTATAACTTTTGGGCTGAAATGTTGTCTCAAATAGAGTCGTCCCTCGGCGGCGCTCATCGAGATGAAATCCGTAGCGCGGCGTCCGTCCGGTTAGAGCCGCCGCCAAGGCAGACGGCCCGCCCTCGAAATTCGTCCGCGCGCCCAGCACGCTGTTCGTATAGATGCTCGATCCGGTATCACCGAAGGCCACGTGCTCACCGAAGACCGGTGGCATAAAGACCTGATAATTGATACAAGTATCAGTCATCATCACATCAAGCGCGCGGAATGCGTCGATTGCACGGCGCTCCAATTCGAGGAACCGCTCGTTATGCTTTATGCGCTGATAGGCGTTGAAATCGGCGCCGCGGGGGTCGGTCACGGTCGGAACTCGGACACGCCGATCCGCCTCCGGAAATTTCGCCATGTCCTCCAGGAATCGCACCCCCGCTTCGCCGAGCGCTTCGGTGTCCGCCATGATGTGGACGTGGCCGATTCCGACCATATCCTCGGCATCGAAAAACCGTCCGACCTGGAGCTGGTGTTCAAGCGACAAGCGGCGCGGCTCGCCCAGCTCGCCCGCCAACATTTGCTGTTCGATTTCGTTGAGTTTCATTCTATGTCCCGTCTGGTATTCCGCCGACCGGTGGTACGCTTGATTATAGGGGGATAGTTAGAAATGGAAACGCGGCAACTGGGTGGATTATGGCCGGTCAGCGCCCTGACCTTGGGCGGTGGCGGCATCGGTCAATTGTGGGGTGAAACGACACGGGACGAATGTGTCGCCACCGTCCGAGCGGCCGTGGATTCCGGGATCACGCTGCTCGACATGGCGCCGCGCTACGGCGACGGCGAAGCGGAGTTGGTGATCGGCGAAGCTTTTGGCGGCAAACTGCCAGACGGCATCCGAGTGACCACAAAACACCGTTTGGGCACGCCCGCCCCGGATGAGGTCGAGGGCAACTTGATCTCCAGCCTGGAAGAGAGCTTCGAGCGGATGCGCCTTGACCGCGTCGATTTGTTCTTCCTGCATTCGAACATTATTCCAGATGACTATGACGCCAGCGCCTATACGGACCGCCCCGCTACGCGGTGGCAGATTTATGCGGAGCAGTTCGTCCCCGCCTGCGAAAAACTGCAAACGCAGGGCCGCATCGGTGCCTGGGGTATTACCGGCATTGGTATTCCCACTTGTATCTTGGAGGCGCTTGACCAGGACCAAAAGCCAGCGGCCGTGCAATGTATCACCAACCTGCTCGATTCGCCGGGCGACCTGCAATATTTCGACGGGCCAAGCCGGGCGCGCGATATCATCGCCAAGACAAACAACGTGGGTGCAGGCGTGCTTGGTATCCGGCCAGTGCAAGGAGGCGCCTTGACCGACGCCATCGATCGCGATCTGCCACCGGGCCACGGTGTGGTGACAGATTACGAAAAGGCGGCAGCGTTCCGCATCCTTGCATATGAATTGGGCACCAGTCCCGCCGCCCTCGCCCACCGTTACGCGCTGGCGATGCAGGGCGTGGATACGGTTGTGCTCGGCTGTAAGAATCGAATGGAACTCGACGAATGTATCGTCGCGGAAGGCGCCGGCCCCTTGGATGAAGAAACAATAGCTCGGGTCGACGCGTCCGCGAGCGCCACTTAAAAACCTTTCTAATTAGGAGTTCGAAATGCCTGACTTACTCGTAGATATTACCGACGGTGTCGGCACACTGACGATGAATCGGCCGGATGCGCGCAATGCGCTCTCGCTTGAGATGCGAAGCGGCATGCATGAGTTTCTCGACAAATACGAGTTTGACGACAGCGTCCGCTGCGTTGTCATCACGGGCGCGGGCGATCATTTCATGGCGGGCGGTGACGTTAAATCCTTCGCCGGCATGGCAAAGGAAAAATCATCGGAGGAAATGAGAACGCACTTCCTGCATCGCATTCATAATTTGCACGGCTTCATTTCCGCCATGCGGCGCTTTCCAAAACCGATCATTGCATCCACGCGCGGCGCAGTTGCCGGAGCGGGGGTCAGTCTCGCCGCTGCCTGCGATCTGATCATCGCCTCGGACGATTCATTCTACACCCTCGCCTATTGCCATATCGGCATCAGCCCGGACGGTGGGTCTACCTATGCGTTGCCCCGCATGGTCGGTGTGAAAAAAGCCATGGAGATGGTACTTTTGGGCGACCGCATCGATGCCGAGGCCATGGCAGCAACAGGCCTTGTCAACAAAGTCGTGCCGGCCGCTTCCCTAGATGAAGAGACGGCCAAACTGGCGGGACGCCTCGCCAAGGGTCCTACCCGCGCCTACGGTCACGCCAAGCGACTGATGTATGCGTCGATCAACAATCAGCTTGAACATCAACTGCAATTGGAAGCCGAAGCCTTTGCGGATAGCGCCGGAGGTGCCGATTTCAAAGAAGGCGTCACTGCATTCGTGGAGAAACGCAAAGCTGTGTTCACCGGAAAATGACCATACGCGTCGGCATTAACGGTTTCGGCCGCATGGGCCGTTTGATCCTCCGGGCCGCCTGGAACTTCGACCCCCGCAATACTGCCAGCCTGTCGAAACCAAACGGCGTTTGGGGCGATGGTCCAATCGAGATCGTCCACATCAACGAGCTCAAGGGAGACGCGGAGACCGCCGCCCATCTGTTAAAATTCGACAGTGTGCACGGCACATGGCCGGTCGACGTCTCGTCGATCAAGACCGCCCTGCGGATCGGCGAGCGAGACGTCAGCTATTCCAACCAATCAACGCCGGGCGATGTGGATTGGCGAGCCCTTAGCGTCGACATCGTCTTGGAATGCACCGGCGCGTTCAAATCCATGGAAGTGCTCGCGCCCTACTTCACGACCGGCGTACGCAAGGTCATCGTCGCGGCCCCCGTGAAAGAGCCGGAGGTGCTGAACATCGTCATGGGCGTGAACGATCATCTCTACGACCCGTCACAGCACAACGTACTAACCGCCGCCAGTTGCACCACCAATTGCCTGGCTCCGGTCGTGAAAGTCATCCACGAAGGGATCGGCATCAAACATGGCGCGATCACAACGATCCATGACGTGACCAACACGCAAGTAGTCGTCGACGCGCCGCATCAGGATTTACGCCGTGCCAGATCGGCGCTGATGAATCTGATCCCGACGTCGACCGGCTCCGCGACCGCCATCGGCATCATCTATCCGGAATTGCAGGGCAAGCTGAACGGCTTGGCGGTCCGCGTACCGTTGCTCCACGCCTCGATCACCGATTGCGTCTTCGAGGTCGCGCGCGAGACGAGCGCAGAGGAAGTCAACGCCCTATTCGAAGCCGCCGCTGCGGGCCCGCTTGCCGGTATTCTTGGGTTTGAGAAAAGGCCGTTGGTCTCGAGTGATTTCGTGAATGACACTCGCTCCGCCATCGTCGACGGTCTCTCCACCATGGTGGTCGACGGCTCGCAACTGAAAGTATTGGCGTGGTACGATAATGAGTACGGCTATGTATGCCGTATGGCTGAACTGGCTGGAGAAGTCGCCACCAGTCTCGAAGAATAGTACGCTCGATTTGAGGAACTACGCCGTCGTCACCGCCGCCTATAGGGGACCGGCTCTGCCTAGTCCGTGAATGTCTTTTGCGAGAAAGTTCAACACAATAAAGCCCCAGAGACCCGACAGGAGTCCCTGTGGGTCATCAGTATGGCTCTTCAATTCGGATTTCATTCCTTAATTTGTCGAAGAATTTTGGGAACGGTCTCGGGGTGGCCACCAGTTTCTAAATGGCCGTATCAAACTACGCCGCTCTGGGTCACGCGTTGTGCCCAATGTGAGGCCCGGTCCGCGACAGGCAACCTCTTTGGCGCTAAATATCTCCAGATCAAAACCTCGGCAACCAAGAGATTGAGTCCTCATGCGAATACCATAATACCGTCACCATGCGGCCCCACCGCCTCTGTTCCGACAATAACAATCCAGCCAATACCCAGTACCGCCTGCGTTGATGCGCCATGGCCAATTGCATAAGCGCGAAGCATCGAGGCGCCATGCTGAAAGAGATTTGGAGACCTGATAGCGATCATGGCCCACGCGGTAATGCCGACCATTGACAGGCTCACAGCAATCCGAACCCAATACAGCGGAACACTCTGAAGTTCATCCGGTAACACTTAAGAAAGGGTCATCCATAAACCTATCAAAGCGCTTGCGCACCCTGCCGCCGCAATCATGCAACCGGTAGCGCGATGCATCGTCAGGTAATGGCGTCTCACGCTCGGCAGGAATTGCACCGCACCAACTACGCAGAACAGCAGATTGCTCAGTATATGCATCATGATAGGCAGGCGATATCGTCTGACTGTAATCGGGTGCGGACGTTCCTTGCAACCGCGGAGGAGGGGTCGTTCAGCGGCGCGGCGGGGGCGTTGAAATCCACCCAACCGACGATCAGCCGCCAGATTTCGGCGCTGGAAGGCTCGCTTTGCGTCACACTTCTTGAGCGCAGCATTAGGGGCCTGACCCTAACCCATGTCGGCCGCGAGCTTCTTGATCATGTTAGG
>JBMYRC010000175.1:0-7327 GCA_049601975.1 Alphaproteobacteria bacterium | reverse complement strand
AGGATCTACCTCGACCCGGATCGGATGCTCGGCATCGGCCACGATTTCCTCGTCCAGATTCGTCCGGAAGGTCAAACGCGTGTCCTGCCCTTCGCCATCGACCGTCAATCCGACCGCGACAAACGGCGCATCGTCTACATCGATACGCCCGCGTTCGACCGGCGTAATAAGCCAAAAATCACCCTTGTCATCCCGTCGCAGAACGGTGGAGAATAGCTTCACCAGTGGCATGCGTTTGATGGGTGTTCCCAAATAATACCACGTGCCGTCGCGGCCGATTCGCATCCCGAAATGCCGATCCGCTTGTGTCTCTCGGCTCAGTGCAGATGGTCCGTCCTTTCCTTCGATTAAATTGGCGAGATCATCGGGACTTGGAGGATTTGGGGGTTGCTTGCTCATGGCATGGCCTACATGCTTCCACTTTAGTTCAGAACATTGTCTGGAGATAGGCACTCATGGAGACGGATGCCACCCTTAACGCCACACAAGATGAAGCACGGGCCGAGGAATTGGTTCTGAAAATGGAGCGTATCGGCGAAAAGATACGCGCCGCGCGTATCAGTGTCGGCAATGTTATTTTTGGCCAAGAGGATGTCGTCGACGACAGTCTAGTGACCTTGTTGTCGGGCGGACACGCGTTGCTGGTGGGTGTGCCGGGATTGGCCAAGACCCGCCTTGTCGAAACCTTGGGGCGGGTCCTCGGACTGAGTGAACAGCGGGTCCAATTTACCCCTGATTTGATGCCGGCAGATATTATTGGCTCCGAAGTATTGGAAGAATCCGATACCGGGCGGCGAAGTTTTCGATTTATCGAAGGGCCTGTTTTCAGCCAACTGTTGATGGCGGACGAGATCAACCGAGCCAGCCCCCGGACCCAATCAGCGCTTTTGCAAGCCATGCAAGAAGACCGCGTTTCGGTGGCGGGACAATATCATACCCTACCGAGCCCCTTTCATGTGCTCGCGACACAAAACCCGTTGGAGCACGAAGGCACATATCCGTTGCCAGAGGCCCAGCTCGACCGGTTTTTGATGCAAATCGATGTGGATTATCCGAATCTGGATGCGGAACGCCACATGATGATTACTACCACGAGCGCACAGGCCGAGGCGCCATCACCAGTCATGACGTCCGCCGATTTACAATCGGCTCAAGCCCTCGTGCGGCGCATCCCGGTGGGAGAAAGTGTCGTCAACGCGATCTTATCAATCGTTCGGGCCGGTCGGCCGGAATCCAGCGATATCGCTGAAGTAGTCGAACATGTGGGCTGGGGACCCGGTCCACGCGCCAGTCAGGCCCTCATGCTAACGTGCCGCGCCAAGGCCCTTATCGACGGACGATTGGCGCCGTCGATAGATGATGTATTGGCGTTGGCGAAACCGGTCTTGCAGCATCGAATGGCGTTAAAATTCACGGCTCGCCATGCCGGCATTAATATCGAGGCCATTATCGATTTATTGTGCCAACAAATTCGATAGGTAAGCCGCAACGGAATATGGTGACGACAGCGAAAGAACTCATAGCGCTTCGCTCCGATGCCGAGGAATTGGCGACGAAGTTGCCGCCCCTCTTGGTCGCGGCGGAGCGCGTCGCCGCCACAGTCTTGCAAGGTGTGCACGGTCGTCGGCGCGTCGGGCAAGGTGAGACCTTTTGGCAATATCGACGTTACGGCATCGGCGACGCAGCCACGCAGATTGATTGGCGCCAATCAGCGCGAACCCAGCACATCTACGTCCGAGAGAATGAATGGGAAGCAGCGCAATCTGTTTGGTTATGGGCCGATTCTTCCGAATCTATGCACTACACGTCATCCACTGATCTGCCGACAAAGTCGGATCGCGCCCGCCTTCTGCTTCTTGTACTCGCGACAATGCTTATGCGAGGCGGGGAGCGGTTTGCCTTTCTGGGTGGCGGCTCCCTTCCTTCGACCGGTCGCGGCGCGCTTTTAAATCTAACTGATTCTGTCCTGATCGCGAATGATCCCACGGGCTTACCGCCGATGGAGAACCTTCCACGCGATGGACAGGTCGTTTTGATTGGCGATTTCTTGGACACTGTGCCTCGCGTGCGGGAGGCAGTATTAGGCCTCGCCAAACAAGGAATCTCCGGACACATAATCCATCTCCTCGATCCGGCGGAGCTGGAATTACCTTTCGAGGGTAGGGTTCGGTTCCATGGAATGGAGCGCGATACTGAAACATTGATCGACCGGGTCGAAGCCGTCCGCTCTAACTATAGAGGCCGCATCGAAGGGCATTGCGCCGCAATTCGCGAAATAGGACGCGACGCCGGATGGAATGTTATTGGACACCGAACGGACGGATCGCCGGAAACTTGCTTATTATCAGTATATCTCGCATTGGCGCCGACGGTGGGGCAATAGGGGATGTGGCAGCTAGGATCTTTCGCATTTTCCGCACCTTGGATATTGACCGCTCTGCTGGCACTCCCCCTCATTTGGTGGTTACTACGGATCACGCCTCCGGCGCCCCGGCGCATCGACTTTCCGACCATTCGACTTCTATTCGGCCTCGAAAGCTCGCAACAAACACCGCAATCATCTCCTCTTTGGCTGATTCTCGTTCGTTTGGCAGCGGTTACCGCATTGATCCTCGGTCTTGCCGGACCGTTGATGAACGCCGGAGGTGCAATGTCGGGATCGGGCCCGGTCCTGCTCGTAGTAGATGACGGATGGGCCGCTGCCTCGAATTGGCCTGGTCGATTAGCAGCCATTGAATCGACAATTGATCGGGCGGAGCGAGACAATCGCCCTGTCGCCCTATTGACGACCGCAAGAGACCGTGACGGTCGACTACCAGCCGTCTCGGGACCGTTCAAGGGAGCGACGGTCCGAAGCCTCGTCTCCGCCTTGCAACCGAAACCTTGGCCGGTAGATCGTGCTGGTTCAATCCTGGCAATGGAGAGTTTTAGCGCCGAAGGATCGATCCCCGTGATATGGTTCAGCAATGGTCTGGGCGGTGAGAACATTGCTAAATTCGCCTCGCGACTACAACAATTCGGGTCGCTAGAGGTAATTGCACCACCCGGAAACAAGCTGCCAACATTGGTCTTTCCGCCGAAGCTTGAGCTAGCGCAACTTGTCGTAACGGCGCAACGGCTCGACGCGGCGCGTCCCAAGCGCATCCGGCTCCGGGGCCGTACCGTCGATGGCCGGCTATTAGTTAAAAAAGAAACATTATTCAAAGCGGGCGAATTGCAGACGGAAGCTCGTTTCGACTTGCCGTTGGAATTGCGCAACCAGCTCACCCAAATCGACATCGATGGCGAGACGACCGCGGCGGCCGTCGCACTCCTCGACGACCGTTGGAGACAACGTCTCGTGGGCTTGGCGGCGGGCCGACCGCTCGACAAGGGACCGGCCCTGTTATCCGATGCCTTTTATCTGGAACGCGCCTTATTGCCGTTTAGCGAAATTCTGCGCCAGCCGATCAGCCAATTATTAAAAGCCAAACGCGCTGTCATTATTATTCCTGATTCCGAGACGACGACCAAACCTGAGCGTGCCGATTTAGACCGCTGGATTCGACGTGGCGGCATCGTTGTGCGGTTTGCCGGACCATTACTGGCAGCAAGCGAAAGTGATAATTTTACACCGGTCCCCCTACGCCGAGGCGGCCGAACTCTGGGTGGTGCCTTACATTGGAGTGTCCCGGCGCAGCTGGCACCATTTACAGACAAGAGTCCCTTTTACGGATTGGCCGTTCCGAAAGACATAAAGATTTTCCGGCAAGTATTGGCCCAACCATCCCTCGGCTTGTCGAAGAAAACTTGGGCAAGCCTGACGGACGGAACTCCTCTGGTGACTGCGGAGGCGAGGGACAAAGGTTGGCTTGTACTTGTACACACAACCGCAAGCACTGCTTGGAGTAACTTGGCGTTATCAGGATTGTTCGTCGATATGTTGCGTCGCATGGTCTGGCTTAGCCAACGCGTGGAAGAACCGGGTGAGAAAGCGCGCCCGCTCGCTCCGTTCCAGCTGCTTAACGCGTTCGGCCGGTTAGAATACCCTTCCGGGATAGCCGGTCCGATCAATCCCGCCGACCTTGGTGGTGTTTCTGTTGGTCCCCTATCTCCGCCGGGTTACTACGGCGCGGAAGAGGTTCGCCGCGCCGTAAGCCTGGCGCCGCGGCTCGGTACGTTAAAGCCGCTCGGATCCTTGCCAAGCGGTTCTGTGCGACGTGGTTATGAAGTGGCCCCGGAGGTTTCGCTGGGGCCCTGGTTGGTATTGCTCGCCTTATTGCTCATACTTGCAGACACAATCGCAAGCTTGATATTGCGCGGGATTTTGGCCAAGCGGATGCTACATTTCGGTACTGTCGGGATTATCGCCATTGGAATTACGGGCGGTTTGTTATCGTCGTCTGAGGCGAATGCCCAGTCACAGTCTAACCCGGATGCGTTTGCCCTTGAAGTGGCGGCACGAACGCGGCTCGCCTATGTCGTAACCGGCATTTCCGAGATCGATCAGACGAGCCAATCCGGTCTTGCCGGCCTCAGCGCGATCGTTCGACGACGCACCGCCGCCGACCTCGGAACACCAGTTCCCGTCCGTCCAGCTGAAGACGAATTGGCCTTTTTTCCGTTGCTTTATTGGCCGGTTGATGCACGCCAACCCCGTCTTATGCCGGAGACGATTAGACGCCTCAATCGGTATATCGAGAACGGCGGTACCATTGTTTTCGACACACGTGATCAGCAATTCGACGACGGAACTCCGAAAGGAAGAACAGCCCTTCGTACCCTAACTCAAGGCTTGAATATTCCGCCCTTGATCCCGGTGCCGCCGGGTCACGTTCTCACCAAAGCGTTTTATTTGATGCAAGATTTCCCGGGTCGGTGGAGCGGCGGCCGCTTGTGGGTAGAAAGTTCGGAAAACCGGGCCAACGACGGTGTCGCCCGCGTCATCGTCGGCAGACACGACTGGGCGGCCGCTTGGTCGGTCGATGTCCATGGGCAAAGTGTATTTCCCGTGGTGCCGGGCGGTGAAAAACAACGCGAGATGGCGTATCGTTTTGGCGTTAACTTGGTGATGTATGCGCTCACAGGAAATTACAAAGCCGATCAAGTTCACGTCCCCGCTATTTTAGAACGCCTGGGGCAATAGGGTTGTGAACGCGTATTCAATTGATTTTTCCCCGTTACTCCCGGCCACGGGTTTGGCTGTCGCGGCAATTGCTGGCGCGACAATCATACTGTTGTGCGCATTCATCCGTCCGGTGGGGAGTATGTGGCGGATAGCAGCGACAGTTTTGCTTTTGGTCCTACTGATGCGGCCGACACTTGTATCTGAACGCCGGGAACCGCTGAGGGACATCGTCGTCGTCGCCGTCGACAAAAGTCCAAGTACAGCCGTAATAGGTAGAGATGAGGCCATCAGCGCGGCTCTGACACGCCTACGGAAACAATTGGGCATCTACGCGAATACCCTGGAAGTCAGAGAAGTCGAGATCGAACACGAGACGATTAGCGGCTCCGGTGAAGGTACCTTGTTATATCGACGTCTGGTCGATGCTTTTGGTGATGTGCCGATCGACCGGGCAGCGGGCGTCATTATCCTGAGTGACGGTCAAATTCACGATATGCCGAAAAGCTTGGAGCACACCCCGCTTAAAGCTCCGGTGCACCTTCTTCTCGCGGGGACACCTAATATGCGTGATCGGCGTTTGGTGGTGGTCAATGCACCCGCCTATGGCATTGTTGGAAAGACCGTTACCGTTACCTTGCGCGTCGACGATCAAGGTAAGGGGACGAGCGAGCCGGCGGATATGAAAATTCGCCGTAATGGAGAGGAGTTTTTGCGGAAAACAGTCCCAGTGGGCGAAGTTATCCCTATATCAGTTACCCTGGAGCATGGCGGTCCGACTGTGCTCGAGTTTAGCGTCTCTCGTGGCAAGGACGAGTTGACTTTAGAGAACAACAGAGCGGTCCTATCGATAAATGGTGTGCGCGATAGACTGAAGGTCTTGCTGGTCTCTGGCGAACCTCATCCGGGGGAGCGGACGTGGCGCAATTTGCTCAAATCAGATCCGTCGGTCGATTTAGTACATTTTACGATTTTGCGACCGCCTGAGAAACAGGATGGCACGCCGATTAACGAACTATCGCTGATCTCATTCCCGACGCGCGAGCTTTTTGAGATCAAACTTGAAGAGTTCGATCTCGTCATCTTTGATCGATACAGGCGACGGGGCGTCCTGCCACCGGTATATCTGCAGAATATCGTCGACTATGTCGAGAAGGGGGGAGCACTATTGGAGGCTGTAGGGCCCAGTTTTGCCGGTCCGTTCAGCATCTACCGCACGCCGTTAGGGACGCTCCTACCGGGCGAACCGAGCGGGATTGTCATCAATAAACCTTACCGACCGAGGATCACGGCTCTTGGAGACCGCCATCCCGTCACAGCTGAGTTGCCAGGGGTGGGTATTAAAGGGACACCGAATTGGGGGCGATGGTTGCGCCAGATTGATGTCGCGGTGAAGCGGGGAAACGTTTTGATGACGGGCGCAGACTCTAAACCTTTACTTGTATTGGATCGTTTCGGGAAAGGCCGTGTCGCTCAATTCAACAGCGATCATATCTGGCTATGGGCACGTGGGTTTGAGGGAGGAGGGCCCCAAGCGGAGCTTCTCAAAAGACTCGCCCATTGGCTCATGAAAGAACCCGAGCTCGAAGAAAACGATTTGCGGATGACCTTTGACGGAGAACGGCTACGTATCGAGCGGCGACAGTTGAAGGAAAAGAAAGACAGGCGTGTGGAGCTGAAGGAGCCGAACGGGGAAATACGCGAAGTTACGCTTGAAGGCGATATTGATGGACGTTCGATTGCCTTAGTACCTGTCAAACGAGCCGGACTCTATACGGTTCGAGACGGCAATCAAACCGCACTATCGGCAGTCGGCGCCCTCAATCCGAAGGAATTTGCTGATCTGAGGTCAACAGAGGCACATCTTCGTCCCCTTGTAACGAAAACAGGCGGACATGTATCGTGGTTGCAAGATCAGCTCGTCGATATCCGCCGTGTTCGTCGAACTCGTTCAACTTCCGGATATAACTGGCTCGGTCTTTGGCGCAACGAAAGTTTTGTGATTGCCGGCGTACGGCGTATTTCGCTTCTACCTCCCCTATTGGCACTGTTCCTCGCAGGGGGGTTGATTGCGCTTATGTGGAAACGCGAAGCGGAATAAAGATTAACCTTGAGGGTATCTCCTTTAATATTTACGAGAGCAAAGGAGATTTTAAGATTTAAATTACTTTGGGGCTGTCCCAGATAACCGAGATTAGAGGTTATCATGGTATCCATGCGCAA
>JBMYRC010000174.1:0-7540 GCA_049601975.1 Alphaproteobacteria bacterium | reverse complement strand
GAGCGCGGGAAAATCCGCTCCAGCTCGTCCTCATAGATGGCTTGATCGGTGAAAATATCCCGGCTGATCCGCCCCCGGTCGACGTTGACGAGACCGCCGGTATATCGCCGAGTTTCATCGTTCCGCATATCTCTACTCCCTGCATCACGCGTGCTGCCGAGAAAATACTAAGACTCCGACTTTCGCCGGGCAATACGGCATGGCCGCCCTGCGACGATCTATCCCGGTGTTGCCAGTGGGCGGCATGGGGCTAGAATGGGCGCAATTCTAGACCGACAGAGTGACCGACCATGACCAGCGATTCCCCGATTTGGCCCGCCCAACTCGACCATTTATGCCTCAGTTCAGACGATCCCGCCATGTTGGCGGACTATTACGCTACCGTGTTCGGCTATCACCAGTCGGATTTGCCCGAAGGACGATTCCTGCTGCAAGGGCCGGGACGGCGGTTGGTTGTCCGCGGCGGAACGCCGGGAGAGCGGCCTTATCACGGGTATCGATTGCAGAGCCGCCAGCAGCTCGAAGAGGTGCGGGGCTACCTGCAAGGCAAGGGGCTGAACACGGAGCCGTCACCGTCGGAGATTTTTGAGGAAGATGCAGTTGCGGTCCGTGACCCGGACGGATGGCTCAGCGTCTTCGGCCTGCCGCGCGGTGACCTACCGTCGCAGAAAGTGGTGAACGTGCCGTCTGCTGTGGCACTGTCAGGCCGTCTGCAGCATGTGGTGGTGGCCAGTGACAACTTGGCCCCGATGATGAGTTTCTACGAGGATGTGCTGGGCTACCGTCCGTCCGATTACGTCAATGCCGATCTCGACGATGCCGCGACCCGCAAGGTGGCGTTCTATCGTTCGGATGAGGAGCACCATAGTTTCGCCGTCTTTGCCGCATCCGACGTGCGCTCCGACCATCACGCCTATGAGGTCGACGACTGGAATGCGGTCCGCGATTGGGCGGATCACATGTCGTCGATGCATATCAAGATTTGGTGGGGTCCGGGCCGTCACGGTCCCGGCAACAATCTGTTTTTCATGATTAAGGATCCGCATGAAAACCAGGTTGAGATTTCCGCTGAGCTTGAAGTAATGCCGCGTGAAATGGCCCCCCGTGTCTGGCCGATGGAAGAACGCAGCCTCAATCTTTGGGGCGACGGCTGGATTCGCGATTAACCCAAATACGAGAGGAGACACCTCGTGGCTGAATTTCCGATGAAGACCGAGGTGGTTGTGATCGGCGCGGGCGTCGCCGGAATCATGACCGCCTATTTCCTGGCAAAGAAAGGCATCCCCGTCATCGTCTGCGAGAAAGGCCGGGTCGCGGGCGAGCAGTCGTCGCGCAATTGGGGTTACATCCGCAAACAGGGCCGCGATCCGCGCGAGTTACCGGCCATCATCGAATCTTTACGTGCCTGGGAAAACATGGAGGCCGATATCGGCGATGATATCGGCTGGCATCAGGGTGGCTCGATCTATCTGGCGGAGTGCGAGGCTGATCTCGCCTATTACGAAGATTGGCTTGGCCACGCAAAGCAGTATCAATTGGACAGCCGCATACTCTCACCGGACGAAGTCGATGCGCATATTGGCGGCGAGGGCCGCAGATGGAAGGGCGCTCTCTACACGCCGTCGGACGGGCGGGCCGAACCAGCGAAAGCGGTGCCGGCGATTGCCCGCGCTGTGGAACGCCTGGGCGGCACGGTCTTGACCGAATGCGCGGTGCGCACGGTAGAACGCTCGGCGGGCAAGGTCACCGGCGTCGTGACGGAGAAAGGCGAGATCGCTTGCCAGGCCGTGGTGTGTGCGGGCGGCGCGTGGTCGAGCCTGTTTAGCGGCAATGTCGGCTACGGCTTTCCGCAATTGAAGGTCCGCTCCTCGGTCTTGCGCACGAAGCCGGCGCCGCTGGTCACGGAGACCAATGTCAGTTCGGTGGGCGCAAGTTTCCGCCGCCGCCAAGATGGGGGCTATACCATTGGGCGGTCCGGCTCTGGGTTTTTCGATATCGTGCCGGACGCCTTTCGATATTTCGGCACCTACATGCCGGCCCTTAAGACGCAGCCGATGCGCCTACGTCTTAACGGTGCCTTCTTCAAGGAGTTGGCGCGCCCGAAGCGCTGGGGTGCCGACGACGCGACCCCGTTCGAGAAGACGCGGGTCAACGATCCGGCCCCTCACATGCCGACGATCCAGGATATTCTGGCGACGGCGAAACGCAGCTTCCCACAATTGGGCAAACTCGAGATCGCCGAAGCCTGGTCCGGACTGATCGACGTGACGCCGGACGTGGTGCCCGTATGGAGCGGGGTCGACGGACTGGAGGGCTACTATGTCGCCACTGGATTTTCCGGCCACGGATTCGGCATGGGGGCGGGAACTGGTCTCATCATGTCGGAACTGGTGACCAATGGCACGGCGCCCGTGGATCTGAAACCTTTCCGGCTGTCGCGCTTCAGCGACGGCTCGCCGATTGAGATCTACGCCAAGTCGACCTATCCGGAATGGAAAGAGGAAAGTGCGGCATGAGTGCCTTTGATGTGAGCCCATTGTTGGGCGCGAGTTTCGGCGGATTGTTCACCATGGGAGGCGACGCCACCAAATTGACCGAAGCCGCGGAAGCCGATCCACAAGCGTTGCCGCGTGTCCTGGACGCGCATCAGGGTCTCCTTCTCATCAAAGGTATGGGCCGTATCACGGAAGAGCCCGAATTACTGCTGCGGCTCAGCCGCCTCTTCGGCTCCGAGGTCGAGAGTTATCACGAGACGCGCATGGCGCGACAAAACGTGCATCCGGAGATACCGGAAATCTTTATGGTCTCCAACATTCCGCCTGCCGACAAAGTACCGCCGCCCCAACCGGACCCGCCGCGGACGGCGGACGGCTCCCTGCCGACGCGCTTTCCCCATCGCCGTGGCTGGCACACGGATCAGAGCTACCGCCGCCCGCCACCGGACGTCTCGTTGTTCTATTGCGTTGTCGCCGCGCCGAAAGGACAAGCGCAAACCCTTTATGCCGACGGCATCGGTGCCTATGAAGCGCTCTCTCCTGATATGAAAGCCCTCGTTGAAAAATTGGTCGGCATTCACGCCAAACCGGGCGTCGGTCGTGGTGAGGTCGCGGTCCGCGCGGGCGACGCTCCGATGGTGCTCGGCCCCGGCGACCTGCCGCAGCGCCAGCCGGTGGTAAGGGTCCATCCGGAGACCGGGGCCAAGTCGCTCTATCTCTGCGAGGCTGGCCAAATGGATTGGATCGACGGCCCCTTCGTCGGCATGAAGACGGGCCCGGATGGCGCGGGTGCTAAGCTGCTGTATGAATTGATGTCGCACTTCACGCGGGACGACTTCGTCTATGCACATGAATGGGACGAGGGTGATTTGGTGATCTACGACAATCGAACCTTGATCCACGCCGCGACCTGGTTTGATGCCGAAAAACATCAGCGCCTGATGTGGCGGACGACAGTGAGCGGGAATCCCGGTGCCGAATACGCCGGTGAAGCGAAGAGCTGGTTGGCGGCTTAGAGTGGGGGCGGCGCGCCGTTACCCGAGGTAGCGCGGCAGCTTCTCCAAAAAGACGTCCACTTCTTCCTGAGAGGTGAATAAGTGTGCCGACACCCGCACTCTGCCGTTGTCGCCCCAAACATAAATACCGTCAGCCTCGGCCTTCGCGACAACGGTCCTCGGATCCTCGCAGACGAAAGCGGCGTTGCCTGCTTGCTCGCCCGGCGCTGATGGGGTCATGACCTCAAGGCCGCAGGCTTCCATACCTGCGATCACTTGGCGGGAGAGGCCTTGGGCATGATCGGCGATGGCATCCATGCCGAATCCGGCCAAGTAGTCGAGCGACTCTCGCAAAAGATACGCGCCGAGATGACCCGCGTTGCCGAATTCGACCCGCTGTGCGCCGGGTTTGCGGCGGAATTCATCGGCGCGGCCACCGGCGCTGGCGGCCGCCCAACCAACGCCGAAGGGGATAAAATCGGGATGCCGTTGCTGGTTCCAGGCGAAGACACCTTCGTGGATACCGAGTGCGAATTTATAGCACGAGCTGACCGTGAAATCGGCGAGGTAACCACGTACCGGGACAACGCCCAAAGCGTGGCTGGCGTCGAGCAACAGAATTGTCGGAGCGGCTTCCAATGCCGCCGATAGCGGGGCGATGTCGATGAGTTGGCCGGTCATCGCGTTGACCTGGCTGATATAGAGAGCCCGCGTCCGCGCGTCGCAGGCCGCGAGCAGGTCTTCGGTCTCGATGCGCCATTGTCGTGCCGGGACCGTGCGAATCTCCACGCCTTTGTCCCCCAGACTGGCGAGGGCGTAGCGACCGGACGCATAGTCGCGTTCGGAGAAGACGACATTGTCGCCTTCCCGCCACTCGATGCTGGAGAGCACTTTGACGATGCCTTCCGATGCATTGCCGACTAGCGCGATCTCCTCGGGGGCGAGCCCCATCATCGGCGCCAATTGCGCCCGGACCGTATCGACCACGCGCCAGTGGTTCTCGTACCCGTCCATGCCGCACGCTTTATCGGCGGCGAAGGCCTCAAATGCGTCACGATGGCGGGAAAGCAACGGTGGCTCGCCGCCGGTAGCCAAGTGAATTTTATCTTCAAGGCCGATGAAGTCGCTTCTCGGCGCGGGCAGTGCTTGGGTCATGGTATCATTTCCGGAATGCGTAAGCGGATTTTAACGAGAAATTTTGTATGCTGGATCACTGTCCTATCGTAGCATCGGTTTCGCTGGAGTCGAAATGCTTGAGAGGCCGCCATTTTCAGAATCGTTGCGTTATGTCTGTTCTTCATATCACTGCCGGGTGCGGCTGTGGCGGATGCCTTCCGTATTGAATTCCTTGGCGCGAGTACCGCGGCACTCGCTAATCCGCACGACATTAAGCTTTCTCCGGACGGCAAGCAGCTCTTCGTCTCCGATGTCGATAACGATCGGGTCGCAATTCTCGATGCGGACAGTTTGGCGCTTCTGGGTCATTTCGGCGCCAATCATCAAGACGGAACCCACGATGTGGATTTCGATCCGGATGGTCGTCTCTGCGTCGCTGATACCCATAACGGCCGAGTGACGATTTATGAGATGTTGGGCACTAGTGGTCGTCTTGTCGGTGAATTGTCCGAGCGCATTCGCGGACCCGAAGGTGTACTCGTTCACCCTAACGGCCGCATTTATGTGGGTGGGGCCTGGTCCGGCAATCTGGTAGTTTATGAGAACGGTAAGGTCGTCCAAGAGATGAAAGGCCTGTCCTCTCCCCATGATGTAGAGCTGGCGCCGTCCGGCGACATTTGGCTCGCGGATACGGGCAACAATCGGATGCTGCTGCTGACGCCGGATTTGAAAATTCGGAAAGAGCTGAGGGGCGCACCTTATAACTTTCGCGGCCCGCGCTATCAGGACGTGATGCCGGACGGAACCTTGATCGTCGCCGATAAGTACACCCACAGCGTTAAAATAATTGGTGCGGACGGTACGTTGCTCCAAGTCATCGGAACGCGCCGCGCCGGGAAAGGCCCCGGACGATTCACGACACCCGAGGGCGTGGAGCTGCGCGGCGACACGCTTTGGTTTTCCGATTCTGGCAACGATCGAATCGTGAAATATAGAATAACCCGGCAATGATCGGAGACACCCAATGCCTGCTATTGAATACTTTTATTCCGCACATTCCGGCTACGCCTATATCGGCTCCAAACTGTTCATGGAGATTGCCGCTGATGACGGGTGGTGGATCGATCACCGACCGATGGATTTGCGCCGCGTCGTCGCCGCCACCGGGCCAGGGCCGACCAATAGCCTGACGCCGGAACGCAGCGCCTATTTCTCCGGCCGTGAGATCGAACGTTGGTCGGAAGCCCGGGCTATTGAGATTTTGGGCCACCGGCCGACCCATCACGACAACGGCATTTCGCGCTCGAACTGCATGCTGATCGCGGGCCTTCTGGAAGGGGTCGATATCGATGCCTTGGCACATCGCTTGTTGGAAGGGCATTGGCGCGACGATGCTGATCTCGACGATCCGGGAACGCTGTCGGCGCTGGCGAGAGACGTCGGAATCGATGCCTCTCTACTTCTAGCGGCGGCGAGCTCACCCGAAGTGCGCGCCACCTACGACGCGAATACGGCGGAGGCGATTGAGCGTTCTGTGTTCGGATCGCCCACGTATTTTGTCGACGGCGATATGTTTTACGGACAGGATCATTTGGAGCTCGTGGCCCGGGCCATGAAGACCCCCTTTTTGGGCGAATGGCCGCGCCCCGCAACACGATAGGAGCTGGATCATGGGAGAGTATAAGCGCGTCAATGTGAGCTCGGGGCGTCCGTTGGAGCCGTTGGCGAACTATTCCCGCGCCCTGCGGTGCGGCGACATGGTGCTGCAATCCGGCACCACCGCCATTGATACTGAAGGTAACATCATCGGTGAAAACGATATCGGCGCCCAGGTCGACACCATCGTCGAGTTTGCGCGTGAGACGATGGGTCAGGCGGGCGGGACATTGGACGACGTGGTTCGCACCCGGATTTACGTGACCGACGTCAATATGGCCGACGACGCCATGCGCGCTTTCGGCAAGCATTTCCGGGACATTCGGCCCGCCGCGACATTGGTTGAAATTGCCCGATTGGCGCGCCCGACGCAGTTGATCGAGATCGAGTTCGACGCGGTCGACGGGGCCAAGGACAACGCCCGCCGCATCTCGTCGGACCGTCCGTTGGAGGAGCAATACGGATACTCCCGCGCCGTGCGGATGGACGACACCGTCTATGTCAGTGGCACCACCGCGCGTGATTCCGACGGCAATGTGATGGCCCCCGGCGACCAGTACCGCCAGGCGCGTGTCTGCTTCGAGATCATTGAAGCCGCCCTAGAGGAAGCCGGCGCCCCCCTCGCCGATATGGTCTATACCAAGACGTTCGTCACTGATATGGCGAAGTCCGGTGACCAGCGCCGCGCGAAGCTGGAAGTCCTGGGTGATATCCGGCCGACTGGCACTTTGCTCGGCATTCCAGCCCTGATCAGCGAGCCGACGACCATCGAGATCGAGGCCGAAGCGATCATCGGCGCGTCTGGGTCTCGCCGCGATTTCTATACCGCGAACGAACGCGAGAAGGCCCGCGGTTACGCCCGCGCTGTTGCCGTCGGTAATGTGGTGCATGTGTCGGGCTGTACGTCGGTAGATGCCGATGGAGAGGTGCAGGCGCCGGGCGACTGGGCGGCGCAATTCGATCTGTGCCACGAAGGTATCGCCCAGGCCTTGGAGATGACGGGCGCAAGCTTGGACGATGTGGTGCGCCGCCGCAGCTTCACCATTGCCTCCGCCGAGCAGAACCGCCCCTATGGGGAAGGACCCGGCTGGTTCCAAGACAGCCGTCCGGTTTCGATGGGATGTCGGATCGATTCCCTGGCCGATCCGGCGATGCTGGTCGAAGTGGACGCTGTCGCGATCATCGGCGCACATGCGGATATCGAATGGCTGGGGCCAAAGTAAGAAATAGGCATTCCGCGAGCGGTGTTGTTTGAGTTGCTCAGGTCATAATTCCGGG
>JBMYRC010000173.1:0-7585 GCA_049601975.1 Alphaproteobacteria bacterium | reverse complement strand
GAAGACCTATCCGTCGGCATGACCGCGTCTTACGCCAAGACGATTACCGAAACGGATATCGTCTTGTTCGCCAGCATCTCGGGCGACGTCAATCCGGTTCATCTGAATGAGGAGTTCGCGACCGAGACCATGTTTGGAGGCCGTATCGCCCATGGCATGCTGACCGCAAGTTTCATTTCGACAGTTCTGGGGACCAAACTACCCGGTCCCGGCTGCATATACCTGCGTCAGGATTTGCGGTTCCTCGCTCCCATCCGCCCCGGCAACACGGTGCATTCACAAATCACCATCACGGACGCCAACGCCGAGAAAAAGCGTGTCTGCGCACATACGGTCTGCCGCGTCGGCGATACATCAGTTGTCGAAGGAGAGGCAACCTTATTTGTGCCAAACCGGCGCAAGGCGGGTGCGGCCTGAATGGGACTTTTCATACACATCCGTTCGGTGCATTTACTAACGTACGAATTATTTGTACGGCAACAAAACTGACATGCGCATTCTGCGGCACTTCAAAAACATCCCGGCCGACTTGACCGGCGCGACCGTCGTCATCGGAAATTTCGATGGTGTCCATCGCGGCCATCAAGCCGTTATCGGCCGGGCGGCGGAAATCGCGCGTGCCGCATCGACACCGCTGATCGCGATGACGTTCGAGCCTCATCCACGGCGATATTTTCAGCCGGGCGGCGACCCTTTTCGCCTCACGCCGTTTCGAACTAAAGTGAGCCAAATCGACGCGCTCGGTGTCGACGCCATGTTGGTGGTCCTTTTCGATCGCAAATTCTCGCAATTCAGCGGCGAGGCATTCGTAGACGAGGTTCTACTCGGCGGTCTGCAAGCGAAGCACGTGGTTGTCGGATATGACTTTACGTTCGGCCGCGATCGGGGCGGCGACACCAACTTGTTGGCGGCACGCGCGAAGACAGACGGTTTCGCATTCGAATCCGTAGACCCGGTTGCCTCGGCGGACGATGTTATTTACTCCTCGACCGCCATTCGCAACCATCTAACGGCCGGCAAGCCCGGTCACGCGGCAGCATTACTCGGCAGACCCTTCGAAATCGCAGGCCGGGTTGCCCATGGCGACGAGATCGGCCGAACAATCGGGTTCCGGACGGCCAACGTTCTGCTTGCCGATTACCTGAAACCAGCCTTCGGAATTTACGCGGTCCGGGTCGGCATCGAAGCGGAAAATGATATCGCCTGGCATGGTGCGGTCGCCAATCTCGGCACCCGCCCCACGGTCGGCGGCACCAAACCGCTTCTCGAGCCACATATTTTCGATTTTAGCAAAGACATCTACGGACGGCGCATACGCGTCGCCTTTATCGAATACATCCGCCCCGAAGTTCACTACGATTCAATGGAAGAGATGACCCGGCAAATCGAGAATGATTGCGAAGTCGCGCGACGAATTCTAAAGACACGTGCCGCCGGTGCGGCTTGATCTCGCGCGGGTTGCCGGTTAAATCTGCGCCCTGCGGAACGGAAGTAAAATTATGAGCGTCGATTACAAAAAGACCGTCTGTCTGCCCCAGACCGATTTCCCCATGAAAGCCGGATTGCCGAAACGCGAGCCGGAACTCCTCCAGCGATGGGTGGATATGGATCTATGGGGCAAAATTCGTGCAACTTCAAAAGATCGCGAGCCGTTCATCCTGCATGATGGCCCCCCCTATGCGAACGGCAATCTGCACATCGGGCACGCGCTCAACAAGATTTTAAAGGACGTCATCAACCGCTCCCAACAGATGATGGGAAAAGACGCCAATTACGTGCCGGGCTGGGACTGCCACGGCCTGCCCATCGAATGGAAGATCGAAGAGCAATACCGCGCCGCAGGTAAGGATAAGGATGAAGTTCCCATCGCCGAGTTCCGGCAGGAATGTCGCGAATTCGCGGATAAATGGATCAACATTCAGCGTGAGGAATTCAAACGCCTGGGCGTCATGGGCGATTGGGATCACCCCTATACGACCATGGCCTACGGGGCAGAAGCGAAGATCGCGTCCGAGATTGGCAAATTCCTGGTGAATGGTGGCTTATTCCGGGGCTCAAAGCCTGTCTTATGGTCGGTCGTCGAGAAAACCGCGCTCGCCGAGGCTGAAGTCGAATATATGGAGCACAAATCGACGACGCTCTATGTCCGCTTCCCGGTCGCCACCAGCGCAAACGCCGACCTGCAAGGCGCATCCGTCGTCATTTGGACGACGACCCCTTGGACAATCCCCGGAAATCGCGGCATCGCTTATAGCGCCGACGCGACCTACGGCGTCTACGAAGTGAAGGCGATCGCGGAAGGCAGCGGCGGAATTGTCGGCGAAAAGTTGGTCATGGCGGACGATCTCTCCGAGGCGGTGAAAGCCGCGGCAAAGATCGAATCCTGGAACCGCGTCTCGGCAGCTGGCGATCTGAACGGCACGATCTGCGCCCATCCACTGCGCGGCCAGGGCTATGAATTCGACGTCCCGGTCCTACCCGGCAATTTCGTCACGATGGAACAGGGAACCGGGTTGGTGCATATCGGGCCCGGCCACGGCATGGACGATTTCAACTTCGCACTGGCGCACGACCTCGAAATTCCGCACACGGTCGGCGAGGACGGCGCGTTCTACGAGCACGTTCCACTTTTCGCGGGCAAGGTGATCTACGATAAAGACGGTAAGACTGGAGACGCGAACGGTGCTGTCATCCGTGAGCTGCTTGCGGTTGATGGCATGTTGGCCAAAGCGAGCTTGCGCCACGAATATCCGCATTCCTGGCGCTCAAAGGCACCACTGATCTTCCGCAACACGGCACAATGGTTCATCTCCATGGAGACGAACGAGCTACGTCGCAAAGCGCTAGACGCCATTGAACAGACGGCGTTCTACCCACAACAGGGGAAAAACCGCCTCCATTCGATGATCGAGAACCGGCCCGATTGGTGCGTTTCCCGCCAGCGCGCCTGGGGCGTGCCGATCACAGTGTTCATGCATAAGGCGACCGGTGAGCCACTCCGCGATCAAGCAGTCGTCGACCGGGTCGTAGCTGCGTTCCGTGAAGAAGGTGCCGACGCCTGGTTCTCAAGCCCGCCATCGCGGTTCTTGGGCGACGACTATAATGCCGACGACTACATACAGGTCCGTGACGTCGTCGACGTGTGGTTCGATTCCGGCTCCACCCATACCTTCGTCCTCGAAGATCGCGAAGATCAGCGCTGGCCGGCCGATCTCTACCTCGAAGGCTCGGATCAACATCGGGGCTGGTTCCACTCCTCGTTACTGGAAGCCTGCGGGACACGTGGAAGCGCGCCCTACAAGGGCGTGCTCACCCACGGGTTCGTGATGGCGGAAGACGGTCGAAAAATGTCGAAGTCGCTCGGCAATGTCACGGCGCCGCAAACCGTTATCGAACAAAGTGGGGCGGAAATCCTGCGCCTCTGGGTCGTCGCGTCTGATTACTCGATGGATTTAAAAATCGGCCCAGATATTCTGAAACACCAGATTGATGCCTATCGCAGGCTGCGCAATACGCTGCGCTATCTCATCGGCAATATGAACGGCCATGACGCCTCGCAAGCGGTGGCTGTTGCCGACATGCCGGAATTGGAACGCTGGGTATTGCATCGGCTTTGGCAATTGGACGCACATGTCCGCCGGTCTTGCGACGAATATGATTTCCACGGGCTTTTCCGCGAGCTTTACAATTTTTGCACGGTAGATCTGTCGGCCTTCTATTTCGATATTCGCAAGGATTCCCTCTATTGCGATCCAAACGGCTCGCCGACACGACATGCGGTGCAAACCGTATTGGCGGAATTGTATAACTGCCTGACTGCCTGGCTCGCACCAATCCTGTGCTTTACCGCGGAGGAAGCGTGGCTGCAGCGCCATCCCAGCGATGAAGAAAGCGTGCATTTGCGGACGTTCCCGGATCTCCCCGACACATGGCGGAACGAGGATTTGAGCGAGAAATGGTCCTATATCCGGCAAGTTCGCCGCGTCGTCCTCGGTGCGCTCGAGATCGAACGAGCGGAAAAACGCATAGGATCCAGCCTTCAAGCGGCACCCAAGGTTTTCGTCTCGCCGAATAAGGTGGCACTGCTGAACGGCCTCGACCTAGCCGATGTCGCGATCACGTCGGATATCACCGTTGAAACCGGTGCACCGCCGGCGAATGCCTTCACCTTGGCGGACGCTGACGGGATCGCCGTCGTTCCCAATAAAGCGGATGGCGCGAAATGCGAACGGTGTTGGAAAGTTCTACCGGAAGTCGGTCGCGATGCCGAATATGAAGATATTTGCGGTCGTTGCGCGGACGCCGTGCGAGACTACCAAGAAGCCGCCGAATAACGATCGCGGGACATCGCCATGTTGAAAATCGGTCTCAGTGTGGGCGCCATCGTCGTCGTGTTGGATCAACTGACCAAATGGCTTATACGGGACGCGGTCCTCGACACCGCGCGCTACATCGAAGTCACGGGCTTCTTCAACATTGTTGAAGTGTGGAACCGTGGCGTCAGCTTCGGCCTTTTCGCGAGCGATTCTCCTTGGACGCCGTATCTCCTCAGTGCGCTAGCAATCGCCATTTCCATCGTTTTGATCGTTTGGTTGCGAAAAGCCGAAACCACATTCCTAGCGCTCGCGCTCGGCTTCGTTATCGGCGGTGCTATCGGCAATGTGTTCGACAGGTTTATTTGGGGCCGAGTCTACGATTTTCTGGATTTCCATGCGGCGGGATATCATTGGCCCGCGTTCAATGTCGCGGATGCCGCGATATCAGTTGGCGTTGGCCTTATCCTTCTCGACGGTTTTATTGCGAAGCGCGGGGATGAGCGTTAGACTTCCACTGCTAACTGAAATTTAGGAAGACAACGTGAACCTCGGAAAACTCATACTCGTCCTGTCGATTGGAACGGTTTTGGTTGGTTGCGACGCCTTGAGAGGCGGCGGCACCGGCCCAGATGAGTTTGCCGTCGTGACAAGAGCCCCCTTGTCGCTGCCGCCGGATTATGGCCTGCGACCACCCCGGCCCGGAGCTGGGCGACCCAACGAGACTTCGCCTCGGGACTACGCCCAAAATAAATTATTGCGGAATATGGGTGGTCAATCCCGCCAGAGCCGAGCGAAGAAGATCGAAACAAACGGCAAATTTACCAATGGTGAATCCGCATTGCTGAAGCGGGCGGACGCGCTTGATGTGGATCCCAACATCCGCTACGTCGTCGAACGGGAAAGTGGCCGCATTAAGGAAGACGATTCCTTGGTTGATTCATTGGTGTTCTGGCGCGGCAAGAAAAAGTCGAAAACCCTTGTCGCTCCAAAAGAAGAGTCAAAACGCCTGCGCGATAACGCGGCACTCGGCAGATCGCCAACCGAAGGCACCACGCCAATTATCCAGAAGAAATAAACGAAGGAATTACCGGCCGCGCAAAGTTGTGATTCGCGACGCGCCTCCCCACATGGTACCTGTTCGAAAGTTTACGGAGGCGTCATGTCAGGTCTATTTCCAAAATCCGCTATTCTTACATTGATCGTCACATTGATGATCACGGCGAACGTCTATCATTCCGCAAATGCGGCGGTCTTCAATCCCGAAAGCTTTACAATCGAGAACGGCTTGCAGGTGGTGATCGTGCCGAATCATCGCGCACCAGTGGCGACGATGATCATATACTACAAAGTCGGCGCGATGGACGAGCCACCGGGTAAATCCGGCCTGGCGCATTATTTCGAACATCTGATGTTCAAGGGCACGAAGAACATGGCGCCCGGCGAATTTTCCAGAACCGTCGCCCGCAATGGCGGTCGGGACAACGCCTTCACCTCTCAGGACTACACCGGGTACGTCACCACCTTCGCCGCCGATCGGTTAGATCTGATGTTGAAACTGGAAGCGGACCGGATGACTGGGCTGCAATTAACGCCCGAAGATATAGCCCCCGAACGCCGGGTCGTCCTTGAAGAGCGGTTGAGCCGGATTGACAACAATCCGAGCGCTCAGCTGTCCGAGCAAGCCGCCGCCGCGCTCTATGCAAATCATCCCTACCGCATCCCGATCATCGGTTGGGAGCATGAAATCAAAAACCTGAACCGCGCTGACCTGATGGCGTTCTATCGCGCCTGGTACACGCCGAATAACGCGGTCATCGTGATCTCGGGAGACCTCACGGCAGCGGACGTGAAACCGATGGTGCAACGACATTTCGGCGCTTTGCCGTCGCGCGACTTGCCAACACGACCCGATTGGAAAGAACCGCCGCGTAGCGCCGACCGTATGGTCTCCCTGTCGCATCCTCGTGTGCGTCAACCTTCCTGGTCGCGGCGATACTTGGTGCCGAATTATGGTGCTAGTGACAGGCAACAAAAGTACGCGTTGGACGTCCTCACCGAAATACTAAGCGGCGGCACGACCGGTCGTTTCTATCGCCGCCTCGTCGTCGAACAGGCGCTCGCAGCGCACGCCGGCGCTTGGTATTCCGGAGACAACCGGGGCCCTGGCGTGTTTGGCTTCTATGGTTCTCCGCGCCCCGGGCGCACCCTCGACGAGATCAAAACCGCCATCGAAGCCGAAATCGCGGCCGTGCTCGAAAATGGCGTCACAGATGAGGAAGTCAAATTGGCCGTCGAACGCATGCAGGCAGAAGCGGTCTTTGCCCGCGATTCCCTGAATGCTCCGCCCCGCATACTCGGAAATGCACTGATGTCCGGCCAATCCATCGAAGATGTGGAAGCCTGGCCCGAACGCATTGGCGCGGTCACCAAACAAGCGGTGGACGCGGCGGCGCGTGCTATCCTACGTACAGGCGGCACTGTGACCACCCGTCTCACCCCGCAATCCAAACCGGAAAAAAAATCATGACCCGGCCACTTTCTATGCAATGGGCAACACGGGCGACCGCCGCATTCTTCCTGATCGCCATGGTGGCCTTCACCGGTCAGGCCCGCGCCATAGACATCCAACCGGTTGTGAGCCCGGGCGGAATCAAGGCCTGGCTGGTGCGTGATACATCTGTCCCCTTATTGTCTATTGAGTTTTCGTTTCGTGGCGGGCGCACTTACGACCCGGCCGATAAAGCGGGCCTCTCCAGTCTTCTTAGCAGCCTTTTGGACGAAGGCGCGGGCTCGCTCGACAGTAAGGCATTTCAGGCCGAATTGCAGAACCGTTCAATCAAAATGAGCTTCTCCAGCGGCCGTGATACGTTTCGAGGCAGTCTCAAGATGCTGAACAGGCATCGCGATCGGGCGATCGAACTACTCGATCTGGCATTGACCAAGCCACGCTTCGATAGCGAACCCTTGGAACGCATGCGCCAGCAATCCTTGATATCCTTGAAGCGGCGCTCCACGAATCCGGATTACATTGCTGGGCGAACCTGGGCGACGGCAGTCTTCGGTGATCATCCATATGCGATATCGTCGAGCGGCACACCCGCGACCATCGCCGACATCAGCCAGGGCGACCTGCATGAATATGTCCGCGAGCGCTTCGCGCGCGACTTGTTGATAATCGGTGTTACCGGGGACATCACCGCCGAGGAATTGGCGCCGCTGCTGGATCGGGCCTTCGGGTCCCTGCCTAAATCAAAAGTTTTGCCAACCAT
>JBMYRC010000172.1:0-7633 GCA_049601975.1 Alphaproteobacteria bacterium | reverse complement strand
ACCCGCTATTCCGCGGCGGCGGCGGACTTGATATCTTTCTCGCGACGCTCCTTGGCGATCTGCTTGTTGCGATCGAACTCCGCTTTGCGCCGGGCGATCTCCTCGTCCGACATTTGATCGATATTACTGAAATCGAGTTTCCATTTACCGTCCTCATTCCAACGCAACGGCGACTGCACCGTTGTCCGGGGACCGACGGCCGATTCCAGAACCTTGAGCGCCAGTTCCATGGTGAATGCCTGCGAATCGACATCGTTCGGCTTGCCTGCCGCATTGCCGAGCGGGAAGTCGCTGAACAGAAAGCGCGGTGCGCCCACTTGTTCGACGATATCCTTGCCGCAACCCATGATGACGGTGGGAATGCCGTTTTCTTCGAGGTGCCGTGCAATCAGACTCACGGTCTGATGACACACTGGTCAATTGGCGACGATGACGGCGACGTCGCCGCCATCTTCACGTATTCGTTCGTATATCTCGGGACAATCGACTTCCATCGTGCGCTGCTGGCTGCGATTGGTCGGCGCACCATAGAAACGCTCGGTAATGCCGCCGATCACGCCTTCACCCGCCAAGCGCTTTAATTGCTGCAGCGGAAACCAAGTCTTCATATCCTCGGCCGTCGTATGATTGCGGTCGATACCGATATGGGAGACGCGGAGGTCCGGATCCGATTCGGTCGAATCTGTATAAACCGTATAGAATTTCGCCGCTGAATTATACGGCGCGCCCGGTCCCTGATCGCCTTTATCCGGCTGATAGGGTGCGGCCGTGGTCACCAACGCGACCCGGCTTTCCGACAGCGGTTTCTTCAGTGGCGTAAACGGTACGTCGTTATACTGCGCCCAGCGATACGGCTTCCCATACCCAAGAATCTGATAATACGTTGAAATTCGGTGAATGTACGGGATCGGTTTATCATGTGGTTCCGCAAACCCGAATTCCTGATCGGCCTCTGACATGTTTGTCTCCCATGAAGGTCGAAGAGAATTCCTGAGACGAATATAAGCCTTCCGACCGTCATCGTCCAAACCATCAACACTTTGTTAACAAATCTGCCGTCAAATGAGAGTGAATCAATGGTGGTGTGACCACCATCACAGACTCGCCCCACGATCCGTCGATACTTAGACGCAGAGGTTGGTGGTTCGCATCTGGGAGGATGGCAGGATGAACACAAGAATTCGCAGCATCGGTTTTGCAGCATTGGGTGCGGTCGCGCTGACGGTCGCGTCCGTGCAAGACACGGGGCAACCGGACACATGTGCCGAGGGCTATCACGCAACGGTAAAGGAATGTTTATTCGAGACCGTAATGTGGGATCTCGTGCGCAACAGTCCCGATGACACCGATCTGGAAGCCTATGTCACGATGTTCCCGAATGGGCGCTATCTATTGCAGGCCAAGGACCGACTTTCCGGATTGCTGCCGGGATATGGTGTGGTTGCTCAAGCCACCTCGGGCTCCTAAGGCAGTTCAAGCTTCCTCGATTACTTTCTCTTCCGACAGCCAGACGGGCAAGTTCGCCATGTCGATGAAGCGCTTTTCGTCCTCAATGAGTTCACGCCCGGCGATCTTCCCCGCGTCCGACGATATCGATCGCTCGAAACTCTCCATATCGTCGTACCAGACCTCCGCCGTCCCGTCATAAGGCTCGGGCCCGCCACGATTTCCCTCAATCCGAGCCGCCGTCTCCCCGCTGATCGTGTGGGCCTGCACATAACGCCGATAACCCAGTGCCGCCTTGTGGCGGATCATGATTTCCCGGTGAGGACCGATCCAATGCGCTTGAAATTCCTCGCGTGAGAGATGCGGCAAACGGCGCAAACAGAATGTAAGCTTGATCATGACGAACTCCTCACGCGCTATCTTCGCCGTGACACCAATCCGGAATGCCCTTCCCGATATCGATATAGAGACGGCGAAGAGCCCGCGAATCCTTTCGCTGATCGCTGCGGTAATCCCAATAGCTCACCGGGTCACATAAATTATCTTGATAGATCACTTGGGTGATATCGCCGTCATTATCACGAAATGGAAACCCGACGGATTCGCTTACCTGGACCAAGCCGGATTCCCGCGCACCCTCGATATAGACCAGCATGCCGCACGGATGGTCGACGATATGGGACAGCGCCCGCCGAACCTTATCCCTGCGATCGGACTGGACGACATCGAGATAGTTCTTGCCCGTAATATCGAAACCATAACGGTCGGCAAGTTCCGCACCCGACAAGCGAACGATTATATTATCGGGATCGCGGAACTCATGTATCTCGAAAGTCGACAGAATGGTCGGAACGTCGCACGGATCGAAGGACGAACGCATCGGCACCAACCCGACCTTCGGCAGAGACGACCAATAATCCGCAAATAATTTCGCGTTCTCATTCTCGAAACATATCTCTGGGAAGGCCTCGGATTTATACATATACCGTGGATTCTATCCGTCTTATTTTGTAATTGAAAAGCATGAATCAGCGAACAACCATCAAGAGTGCCCCTACATTGGTTATTTTTGATTGCGATGGCGTGCTCGTTGATAGCGAACCGATTTCGAATCGCGTTTTGGCCAATGATATTACCGCCGCCGGTTGGCCGATGACGACGGCGGAGTCCATCGCACGGTTCAAGGGCGGTCGCTTAATCGAGGTCCAACGCGAGGTCGAAGAGCATCTTGAGGTCGACCTCGGTGAGACTTGGCTGGCGGAGCACTATGAGCGCATGTTCGATGCTTTCCGTGAAGAAATCACCGCGATTCCCGGCGTGCTCGACGTACTCGACACTTTGAAAGCGAAAAACATTCCATTTTGCGTGGCGAGCCAAGGACCTGTCCACAAAATGAAAATCACACTCGGCGCAACGGGTATTTGGCCACGGGTCGAAGGTCACATCTATTCGGCGGATATGGTGGAACGACCTAAGCCCGCGCCAGACCTATTCCTCCACGCGGCCCGCTCGGAAGGATTCGAGCCCGCGTATTGCGTTGTCGTCGAAGACAGCGCCACAGGCATTCGCGCCGCGTGCACCGCCGGAATGCGGGTCGTCGGTTTGGCGCCGTTCGGCGACATTGCGCTGAGCAATGCCGGGGCCCATATAGTCATCAATCGAATGAGCGAATTGACGAAATATCTCGATTGATTTCGCCCCTCCCCATAGAGGACGAGGACAACATGCAACGATCTTTGCGTTTGATATCGACACTCCTACTCGTCGCCGTCGCCGGGGGTGTGGCCCTGGCAGCAAGCAACTCGACACCGTATGGCGGCGAACAAGGCCGCACCATCAAGGCCCTCTCGCAAAAAGACATCGGAGACTTGGCGGCCGGTCGCGGTTGGGGCTTCGCCAAACCGGCGGAGCTTAACGGTTTTCCCGGCCCCGCCCATCTCTTGGAATTGAAGGCGGAGATCGGCTTGACCGCGTCTCAAACAGACCGAATCCAAACCCTGTTTGCCGTTATGAACGCCGAAGCCCGCACCGTCGGCAGCCAATTCATCGCGGCGGAAAAGGCGCTCGACGCTGCCTTCGCCGCGGGGACGGTCACCCCAGCCACGCTGGAAGGTTTGATCACCGAATCGGCACGGCTGCGGGGACAGCTCCGCCTCGTCCATTTGAAGACGCATCTTGCCACACTGCCCTTGCTCACCCACCATCAAGTGAAGCGCTATAACCAGCTGCGCGGATATGAGGATACCGGACAAGGAACCGAACACGATGGCAAGCATCGCCACTAACGCCGCTGATGGCGTACATTCCGCATCGCCGCCTCAATCGGCTTGGGAACTCCGGTCGCTCTCCGCGCTGATGGCGGCGGAAATCGTTGGGCTCGATCTCACGGAACCGCTCGACGCGGACACGCGTGGTCAACTCCACCAAGCGTTCCTCGATCATCAGCTCCTCGTCTTTCGCGATCAAGACCTGACGAAGGAGCAACAGGTCGCCTTCACTGAACAGTTCGGCACGTTGGAGCGCCACACCGCGCGCAATAAGGGCACGAATGATCTGCCCCTGGTGCATATCGTGAACAATCTGGGTGAAGACGGAAAGCCGATGGGCAAGGTCCGCTCAGATATGTGGCACACCGACAAATCCTTCCGGCCCGCGCCGTCGATGGCAACGATCCTCCACGCCATCACCTTGCCGCCCGACGGCGGCGATACGGTGTTCGTCAACATGTACGCCGCGTTCGAGGGATTGAGCACTGAGCGCCAAGCGGAAATCCGCGATCTCAAGGTCGTCCACAGCTGGCGGCTGTCGCGCGAGAACGAAGGCCGCGAGATGTCGGCCGAAGAACTCGCCGATGCGCCCGACAACACCCATCCCCTGGCCCGCATCCACCCGGAGACCAGCCGCGCCGCGATCTTCGCCGGCATGCACGCCTCCCACATCGAAGGCTGGCCGTTCGAGAAAGGCCGCGCCTTGATTCTGGAACTGGAAGCCCATGCGACGCAGCCCCAATTTCTCTACCGCCACACTTGGCGACCGGGCGACATGCTGATGTGGGACAACCGGTGCCTGCTACACCGGGCTGAGGCCAATTTCGACGCCGCAAAATATCCCCGCGTGTTGCACCGGACCTGCCTGCGAGGCACGCCGACGTCTTAGTCGGTGATAGGTTAAGCTATCCCTCTAATTTACTAATCGCCTAATAAAACGAGAACACGCAAACTATAAATAAAAACATAAACATCAGCATTAATTATAATTAAAATAATTTATAATATAACTTCATAAATATAATCAATATTACTTACTGACGATACTTAATAAAGAAATTATACCAATACATCTTATTTAATTAAAATAATATAATATTTTCAACAGAATTTAATTCATTAATTCAGTATTAATTATGATTTTTTTCATTTTATTAAAATAAATACCGCATTACATTTATATTATTTCAATGATTTATCCATTACAGTGATATTATCATTATACTTATAATAACTCACAACTTTAATAATCAGAAAAATATCTGTTATTACTTAGCACAAATGCGTCTCTATTTTTTTCCACTTCTATCGGCGGGACGACATACCGAAGGCGCCCTCTCCGACGCTGCCCCCGCATCTTCGTAGTCGAACCGGACCAACATGCCTCGTTGCCTCACGATTGCATTACACCCAATCTATTTATCCAACCAATCCTTGAAACATCGTATCGTGCTAAAGCTTCTTACCGATGGAACATATCCCGTGATCAGGCACAGCTTCGGTGGCTTTTCTTCTAAAAAGAAGAAAGGCGGTCCGTTGGGACCGCCTTTCCGAATGGGCCGTGCGATGGGCCCTAACTATTTATGCGCGCCGCTAACGTTGACCGGAGAGGTTGCTCTTCTGTCCTCGTTGGGCACCAAAACCACTCGCACGGGCACTCATTCTTGACATCAGATCACCTCCTTTCGATTGTTTCACCACTACACGTAGTCTGCCCCAACTTAATTCTGAAAGATAGCCCCTAGATTTGGTTGCGGAACAATTTTTTATCATTCCTCAAACCTTATAACAGCAAGCGGCTTTGTTAGCGGTTTCCACTAGCATCCATCGACTTAGATTCCGTAGCTGACAATTGTTCTGCACGGAGCCCCCAGATGATCGAAGAAGTCCTCGACATTAAGATGACCGACGGCGAAATGGAGACGTTTGTCTGCCGCCCTGATCGCGGTGGCCCCTTCCCCGCCATTTTCATGCTGATGGACGCACCCGGTATTCGCGAAGAGCTTTACCAAATGACCCGGCGCCTCGCATCGGTCGGCTATTATGTGATGCTCCCCAACCTTTATTACCGCGCGGGCAAGGACACAAAATACGGCCCCGACGTGTTGGAAAAGGACAGTGCGGAGAACACCCGCATGCGCGCAGTCCGCACCAAGATGACGATCCCGCCGGTGATGCAGGACTTCGCCGATATGCTGGCCTATGTTGACGCCCAGGATGAGGTGAAACCCGGCCCCGTCGGAACGCACGGATATTGTTTGAGCGGACCATTTTCGCTGGCCGCCGCCGCACGTTTCCCGGACCGGGTTGCCGCCGCCGCGTCGTTCTATGGTACCTGGCTGGTCAGCGACGCGGAGGAAAGTCCGCATTTGAACCTCGGCAAGGCAAAAGGCGAACTCTATATTTCCTGTGCCGAGCATGACGAATTAGCGCCGCCGGAAATGGTCAAAGAATTGAAAAACCTGTTCGATGCATCCGGCGCCAAGGGCGAGCTGGAAATGCAGCCCGGCGTGCACCACGGTTTCGCGTTCCCCGAACGCTGGTGCTACGACCTGCCCGCCGCCGAACGACACTGGGAGCGATTGATCGCTCTCTACCGCCGCAACCTCGGTTGATTCCCAGACTGCTGACCTTAAGCCACAAGGAGAAAAAACATGGCCACCAGCCCCGCACTTGAGAAGATTTTGGCCGCAAAACGCGCCGACGCCTATAAGGATGATAAAACCCTCGAGGAATTGCGCGGCACGCATAAAGCGAGCGGCTCGGCCATCCCGCTGCCAGACGGGACCACGTGTGAAGCGGTCGACGCGGACGGCGTTCCCGCCGAGTGGATCGAAGTGGCGGGCGTCGCACGCGACAAGGTGTTCCTGTTTATCCACGGTGGCGGCTACTATCGCGGCTCCGTGGCGGCCACACGTTCGACGGCGGCGCGGATTTCCGAAGCGACCGGCATGCGCTGCCTCTCCATCGATTATCGCTTGGCCCCCGAAGACCCGTTCCCGGCAGGCGTAGACGATACCTATGCGGCCTATAAATGGCTGCTCGGCCAGGGCGTCGATGCTTCGCAGATAGTCGTCGGAGGTGTCTCTGCCGGTGGCGGCCTGACGATGGCGCTGTTGCTGAAACTGAAGGATGAAGGCGATCCGCTTCCCGCCGCCGCGGTCCCGATGAGTGCTTGGACCGACCTCACTCAATCCGGCGACAGCATGCAATCGAAGTCAGATGAAGATGTGGTCATCAGCAAGGCATATCTCGACCGCATGGCGGGATACTATCTTGACGGCGCAGACGCGAAAACGCCATTGGCGTCCCCGTTATTCGGCGATTTAAAGAGGTTACCGCCACTCCTCATACAAGTCGGCTCGGCAGAAACCTTGCTCGACGACAGCGCGCGTCTCGCGGAGGCCGCCAAGGCCGCGGGCGTCAGTGTCGAATACGAAGCCTGGGAGGATATGTTCCACGGCTGGCACATGAGCGCCCATATCTTGGATGAGGGCCAACAGGCGATTGAAAGTATCGGTAAGTATTGCGACAGACTCTTCGCCACGTAGGGCGAAAAGACCCTAGGCTACTGTCCCACTGGCCACGCCCGCTGCGGAAGCGGTGCTATAGATTTCCGCGTCGTGCACGCTGAGTTCCGCATGACTGAATAATTCATTGGCGCTTGAGCCGTGTTCCGGATAGACCGCGATGCCAACTCTCGGTGATATGGGAATGGACTTGCCATCGACGATAAATGGCTCCTTCAAACTTTCCTGAACCCTACGCGCGACGGTGATGACGGTCTCTCGGTCTTCGAAATTCGAGACAACCAGCGCAAACCGGTCGCTTCGTAATCGTGCGGCTGTATCCATTTCGCGAACACACACTTTCAGTCGCTCCGCGATCTCTTGCAGGATCGCATCGCCGCCATCCCGGCC
>JBMYRC010000171.1:0-7806 GCA_049601975.1 Alphaproteobacteria bacterium | reverse complement strand
TAACCGTCCTTTTAGTCGATACCGTCGGAACTTTGTCTAAATTTAGGGTGGATGTTGCCAGCTTACAGTCCTGAAAATTAAAGGCCGCGCATTGATCGGCGATGACCGAAACATGATTGCGCCTCGATGAAGACACGGTTTATTTTCGAAAATTCGCTCTTAATCCGCTTTTCCATAACACTGATAACATCGTCCGCGTCATTGGCATCCATGTTGTTGATAAAATCAACACTGATATTCAACAGCATGTCGGACGGTCCAAGATGCATGGTGAGGACGTCATTCACTCGTTAAACGCGCTGCTCAGAATTCAGCAATCTTTTGATGAGATTGACCTTAGCGGGGGCGGCACTTTCGCCGACCAGCAGTCCCATGCATTCATAGGCCAGCTGTATCGCGGTGACCGCCAAAATGGCACCAATGACGATGGAGGCGATGCCGTCCATCTCCGGTATGTTGAGCCAATTACCGAGAGCGATACCGGCCGCCGCGACGATTAACCCAAGCATCGCGGTGGAATCCTCGAACAACACCGTGAAGACTATCGGGTCCTTGCTGCGGCGGATGGCTTCGAAATATCCGAGGCCGCCTTTTCGCTTCTTGAATTCCTTGAATGCGAGCCACCACGCGACCGCTTCGAAGAGAGCAGCAAGGCTGAGGACAGCGTAGTTGATTTCCGGATTCGCGACTGGATGCGGGGTTATGACTTCGCTGATGCCTTCCATGTGGGAGAAGCCAGCGCCCGCCCCGGAGATCAAGATCGCCACCAGGAATGACCAGAAATAAAGCACCATGCCATAACCGAAGGGGTGCTCGGCTTCGGCTGGTTTCTGCGAGCGTTTGATGCCTTAGAGCAGCAACATTTGATTGCCGGTATCGACCACCGAATGGATTGCCTCGCTCAGCATGGCGGGGCTGCCGGTCATTGAAGCGGCAGAGAACTTTGTCACCGCAATGAGGCCATTGCCGATCAGCGCGGCGTGAATAACTTTTTTGACGAAGGGTCGGCCATGGATTTGGATTATAGTGACACAGACCCATTCCATAAACGAATTTATGGCAAATGACATGCGACGACACTTCCGTCAGCCGCGTTGTCAGGACCGAACGCCGTTATATCTAATCCCTTGCGATGCACCATTCGGATCAAGGGGACGAGGGATGACGACGAAACCGCTGCAAGGGCTCAGAGTCCTCGATGTATCGAATTTCATGGCCGGGCCGTTTTGCGCCACACAACTTGGCGAATTTGGAGCTGAGATCATTAAGGTGGAGTTGCCTGGTATCGGTGACCCCATGCGGAAATTTGGCACACCGACCGATTCTGGCGACACACTCTGTTGGTTGAGCGAGGCGCGGAATAAGAAATCCATCACACTTGATCTTCGCAAGCCAGACGGTGTCGCCATCTTGAAACGCTTGGTCAAAAAGTCCGACATCCTCGTCGAGAATTTTCAGACCGGCACCATGGAAGGTTGGGATGTCGGTTGGGACGTGCTGCACGCGGTCAACCCGAAGTTGGTGATGGTCCGGATTACCGGGTACGGACAGACCGGGCCAAATGCCAATCGGCCAGGATTTGGGCGGATCGCTAATGCATTCGGCGGATTGGCGTTTCTGGCTGGCGACCCTGATAGGCCGCCTTCGACGCCGGGCTCGCCCACGATCCCTGATTATTTGGCTGGTCTTTATGGCGCATTCGGTGCGCTGATAGCGGTACGTGCACGAGAGATCACTGGAGAAGGGCAATTCATTGATATCGGTCTATATGAACCGATCTTCCGTTTCCTCGATGAGCTCCCCGCAGCCTATCATTTCAATGGATTTATTCGCGAGCGTATGGGGCCGGCGATGAAGAACGCCATTCCGCATAGCCATTATCCGACCAAGGACGGTCGTTGGGTCGCCGTCGCTTGTACAAATGACAAGATATTCGAACGCCTCGCTAAATTAATGGGCATGCCGGAAGTCGCGGGCGACGGGAAATGGGGCACTTTTCCAAAACGCGACGCGGACCGAAACGCAGTCGATGCTGCAGTCACCCATTGGACGACGTCGATGGACCGCGATGGGGTCTTAGGCCAATGCAATGAGGCTCAGGTGCCGTGCGGCTCCGTCTACGGCATCGACGAGATTTTCGAAGACGAGCATTATGCGGCACGTGGAAATATCCGCTTCATTGAAGACCCAATCTCGAAGGTCGATGTGGCGTTGCAGGATACGGTGCCCAGATTGAGCGCGACGCCCGGCTCTATCGACTCCTTGGGACCCGCCCTTGGTGCCCACAACCGCGAAGTTTATGTCGACCTGCTGGGAATGTCGGAGGCGGAGCTTTCGGTCTACCAGGAAACCGGCATCGTCTAACTTACTCGCTTCGCAATGCTTGGAGCACCTCCTGAACTGCTGGCCGCTCGGGATAGTATTTCGGCGAGAAGCGGTGCGTAATCTTTCCTTTCGGATCGATCACAAAGATGATCGGATGTGGTAGGTCGTATCCGGCGGCTTTATCCAAGACATCAAACGCTTGGATAAGCACTCTTTTTGGATCTGACCGGGTTCGAAACTTTAAACTTTGACGCTTGGCATAGCGCGCGAGTTTAGTCGGCGTATCCGGGGTAACGGTTGCGACGCTGTAACCCAGTTTTTGAAGTTTTCGTTCTGTTTATTGCAGATGACCGCCTGGGATTTACAGTATGGTCACCAGCTGAGTAATTGGGGAAATAACAAGATCAGTCCATTCGGCTCGCCGATGATTGCAGGTGCTGGGGCTTGTCGTCTTGGTCCGCCGCGGACAATGACGGCGCCATCCGGTCGCCAACTTTTTTGCCGATCGTGAGATCGTCTTGTGCCGTTGCTCCGGATGCCGACACGGCAATCATCAATGCCAATACAAGATGCTTCACGTTCAATCACCTTCTGATAATAAGAAAATTGCCGCACCCTAATAACTCTTGGCCCTCAACGGAATTTACAACTGCGTGCTTGAAATGATGGGAATCGGAGATTAGTTCAATATTGTCGTCAGCGCGTTGTTGCGCTGGCGGCAAACGTTCTCGGGGCGGGGTGAAACTCCCCACCGGCGGTAATTGCGCAACGGGCTCATCGGCCCGCTCATCAGCCCGCGAGCGCCTACCAAGGTTCGGTGGGGTCAGCAGATTCGGTGTAATTCCGAAGCCGACGGTCATAGTCCGGATGGAAGAGAGCGGGAAACGCGAAATCGATGGTGCTTGCCTTGCACCATGGCAGAATGTCTCCCGTCACGTCCTGATTCTGGTCTCTAACGGAGAGGATTCGCCATGAATCAGAGCTTTGAAAACACGACTAAAACAGCGCCCGGCACCGGCCGTGTCGCTTTCATACAAGCATGTTGGCATCGGGAAATTGTCGATCAATGTCGGCTTTCGTTCGTCGACGCCATCGGACGTCTCAATGTGTCGAACGATCGCATCGATTTCTTCGAAGTACCCGGCAGTTATGAAATTCCTCTGCAAGCAAAGCTGCTTGCAAAGTCTGGCAGATATTCCGCCGTCGTCGCGGCAGGCCTTGTGGTGGACGGCGGCATCTACCGTCATGAGTTCGTCGCCGACGCGGTGATCAGCGGGATGATGCAAGTGCAGCTGGAGACGGAAGTACCTGTATTGTCCGTCGTTCTGACGCCGCACCATTTCCACGAAAGCGGAGATCACGAGCGGTATTTCTTCGAACACTTCAAGGTGAAGGGTGCGGAAGCGGCCCGTGCCTGCGCCCAGACGCTGGAGAACATGAAAATGCTCACGGCGATCGAAGCCGCAGCCTAGAGCGTGTTCTTCACAAAGGCACCGTCTTTCATGATGGTGGGCATGCAAGCGCCCTGATCGGTCAGGAGTTTGAGGTCTTCGAGCGGGTTGCCGTCCACGACCAGAAGGTCGGCGATGGCGCCTGGCGCGATAATCCCAAGCTCACCTTTTTGGCGTACAACTTCCGCGCCAATTAGCGTCGCGCTGCGGATAATGTCTGCCGGCTTCAATACTTCTGCGCGCAGGAGAAACTCGTCTGACTGCAGTTCGGGCGAGCGGGAAATGTCGGTGCCATACGCGAGCTTTAGTCCCGCGCGCGTCGCAATCTCCAGCGAGCGAGCGCCTGCACCCGCGACGTCGCCCAGTTTCGCCATGGCTTCCGGAGTGTAACCCAGCTCCAATCCCCGCTTACCCAGATTGTCGTAACAGACCAGATTCGGGACCATGTAAGCACCTGCATCGGCAGCCAGCGCGGCGGCGTCCTCGTCGATGAGGTTGGCATGCTCCAGCGTGCGCACGCCCAATTCGATGCAACGCCGAATGCCGGCGGCTGTATAAACATGCGCCATGACATAGGTGTGGGAGCGCCTTGCTTCATCGACCACGGCGGCGATTTCCTCATCGGAGTATTGTAGTTGGTCAATAGGATCAGATTGCGACGTGACGCCACCGCCCGCCATCAATTTGACCTGGTCGGCACCCTGGCGAATTTCGTCACGCACCGCTTTACGCACTTCGGCGACACCATCGGCGATCCGACCGAGCCCGAAGCCCGAGAGATGCGCCGCGCATTCGCAGGGCTCGAATTGATTGGCGGAAGTGCGCGGGTCGCCGTGCCCGCCGGTCTGACTGATCGCACGACCGGCGACAAACAGACGCGGTCCTCGAAAAATACCGTGTTCCACCGCCTGGCGATGTCCCGCATCGGCACCACCTGCATCACGCACAGTGGTAAATCCGCGCAGTAGCATGCCTTCGAGTGTGGAGAGCGCATGCGCCGTGATCAGCGACGGCAACATTTGTGGCGTTGTCGGCAGGATGAGCGGGTGAATATGGACGTGGCAGTCGATCAAGCCTGGCATCAGAGTACGCCCGCCAAGATCGATCTCCAGCGCACCGTCTGCATTGATCGCACCGTGTTCCACGGCGGCGAACCTGCCATCCCGGACCAGGACCTGGTACCCGCCCTTTAGGGTACCCGACTCGACATCGAGCAAAGCGAAGTTTTTGAAGAGAATGCTGGAATCCGCCATGCGCCTGCCTACCCGTTGAGTCGTTTTAAGGTAGGCAAGCAGCAGGCGAAGTCAATCGTGCGGCTATGCCGCTTTCGGGCGATTTCCGCTACGGTTGCGGCGGCGCTTGCCATTGCCGCCGTTCGGGCGCTTGGATTGCGGTTTGCCGTGTCGCCGGGGCCGATGTGATTTTGGCTGATCTTGATTGGCTGCGCTGGCACTTAGCTCATGCTCGACCACGTCGATGGAGCGTTTGATCAAGCGTTCGATGCCGCGCAGATAATCGCGTTCCGCAGGGTCACAGAACGACAGTGCAATCCCTTCGGCACCAGCGCGGGCTGTCCGGCCGATCCGGTGGACGTAGCTCTCCGGCTCATTCGGTAGCTCAAAGTTGATAACGTGGGTCACGCCGTCGACGTCAATACCGCGCGCGGCGATGTCGGTGGCGACCAGCACGCGGACCTGGTTCGATTTGAACCCGTCGAGTGCTCGTTGACGTGCCGCTTGCGATTTATTGCCGTGAATGGCGGCCGCTTCGATTCCCGACTGTCCCAATTGCTTAGCGACCCGGTTTGCGCGGTGTTTGGTTCGCGTGAACACGATCACCCGGTATAGCGCATTGTCAGCCAAAAGTTCGGTCAGCAAAGTGCCCTTTTTCGACGCGGGCACGTGATACACGTGCTGTTCGATCCGGTCGGCGGTGACCGCCTTCGGCGCGATATCGATGCGCACCGGTTCGTACAAAATATCGCTCGCGAGGCGTGCCACTTCCTGCGGCATTGTCGCCGAGAACAGCAACGTTTGCCGATCATCCGATGTCGCGCGCACTATCTTGCGGACATCCTTGATGAAACCCATGTCGAGCATGCGGTCCGCTTCGTCGAGTACCAGATGCTCCACATCGCCAAGATGCACGTGACCTTGGTTCATCAGATCAAGCAGGCGTCCCGGCGTGGCGATCAAGATATCGACGCCTCGGGCCATAGCCTTCACTTGCGGGTTCTGGTTGACGCCGCCGAGGATGACCGTATGCCGGAGGCCGAGAAATTGAGAGTAGGTTTTCACGGAATCACCGATTTGCAGGGCAAGTTCCCGCGTTGGAGCGAGGATCAGCGCCTGAGCACCTTTCGGGGAGGGTTTTTGCCCATCATTGGTCAGGTGTTGCAGGATCGGCAAAACGAAAGCCGCGGTCTTGCCGCTGCCCGTTTGCGCGATGCCAAGCAGGTCCGAATTATCGAGCAATTGCGGAATGGCTTTTTCCTGGATTGGTGTCGGTGTTGTGTAATTTTGTGCTGTTAAGGCACGAATAATAGGCTCGATCAGGCCGAGCTCGGAAAAACTAGTTGTCGTCAAAACGTAAGTATCCTTTGCGTCAAATGGACGTCGCTGTAGCGAGCGCAAATCTGCCGCGTCGCCGTCATCCACGCGCAATTGGAAGAAACGGTATGAGAAAAATAGGAACGGCCCAGATTCGTTGCTTTGTTCTTTTTTCAAAAATCGCAGCGCTGTTGCGCGATCTCGGGCATTGGTAAGATTTATGCTCCTTCCGAGTCGCGAAGTCAAGGGGAAGGGCACTAAGTATTTTATTTTCCTAAATTTTTTGCTTCTTCGCGTAGCTCAACCTTGCGGATCTTGCCGGAAGCGGTCATCGGGAAATCATCCACGAAAACCACGTGGTGCGGGATTTTGAAGCTCGCCAATTTTCCTCGGCAATGAGCGATCACGGCGTCTTCGTCCATCTGTGATCCGGGGATAAGTTGAACGTAGGCGATGCCAACTTCGGTCAAACGCGGGTCCGGCATACCGACGATGGCGACTTGATGGACTTCCGGGTGTTCCAGCAGCAATCCTTCGGCTTCCATCGGGTCGACATTCTCGCCGCCGACTTTCAGCATGTCTTTGTAGCGGCCCAAAAACCGCATGTAACCGTTGGGCAGCCAGACCGCGGAATCGCCAGTCTTGAACCAGCCGTCCGTGTCATACGCTGCCGCCGTCTCTTCTGGTTTCTTGTAGTATCCCAGCATCAGGCTGTAGCCTCTGACCTGCAGCTCACCGGGCTCACCGACGGGTTGTTCGGCGCCGGTCTCCGGATCGAGGATGCGTAACTCGTAGCCTATCCCAATTGCGCCGGAGGAGGCACATCGGCTCTCTTCGTCGTCGTCGAGTGCGCCAATCCCTGCTCCAACCCAGATTTCCGTCATGCCGTAGCCCGTAACCGATTGCAGGGGCGCCAACACGCGATTACCGCGTTTCGCCACAGGAGTGGCACTATGCATACCTGCGGCGAACAGGCCGGTACGCAAACTGGAGATATCTCGCGATTTGGCCTCCTGAGCTTCGGTCAGAGCCTTGAGATGTGCTTCGAACCCGTGCATCACGCTCGCGGATTCTTTCGCCACCAAGTCGAGGCATTCGTCTGGATCGAACGTTTCCGTCACGATCTGGCGGGCACCTGTTATTAACGACATCAGGGCACCTTCGGAATATCCGAAGGCATGAAAGAGCGGTAAATAGTTCAAGATCGTGTCGTCGGAATCGATCGCCATCCGGAACCCGCGATCCCCAATGTTTCGGATCAGTTTATGCGAATGCACGACCCCCTTCGGGAATCCCGTCGTACCCGATGTGTACATAATGATGACCGGGTCATCCGGGTCGACGGATTGGGCGCGCTGCTCCAATTCCGCGTCCGTGACGCCCTCTCCCGATCTTGTCACATCCGTCCACGCGGCTGCGCCACCGGAGCCTGGGTCGCCCAGAATGAGTACGCGACGCAGTTTGGGAAAATTGGGGTCGTC
>JBMYRC010000170.1:0-7933 GCA_049601975.1 Alphaproteobacteria bacterium | reverse complement strand
AAGGCAGGGGCCACCGTGTGGGCGAAGAAATACTCCACCGTCTCCACATCGTGCGTTGCCATCGCCACCATATCGCCGGTGCGACGGCGTACCATATAGGCGGGTGCCAAGCGGTCGAGCTTTTCGAAGAGAGCGATCCGCATTTCCGCCAATAGCCGGAACGCCATGTCGTGCGCGATCCATGATTCGAACCAGTGGAAGATACCCGCCATCGGCGCTAGCACCGCCAGCAAGATCAACAGATCGACGAAAGGCTCCCCGGTCTTCACCGCCCGCACTGCGAGCGCGCCGACCGCGCCGATACCGATGAACGAGACCACGCGCGTCACACCGAAACCAAAGGTCAGTGCCAGCTTCCCTTTGTAGGGCACGATGTGCTTCATCAACTCGCGGATGGCGCCGGCCCAGCCGAGCCCTTCCGCCTTCACGATCGCGTCTGTCGCGGCAAATTGCGCTTCCTCGCTATAGGTCGGCGCATCGCCGATGCCGGTATCAAGCGGACCGCCGCCGCCGATCACGACTTCCTGCTCGACCCTCTCCTCCGCTTGCGCCGCCATCAGACGGTGATAGACGCCGTGTTTCAGCATCAACTCCGCATGGGTCCCAGTCTCGGCAACCTTACCCTCATCGAGCACCAAAATGCGGTCCGCATCGATGACGCTGGAGAGACGGTGCGCAAAAATCAGCGTCGTGCGCCCTTCCATCAGGCGGTCGAGTGCGTCTTGAATGATCGCTTCGTTCTCGGCATCGACGGCAGAGAGTGCTTCGTCGAGCACCAGGATCGGCGCGTCCCGCAGAATCGCGCGGGCAATGGCCATGCGCTGGCGTTGCCCACCAGACAGCCGGATGCCGCGCTCGCCGATCACTGTGTCGTAGTGATGTGGCAATTTTGCGACGAACTCATGCGCATTGGCGGCCCGACACGCGGCTTCGATCTCCGCCGCCGTCGCGTCTGGCTTACCGACCCGCAGATTGTCGGCGACCGTGCCGTGAAAGAGGTATGTATCTTGGTTGACGACAGCGATCTGTCCCCGAATAGCCTCGAAGCTGAGATCGCGTAAATCGTGACCGCCGATTTTCACCGCACCCTTGTCCGGATCGTAGAAGCGCAGCAACAGACGTACGATGGAGGATTTACCGACACCGCTCGGCCCGACGAAACCGACCCGCTCACCCGCGGTCACTTCAAAATCGAGCCCTTCATGGGCGGTTCGCTTGCCGCCGGGATAAGCGAAGCTCACGTTCTCGAAGGTCACTGTCGGCGTCACCTCGATGGGCGTTGCAGCGTCCTCTTTCTCCGTCACGATTGCCGTCGAATCGAGCAGATGGAAAATCGTCTGCGCCGAGGCTTGCGCCACCATGCCGTTATGCATGAGCGAGCGCATATCACGGAGCGGTTTATATACTTCCACACCAAGCATCAGGATCATGATCAAGGGGGCCAGATCCATGCTCCCATCCGCGACCCGGAACGCACCGAGCGCCAATGTGGCCGCGGCACCGACCGCAATCCCCGTATCTGTAATACCGCGCGCCAGCGAGTTCGTCGCCAGCACCCACATGGTGGACTTGAACAGCTCATCCGCCTTGGCCTTTAAGGTCTTGGCGCGAGGGCCGCTCTGCCCGAACGCCTTCAAGGTCGCAAGGCCCTGGACGGAATCAAGAAACTCCGCCGCAAAGGCTCTATAGGCGCGCGAGCGACCGAGGCTGTTGTTCTTATCCCACGTATGGAAGACCTGCGGCGCGATCAAGGTGACCAGGGCGGCGGCGAGCATCACCAGCGCCACCGGCACGTCGAGGAACACCACGACACCGAAAATCAGCAACGGCGTGAGGATCGAGACGATGAGTTGCGGCAAATACTGGCCGAAATAAATCTCTAGCTGCTCGACCCCGTCGATCATCGCGAGGATAGCGTCGCCAGTGCGCTCGAGGCCGAAATGAGCTGGGCCCAGCTCCGTCACCTTGTCGAAGATGACCGTGCGCAAATGCACCTGCACCTTGGCGGCGGTGTCGTGCGCGATCATGGTGCGGAGATATTCGAGCCCGCCGCGCACAATCATCACGGCGGCGACGCCGATGAAGGCGGGGATCAACTCGTCGAGAGGTACGCCCTGAAATACGCGGGCGATCAGCCACCCGAGTAGCGCTAACCGCGCGATACCGAACAGCACCGCCAAGATGCCGACGGCGACCGCGCCGAAGATGCGTGCCCGCACCCCTTTCGTGTAGCCCCAGAGTCGTAAGTCGAAATACATATCTGTCGTCCCAATCCCATACGTCATTCCCGCAAATACAGGAATAACAGTTATTAGACACCGTCACTGCGCAATGGAATACCCTAAAAATAAATGTTGCACCCTTCACGATTTTGAATAGCATCTATACAAATACGTATAGGCTCATTTCCTAAGGAATTCCGCCAATGTCACTCAATTGGGACGACATGCGCATCTTCCTCGCGGTGGCGCGGGACGGCAGTCTGTCTGCTGCCGCGCGACATTTGAAGGTCACGCAACCCACGGTCGGACGCCGACTCGGACAATTAGAGGCGGATCTCGGCACGCGCCTATTCGACCGATTGCCGGACGGGTTCGTGCCAACCCAGGCAGGCGAGGAATTGCTGCCCATCGCCGAGGACATGGAGAAGGCCGCGCATACGCTGCAGCGCCGCCAAGCGACCCTGGCGGACGCGGTCAGCGGTACCGTGCGCCTCTCCGCCTTCGAGGTGCCGTCCCAATTCATCACCATGCATCTGCCGGAAATCCGATCCCGCCTGCCGGAGATCGAGGTCGAACTTTCGGTCAATCACGTCAACGCCAACCTGTCGCGCCGGGAAGCAGATTTGCTACTTCAGATTTGCCTGCCGGACACACCGGGCCTGATCGCGCGCAAACTCGGCGAATTATCCTATGCGGTCTACGGATCGCGCGGCTATGTGGAAGCGGCCCCGGCGGCGCGCGGCAACAAGCGCTACCAGGAGTGCGAGTGGGTCGCCTTTGACGACGACCATGTCTATTTCGCAGGACAGACATGGCTGCGCGAAAAACTGGCGGGCCGGGCTCCCGCCGTGCGCATGAATAACGGCCACGCGATTCATGACGCTGTTTGCATGGGAGCCGGCCTCGGCGTCCTGCCCTGCTTCGCCGGCGATGCCGACCCGGATCTGGTGCGCCTGACCGCGCCGATCCAAGGGGCGGAAAGCGATCTGAATCTGGTCGTCCACCGGGATCTAAAACGCGTGCCGAGTGTTCGCGCGGTGATGGATGAGCTGATCCGCCTCTTCAAACAGGAAGCGCCGAGACTGGCCGGGCGCGGACGGCGGGAAGCCGCGGCTTAGAAGGCGAACCGAATATTCTCAAAAAGGAATGGGGCACGTGAAAATATCAAAAATAGATGTCTTCAACTTTGACCTCACTTATGCGCACGGCACATACGTTATGTCCGGTGGGCGCGAGATCACGCATCTGCCCTCAACCCTGGTGCAAGTCTCCAGCGACACCGGCCTTACTGGATGGGGCGAAGTCTGCCCGCTCGGCACCACATATCTGCCTGCACATGCGGGCGGTGCCCGCGCTGCGCTAGAACTTTTAGCCCCTGCCCTGATCGGCGTTGATCCGACCAACCTTGCCGCGGTCAACGATGCCATGGACGCGACCTTGATGGGCTACGCCTATGCCAAGAGTCCGATCGATGTCGCGTGCTGGGATCTCACGGGTAAAGCCTGGGGAGCGTCCGTCTCAGACATGCTGGGTGGTGTGCGTCAGGCGGAATTCCCGCTATATTTCGCCGTACCCCTCGATACGCCTGAAAACATGGTCGCCTACGTCAAAGCGCGCAGGGCCGAGGGCATTCACCGGTTTCAGTTGAAGATCGGCGGTGATCCGACCCTCGATGCCGTTCGGGCCCGAACCATCGTCGAGAACACCGGCGACGAAGACATTATCATTGGTGACGCGAATTGCGGTTGGCGGCTCAACGACGCCATTCGGGCGGCGCGCGGCATGGAAGACCTTCCCCGCTTCTACTTCGAACAACCGTGCCCCACCATGGAAGAATGCATTGAGGTCCGTAAACACACCACGCTGCCGATGATTTACGATGAAGTCGTCAGCGATGTCGCAACGCTTCGACGCGCGGTACGCGAGGGTGGTGCGGGCGGCTTTAACCTGAAGGTTTCCAAGGTCGGTGGCCTCACGAAAGCAAAGCTGATGCGCGACCTTGGCCAAGAGCTGGGTCTACAAGTCACCGTCGAGGACACTTGGGGCGGCGATATCGTCTCCGCCACCTCCGCCCATGTCGCGGCGTCGACGAAGGCACGAGCGCTCTTGAGCGTCTCCTTCATGAACGATTGGAACAATGAGCATATCGCCGGCCACCAACCGCGCAGCCGAAATGGCTTCGGAAGCGCACCAACCGGGCCCGGCCTCGGCATCGACGTCGACGAAGCACTTCTCGGTGAGCCCCTATTTACGGCCAGCCTTTAACTGTCATTCCGTGCCCCTACTTCCAGGGCGGCGCCTCGCCCCATTGGTCCCAATAGGTCGTCTCACCGGTCGACATCCGGCTGGTCGGGCCAAACTTGCCGCGCGGATATCCGAGCGGAATACAGCAATGAAATACCATGTCGTCCGGGATACCGAACATCGCATGGACGCGCTCCATGACTTCCGGGTGCAGCGTCGTCAGCACGCTGCCGATGCCGAGAGCCCGCGCCGACAGCAGCAAGTTCTGGACGCCCGGGAAGGTCGAGGCCGCGGCGACGCCGGAGGCCGATGAATAAGCGAGGATCACGGCGGGGGCATTCACCATCTCGTCCGCGAGCAATGCCGCCAAGTGATACTGCGAGCCCTCGGGAATGTCTTCCTTGCCCTTCCAGCCATAGGCATCCCGGCGCTTCGCCCACCAGGCCTCGTGATACAGCTTGCCGAATTTTTGGATGGCCTCGCGGTCGCGGATCACCAGATAGCGCGCGGGCTGCACGTTACCGCCGTTCGGCGCCTTCGAGGCCGCGTCGAGGATGATCTTCAACTGGGCGTCGGTGATCGGGCGATCGGGATCGAGCCGGCGCGTGGCGCGCTGGCTGAACATCGCTTCGCCGATCGGCATCGTCAATTCTGCGGGTGGGTCGAGGCGGACCATATCCATCGTGTCGTTCCTTTAGGTTTAAGCCTGGGGTTAGTTTCTTAGAAGCAAATCTATGTGCGGCCTCGCGTTAAGAAACCTCCATATATTTATTTCTCCGCTGGGCGGCGTAACATTACTGTCTTCACCGACCGGCAAATTCAGAGGACAGGACCCCCATCATGCTGAAAATTTATCACTCCCCCGGCACCCGCGGATTTCGCGCCATCTGGATGTGCGAGGAACTTTCCGTCCCATATGAGATCGTGCCGGTGAACTTTGCTGCCGAATACCGCGCCACGTCGGAATGGCGGGCCCTGAACCCGGTCGGCAAGGTGCCGGTCATGACCGACGGCGACATGACCATGTTCGAGTCCTGTGCCATGATGCAATACATCCTGGACCGCTATGGCGATGGACGGATGCAACCGACCACGGACGACCCGACCTACGCGCATTATCTGCAATGGTGTTGGTTCGCGGAAGCGACCTTCGCGCGCCCGCTCGGCGAGATCGTTAACCACCGTCGCAACTTCAATCCGGAGCTGGACGCCGTGGTGGCGGAAATGAAGGGTCGTGCGACTTCCTGCGTCGAAGCCCTCGACGCGGCGGTATCAGATCGAACGTATCTGCTGGGCGACACCATGAGCGCTGCCGATTTGAGTATCTGCTACGCCATGCGCGGCTACCGCCGCATGGTGACCGAGGATTTGCCCGCGAACGTGCAAGCATATTTCGACAAGGTGACAGCGCTGCCTTCCTACGCGCGCACGTTGCGAGCGGATGCGGAGACGGGGGAGCGGTTAAAAAGCTGAAGCGGTTTTCTATGGGGGTCGTTTGAACGCATTCATCCAAAAGGGTGCAAAATTATGGAATTAGATCATGCGGTGCTGTGGGTGTAAGATGCGAAACAGTCTCTCAATGTCGACTTTAAAGACAAACACGTCGAATAGATACTTAGCCGCGGTGCTGCTGTATTCTATGTCATGGGAATTCGGGATTTGATCCGTGACGTAAACATAGACCCGTAATCACAATCATTCATCTATTTCGAATTTGTAGGACCTATTTCAGTTGCTTCTGCGAAGGTGCGAATTCCAATTTGCAACTTCGCCACACGAATCTCATCTAGCTATGTGCCGCAAGAAATGCGTCGATTGCCGCACTGGCGGCCATCGCATCCGCGCCCTCCTTCCAACGCTCAATCAGCGTCGCATGCGGGGCGAGTTCCGCCACTCTGCGCGACGTCGCTTCGGGGTGATAGACGTCCTCGCCCATCAGCACCAAAAGGGGGATTTGGCACCTGGCAACAACGTCCTCGGACACGTTGAACAGAAAATCCCCGCCGAACATGGTCGAGCGGAACTTGGCCCATTCGTCTTCACCGACGGACGGATGCGCCGGTTTCACGCCCGCCGACCAGGAGTCGAACAGTTCGAAAAACGTCTCGCGGTTGTCGTCATAGCCGATTGTTTGCAGCATTACGGCGGAGGCGAGGCGCTCGGGTACGGCCTCGGCCAATCCCATGATGAACGACCCGCCGATACACATCCCGGCCGCATGGAACCGCTCAACGCCGAGATGGTCGAGCAAGGCAATCTGGTCGGCGGTATATTCCCGCCAGCCGTCCCCACCCGTGATCGGTGCTGTCGATTGCCCCGCATTGCGCTGATCCATGACGATGACCTGGTAGTTCGACGCCAACCGCTCGACGCCGTTGTAGGAGACACCGCCCCAAATTGGGATGGAGGATTGCATCCCGCCCGGCGCCAGTGCCAAGACCGGAGGTCCGTCGCCGTGGATTTCGTAATAGATGCGGGTGTCGTCGCGTTCAAAAAACGGCACTTTGGGCTCTCCTCAATCGGTCATGTGATCGCGCGGATTCCAGTAACAAGATAGCCAGGTCAAACCGGGAGAGAAGGCGATATTTTCTTCAAGCGGACCATCTGCAAACACTCCGAGACATTTTGTCTATATTGTGATATAGATGCCCCTTGTTCTATGACAGGTGAAGCTATCTACGTGCGGTTCGACAAACCCAGCCGCCCACTGACGACCGAAAGAGCGGTATTGTAATACTGTGCATGGGTTTGTTCCGCGATTTTTAATATTGCGCCCCCGCACGAGGGCTCATCCTTCAACAAGCTCTGAATGACGAACTGCGGCACTGCTCGTGTCCCGGCTCGCTCTGCGGGCGTCCGGGATAAGATTCCCTACTTGAACGCGTAAATCGGGCTGCTCCAAGCTTGGAAGCCGTCCTCCGTGGTCACGCATACCCAAAGCGGGTTATCGCCCGTGGCATTTAGTGGGATTTCCAACTCGGTGGTGATCGTGCGGTGCGGGTTTTCTTCCGGCAGGCGGAAGACACGGATTTTTCGCTCCAGGCCACCCGCATCCATGGTCACGTCCTCCATGCCGATTTCGGAGAGTGGGACCGTCATCACACCGAGATTGGTGGAGACGTCGATGGTGGCGCCATCGCTCTTCTCCAGCCAGGCATCGAAGCCGCCGAAATTACCGGTGGTGATGGCATCGAAGACGACCGTGTCACCGTTGTACTGCTCCAGCTTGCGCTCATGGTTCCAGGCGTTGATTTTCTCCATCCGCTGGATTTGCGCTCCGCCGAAACCGACCCGCCCCTTCCAGTTGGTCTCGCGCCCCCGGCCGCGGTACTCGGCCCCACTCCAGACGACGCGGATACGCTCACCGAGATCGCTTTCTTCGAACCCGCGCACGGTCTTGAGGGTTTCCATACCGTTGCGGATTTCGATCCGCTCAATCGGGTTCTGAGCCGAGACTTCGACCTTCA
>JBMYRC010000169.1:0-7968 GCA_049601975.1 Alphaproteobacteria bacterium | reverse complement strand
CGCAGTTTCTCGAACCCGTCGGTGCGGGCTTGGACGAACTGTTCATCGTGCAAGCCTTCCTCGACGATGACATGCAGCATCGCGTTCAGCATCGCGACATCGGTGCCGGGTTTGAACTGCAGCATATGCGTTGCTTGTTTGCGCAAGGCCTGTCCGCGGGGATCGCAAACGATCAGGGTCTTTCCAGCTTTGGCCTGCTGCTTGAAGAATGTCGCGGCGACTGGGTGGTTCTCGGTCGGGTTGGCGCCGATGACCATCATCACTTCGGCGTCCTCACATGCGGTAAAGGGCGCGGTCACCGCGCCGGAGCCGATACATTCCATCAATGCCGCAACCGACGAGGCGTGGCATAGTCGCGTGCAGTGATCGACATTGTTGGTGCCGAAACCCGTTCGCACTAATTTTTGCACCAGATAAGCTTCTTCGTTCGAGCCCTTTGCGGAGCCAAATCCGGCCAGACCCTTTGGCCCATGTTCAGCGCGGATACGGTTGATTCCCGCCGCCGCCTTGTCGAGCGCTTCCTCCCAGGTCGCTTCCCGGAAGTGAGTGAATGGGTTTGATGGATCAATGTCCTCATGCGCGTCCTTGCCGACGTCATCCTTGCGGATCAACGGCACGGTGAGACGATGGGGATGGTGCGCGTAATCAAATCCGAAGCGACCCTTCACGCAGAGCCTATTCCGGTTCGCCGGACCTTCCCGACCGTCCACGGATAGCAGCTTGCCGTCTTTTAAATTATAGGTGATCTGACAACCAACGCCGCAATAGGGGCAGACGCTGTCGACCTGTTTGTCCGGATAATTGACGCGCGTCTGATTGTCGTCGAGCAGCGTCGCTTCCATCAAGGCACCCGTCGGGCAGGCCTGCACGCATTCACCGCAGGCAACGCAGGTGCTCTCCCCCATCGGGTCGTCGAAATCGAATACGATCTTCGCGCCATGGCCGCGATAAGCCATGCCGATAACGTCATTGACCTGCACTTCACGGCACGCCCGAACACAAAGGTTACAATGAATGCATGCATCGAGGTTGACCCGCATGGCCGGATGACTTTGATCGACACTCGGCCCACCGCGCTGTGGCAAGCGACTTTCCGAGACACCGATATCAGCCACCCAGTTCCAGAATTTTGAATCCGGATCGTGCGAGGTTTCGCGTTCCGGCTGATCGGCAGTCAGCATTTCGAAGACCATCTTACGCGCTGTCCGAGCGCGGTCGGATGCCGAATTCACCACCATCCCTTGGCTCGGCGTGCGGATACACGATGCGGCCAACACGCGCTCGCCCTCAATCTCCACCATGCAAGCACGACAGTTCCCGTCGGCCCGATAGTCAACTGACGGCGAATAACAGAGATGTGGAATCTCGATACCCTGGCGATCGGCAACTTGCCAAATCGTTTCGCCCTGCAGCGCTTCGACAGACTGTCCGTTCAGGGAAAAGGTGATTGTATCGCTCATGTCACGTCCTCTCGGAAATGTTTGAGAACAGAGAACAACGGATTCGCCGCTGCCTGGCCAAGCCCACAAATCGAGGCGTCACCCATGCAGGATCCCAATTCCGTCAGCAGGCTCTCATCCCACTTCTCGGCTTCCATCAATTTGACCGATTTCTCGGTTCCAACACGGCACGGCGTGCACTGGCCACAGCTTTCGTCCTCGAAGAACCGCATGAGGTTACCTGCGACGCCGCCCATGTGATCTTGATCAGAAAGGATAACGACCGCATGCGATCCAACGAAGCAACCGTGCTCCTCCAGCTTACCAAAGTCGAGCGGTAGGTCACCCATATCGGCAGGCAGGATGCCGCCCGACGCACCGCCCGGAAGATATCCCTTAAACGTATGGCCGTCAGACATGCCACCGCTATACTCTTCAATCAACTCGCGCACCGTGACGCCCGCGGGGACCAATTTAACGCCGGGTTCTTTGACGCGACCAGATACCGAATAGCTCCGCAATCCGTTCGACTCACCCTTGCCTTGATCGGCGAACCAATCGGGCCCCTTCTCGACGATGTCGCGTACCCAGAACAGCGTCTCGACGTTATTGACCAAGGTTGGCCGGTCGAAAATACCGAACTGCGCTACATAGGGCGGGCGGTGACGCGGCAGTCCGCGTTTGCCTTCGATACTTTCGATCATTGCGGATTCTTCGCCGCAGATATATGCGCCGGCACCACGGCGTAACTCAATTTTGGTAACACGATCCAAACCCGCCACTTCGACCTTTGCGATCTCCTGCAACAAGACCTCACGGATGCCCGGGTACTCGTCGCGCAAATAAATGTAGACGGTCTCGGCCTCGACCACCCAGGCGGCGATCAGCATGCCTTCAAGCATCCGGTGCGGATCGCTCTCAAGATACAGTTTGTCCTTAAAGGTACCGGGCTCGCCCTCATCGGCGTTGACGGCCATTAAGCGTGGCCTCGCTTCGCCCCGCACGATGTTCCATTTCGTGCCCGTCGGAAATCCCGCACCACCGAGGCCGCGCATACCGGAGCCGCTCATAATTTCGATCAACTCATCCGGCGTGCGTTTTCCGGCAAGGCAATCATCCAACAAGCTATAGCCACCTTCGGCGCGATAGGTGTCGTAGTCTTTATAATCGGGAATGTCGGGATGCGTTTGCTTGGCGTCGACGGCTGCTTTCACCGACGCGGCGGTCGCAGAGGTGACATGGTGGTGGCCAACTTCGGTGACCGGCGCTACATCGCACCGCCCCATGCAAGGTGCCCGCACGACCCGCACTGCACCATTGTAATTCCCGTCCAATTCCCGCAGCAGGGATTCGGCACCCATCATCTCGCAGGTCAGGCTATCGCAGACCCGGATCGTCAGTTCCGGCAGCGGCGCGTCGCCTTCCTTCAACACATCGAAATGCGCATAGAACGTGGCAACCTCATAGGCTTCGGCCATCGGGATTTTCATCTCTTCCGCCAATGCCGCCAAGTGAGCCGCGGAGATTTGGTTATACTCGTCCTGGATCAGGTGGAGATATTCGATTAGCAGATCGCGCTGACGCGGTCGGTCGCCGAGCAGTGCCGATACTTCCGCGACTGCGTCCGGCACCAATTGTCGGCCTTTCGTGTGGCCACGCCCTTTGCGTTTCTTACCGCCCGGATGCGCGTGCCGGCGATATTTGATTTCTTCCGACGCCATATTTATCCCATCCCTCTATCGCGCGATTTTAGACCGCGCCATCGCTTCTGGCCGCGGCGATTTCCGCGTCGCCAAAGCCCAGCTCGCGCATGATTTCATCGGTGTGTTCGCCAAGCAAGGGCGAGCGTTCGACCTCTGCCGGCGAGTCCGATAGTTTGATCGGATTCCCGACCGTTAGATACTTCCCGCGTTCCGGATGGTCGACCTCGACAATGGTGCCAGTGTCCCGCAGGGATTCCTCAGCCGCCAATTCCTTCATACTGAGGATCGGGCCACAGGGCACATTTAGTGGATTAAGAATGTCCATGGCTTCGAACTTGGTCTTGGTCTTGGTCCATTTCTCTATCTCGTCGAACATCTCCGACAGGTTCGGCAAGCGTCCCGCCGGCGTGTTCCACTCCGGATCTTCCAGCCAATTCTCGTGGCCGATGACTTTGGCCAAGCCGTTGAAAGCCGCCGCCTGGGCGATGACGTAGATATATGCGTCGGGATCGGTCTCCCAGCCTTTACACTTCACAATCCAGCCCGGTTGCCCGCCGCCCGACGCATTGCCCGCACGTGGCGCGGCGTCACCGAATTCGCCGTTCGGATATTGCGGGTATTCGGTTAGCGGACCGTGCGCCAGGCGCTGTTGGTCGCGCAATTTCACCCGGCAAAGATTGAGGACGCCATCCTGCATGGCGCAGGAGACGCGCTGTCCGCGACCTGACGCGTTGCGTTGATAAAGCGCCGTGACGATGCCGAGTGCCAAATGCAAGCCGGTGCCGGAATCGCCGATCTGCGCCCCGGTCACCATCGGCGTGCCGTTCAGCTCGCCCGTCGTCGAAGCGGAACCCCCGGTACACTGGGCCACGTTCTCATAGACCTTGCAGTCTTCGTAGGGGCCCGGACCGAAGCCTTTGACCGAGGCGTAAATCATCCGGGGATTGATCTCCTGAATGCGCTCCCAGGAGAAGCCCATACGGTCGAGCGCGCCCGGCGCGAAATTCTCAACCATGACATCGCAATGCTCGATCATTTTGGTGAAAATTGCCTTCCCTTCGTCCGACTTGGTGTTAAGGGTAATACTGCGCTTATTGCTGTTCAGCATCGTGAAGTAGAGGCTGTCGACGTCGGGAATATCCTGCAGCTGTCCCCGTGTCGCGTCCCCGACGCCCGGCCGTTCGACCTTCAGCACGTCCGCCCCGAACCAAGCCAATAGCTGGGTACAGGTCGGGCCGGATTGGACATGGGTCATGTCCAGAATTTTCACGCCTTCCAATGCTTTAGACATAGCTCTCCTCTTTCCTGATTCTTAATACTTAAGACCGGGCTTACTTCTTCTTGAGTGCGCTTTGCGGATTGAGGTTGCCGATACGACCGCTTTCGCTACCGGCCGCCGGGTCGATAACCGCGTTGATAAGTGTCGGCTTACCGGAATCCATCGCTTCGACGACGGCGCTCCGCAAATCATCCGGATTGGTGACGTTCACACCCACGCCGCCGAAGGCGGTCATGATATTGTCGTAACGTGCCCCCGGCACGAACACCGTCGGTGCCGGATCGTCGCTCACCTCGTTGGCGTCGGTGCCGCGATAGATTCCGTCATTGTTGAAGATGACGACGCAAACCGGCAGTTTGTAGCGGCAGATGGTCTCCACCTCCATACCGGAAAAGCCAAAAGCGCTGTCGCCTTCGATAGCGAGCACCGGGTTGCCGGTCTCAACCGCCGCGGCGATGGCTTGGCCCATGCCAATCCCCATCACACCCCAGGTGCCGACGTCGAGGCGCTTGCGCGGTTGATACATATCGATGACGCCGCGCGTGTAATCCAGCGCGTTAGCGCCTTCGTTGACCAGCATCGCGTTCGGGCGATCCTTGATGATCGTGCGTAACACGCCGAGGGCGCCGTGGTAGTCCATCGGATCGTTGTTGTTCATCAGGCGCGGCCCCATTTTCGCGATATTGTCGTCGCGTTTTTGCGTGATTGCATCGACCCATTCTGTCGGCGGGCCCTGCCAATCATCACCGATCCCGTCGAGCAAGGCAGCGACGCAAGAACCGATATCGCCGACCACCGGGGCCGCGATCTCCACATTGCTGTCCATTTCCTTCGGTTCGATATCGATCTGGATGAACTTCTTCGGCGCCGTGCCCCATGGCTTACCCTTACCATGCGAGAGCAACCAGTTGAGGCGAGCACCGATCATCATAACGACATCGGAATCTCGCAACACTGTTGACCGCGCCGCCCCTGCACATTGCGGATGCGTATCGGGCAACAGGCCTTTCGCCATGCTCATCGGCAGGAAGGGAATCCCACTTTTCTCCACCAGCGATTTGATCGCATCATCAGCTTGAGCGTAAGCCGCGCCCTTGCCGAGAATGATCAAGGGACGCTCCGCGCTCTTCAACACGTCGAGCGCTCGTTTGACCGCACTGGGCGCGGGGAGTTGCGCCGGCGCGGGGTCGATGACTTGCACCAATGATTTACGGCCGGCTTCTGCTTCCATGACCTGGCCAAAAAGTTTGGCTGGCAGATCGAGGTAGACGCCGCCGGGGCGGCCCGAGACAGCGGCGCGGATTGCACGGGCCAGACCGATACCAATGTCTTCCGCATGCAGGACCCGGTACGCCGCCTTGCAGAGCGTCTTGGCGACGGCGAGTTGATCCATTTCCTCATAATCGCCTTGTTGCAGGTCAACGATCTCACGTTCGGAAGAGCCGGACATCAGGATCATCGGGAAGCAGTTGGTCGTCGCGTGCGCCAGCGCCGTCAGGCCGTTTAGGAATCCCGGCGCCGAGACAGTCAAGCAAATACCCGGCTTCTTGGTCAGGAAACCGGCGATCGCGGCTGCATAACCGGCGTTCTGCTCATGCCGGAACGACAACACCCGGATGCCCGAAGCCTGTGCCATGCGGCCGAAATCCGTGATCGGAATACCGGGCACGCCGTAAATCGTATTGAGGTCGTTGAGTTTTAACGCATCGATGAGGAGATTGAACCCGTCCGTCAGGTCTTGGGTCTCATCCGGTGTCGTGTTTCCTTCATCCATAGTCTTATTCTCCCTCGTGTAATCGCCCTGCCGCCCGCTTTTCGAATTAGCTCGTGCGGATCAATCCAGGTAGTCGACGTATTTACGTATGTGCTCGGCGAGCCGCATTGAATGTTCGCGCACCAGTGTCTCGGCAAGCCCGGCATCGCGGCGCTCCAACGCCTCGATAATGTGCATATGATCGATCACCGACCGGTTCGCCCGGTCGCCGTCGCCAATGGTGCGGGTTCGGATTGACCGCATATGAATGAACAGGTTGTCTGCCATCTGTTCGATGAGTCTGCATTTACCGAGCGCCAAGATCGCCTGATGAAAGGCAATGTTCTTATCGGAATACTCATCGAGATGCGCACGCACGGAATCTCCGTCTTCTTCTGCGAACATAACACGCAGATTAGAAACTTCCGCGTCTGAGGCAGCCAATGTCGCGAGCCGCGCAGCCATGCTTTCCAAAGCCGCCCAGGCAGTGACAATTTCGATAATTTCGTCTTTCGTCTTACGGACGACGAAAACACCCCGGCGCGGAATAGTCTGTACTAAGCCTTCCTGCTCAAGCCGGGCCAAGGCTTCACGTACCGGCGTGCGGCTGACGCCCAAACTTTCCGCTAAATGGCGCTCGTCGAGCTTCGGCGCTTCTGTCGATGCATAGATGTTCATCGACGTGATCGCCCGTTTCAGCGCCTCGTAAGTCTGCTCCTTAAGACTTGTCGAAATGACAATCGGTTGTACGACCGGTCGAGCGACTTGCATTCTAATTACGTTCCCAATGGTTAACGGGCTGGCTTAAAGGCCTGGTATACAAAATGCCTGTCTGATTTCTATACCACCAAATTCTTCTAGATCAAACGTTTACCGCCGCCGAACGCAATGTGCCTGGAAATCATCCCTCGACGCATCTTTTGATCAACGGATAGAGCGGCAACAGCAACAAAACAACCGCCATCACCATGTTTACCCCGGCGATTGGCCGTGTGGAAAAATGGAAATATCGCCACTCGATATCAAATGAGATTGTCTGAGCGCCGGTTCCGCCAAGGGGCCGAGCTCGATTGCCAGAACCGCCGGGACCAAGATCGTGGACGGCGGTTTCAGACCTCAGGCGAATTCCGCTTTATCAATGCAACTATGTGGCCCGGTGTCGAGCCGGCGGGTTCACAGATCGGCGCGCTGGTTGCTTTCGATGGTCCAGAGCAATTTGTAAATGCCGATGATGTGAAGAGCCGGTACAAGCGTGACGTTAGGATTTGTCGCCAGTCATTTTATTCAGCTGGGCCTGCAGTGCATCCAATTGCTGTTGCAGCGTTTGCGCATTGGCGTTGCCTTCGCTCGGCTCTGATGGCTCAGGAGCCGCTGCTGCCGGGGTCGGCTTACTCGTGGCTTTTCCCTCGAACGGGGTAAACATCCGCATGGCTTGCTCGAACATTTCGAGATTTTGTTTTCCCATGTTCTCGAATTGGCCAAATGGGGACATATTTCCGAATGTGTCTTCCATATAGGTATGGATTTTATCCTGGTTCTTCGCGAAAGCATCGATCGAATATTCCAGGTAATGGGGCAACAGCATGCGCTGCACATTGTCGCCGTAGTAGGAAATAAGTTGGCGCAGGAAACTGAGCGGCAGCAGGTTCTCGCCCTTCGCTTCTTCCTCGACAATGATCTGTGTGAGGACCGTGCGGGTGATGTCGTTCCCCTTCGCATCCAGCACAAGGAATTCCACATCGTCTTTCACCATCTGGCAAAGATGCTCCAAGGTGACGTAGCTGCTGGAGGCCG
>JBMYRC010000168.1:0-7974 GCA_049601975.1 Alphaproteobacteria bacterium | reverse complement strand
ACGACTTTCGTATTCCCATCCCAATGCCATGAGTTTCTCCGTACCCCACGCATAGCACTCCGGCGCTGGACAGGCCGGTGCATTAAATCCCGAAATGTACTCATGGATCATGATCGTCAGATACAGCACGAGCATGCACTGCAATGCGATTTCCAGCTTGGTCGGCTTCCTTCGAGACACGTCGACAATTCTGCCTGACTTTACTCTGCCGCCAGAATTTGCAGCTTCACGCCCTGCACCGCTGTCGCGTATTCTGCCGGGCCGTAGCTGACTTCCTTGCAGCGAGTGGCGCTTTGGATCGAACCCGCTAGGTCACGGACCATTTGCTTGGTGCTGTCATCCGCGCCGTCGAGATCGAGGCGAATGCCCTCCAGCACCTTGGTCTGTGAAACCTTATGCTGGGAGCGCAGCTCACGGGTGGCGTTCAGTAATTCGAGGATGATGACCATGCCACCCGGCGTCGCCGTCGCTTCCAGCTCACTCTCTTCGCCCGGCCATTCGGCGATATGGATCGACGAGACGTCCTCATAGGGCTTGTAGAGGCGTTGGAAGACGGCTTCGGTGACAAACGGCAGATACGGGGCGAAGAGCGCTAGCAGCGTCCGCAGCGACTCCCAGAGGGTCGCCTGGGCCGATGCGCGCAGTTCCTCGGAGTAGCGCTCCGGATTCCAGAACCGGTCCTTCACAATTTCGACGTAGTTGTCACAGAAGACGCCCCAGAAAAAGCGTTCCAGAGCCTCACGGCCGTAGGCATAGTCATAGCGCTCGAACCCGTCGGTGACGGTCTTAATGGTTTTCGCGAGTTCAATCTGAACCCAACGATCCTCTACAGAACGATCGGCGAGCGCCGGGCGTGGTGCGTTCGGGTCGAACCCTTCCAACAAGATATTGCAGAGTCGGGCCACGTTCCACATCTTGATTACCACTTTTCGGCCGGTCCGAACGTCTTTCTCGTTGAAGCGCAAATCATTCCCTAGATGGCTGCCCGCCGCCCAGAAGCGCAGCGCATCCGCCGAGTACTTCTCCATGATCGAATGCGGGTCGTAGCGATTGAAGCCTTCCGCATCGGTGAACTTCTCAAGGTCTCGTTTCGAGATCTTCTTACCTTGCTCGTTTAATCCCCAGCCCGAAATCATACAATCCTTCCACGGTAATCCGTCGTGATGGAAGTGCGATTTCGCAACTGTGTAAAACAGCCAAGTTCGAATGATTTCAAATGCTTGCACGCGCAAGCTCATCGGATATATCGACATATCGCCCTTGCGGTCTTCGGTCCCCGCCCAGTTGGCGTTAACGAGCGGCGTCAAGGAAGACGTCATCCAAGTCTCCATAACGTCGCTCTCGCCCTCGAACTCAGTGCTTCCACATTTGGCGCAGGTTTCCGCCGGGCACGGCTGCTCAGCGGGATCGACCGGCAGGGTCGCTTCATCGGCCACCACGACTTCACCGCAACCTTTGCAGTACCAAATCGGGAACGGCACCCCGTAGAAGCGCTGTCGGGATATATTCCAATCGTACTTTAGTCCGTTAACCCAATCGTCGAGACGGACCTTCATATGGTCGGGGAACCAATTGAGTTGTTCGCTGCGCTTTAGGAATTCGTCCTTATACTCGAGCAGCCGGATGAACCATTGCGGCGCCATCACGAACTCGATCGGCTGGCTCGAGCGCTCCGAGACGGAGACGTTCTGCTTCACCTGTTTTGACTCCAGGATCAGCTTTTGCTCCTTCAGCGCCTTGACGATTTCCTTGCGGGCCTGCTCCACTTTCATGCCCGCAAAATCGCCCGCGAGTTCCGTCATCGTGCCGTTCGGATTGACGCAGATGCGGGTATCGAGCTTGTCGTCTTTCCATTTCTTGACGTCTTCGCCGTCGCCGAAGGTACAGACCATCATCAAACCAGTGCCGAATTCCATGTCGACCTCTTCCGAGGTGCGGATGGTCACCGTATTACCGAAGAGCGGGATTGCGGCTTCCTTGCCTTCGAGGTGCTTGTAGCGCTCATCGTTCGGGTTGAAATAGAGCCCAACGCAGGCCGGAATCAGCTCGGGCCGCGTGGTGGAAATAACCAGTGACTGACCGGTATCGACCGACTTAAAGGCGATATCGTGCAGTTGACCGTTTCGCGTCAGCGTATCCACATCCGCTTGCGCCAAGGATGTCTCGAAATGCGTATCCCAGATGACCGGGGAATCGTCCCGGTATAGCAACCCCTTCTCATAAAGATCGATGAAGGATTTCTGCGAAGTGCGTTGGCAATGCGGGTCGATAGTCGAGTACTTCAGTGACCAATCGACAGAGAGGCCGAGATTACGCCACATCTCTTGGTAGGTCTTGGCGCCCTTCGCGGTCTCTTCCATGCAGAGCTCGCGGAATTTCTCGCGTGTGATGTTATTTTTGTTAACGTTATAGGTTTGCTCGACGAACCGTTCCGTCGGTAGGCCGTTATCGTCGAAACCCATCGGGTAGAAGACATTGAAGCCCTGCATGCGCTTATAGCGAACGACGAACTCCGCCTGGGCATAGGACATCGCGTGGCCAACATGCAGGTGCGCCGCCGAGACATAGGGAGGCGGCGTGTCGATCGAGAACAGCTCCTTGCTATCGTCGGGGGCGTAATCGTAAAGCTTCTCGCCCTCCCAGACCTCCCAGCAATCACTCTCGATTGCTTCGTGGTCGAAATCTTTCTCGATCAAATCCAGTACGATTTTCGTCATGTCTTGCCCGCTATTAGGAATAAGTCGTGCCATGAGCGGCGCGAAGCATATTTCTTACGGAGCTATCGGCGGTGAATCAAGGGGTCGGGCTGATTAACAAACCAACGCAGCCCCTATGCTGAGCTTGTCGAGCTTTACCCTGCTCGTCTCTCTGGATATAAGATGAGGTCCCCAAGAAAAAACGCCAACCGTTATGCGATTTCGCTAAACCCGCTGCGGCACGCCGTAGAGATACCGAGTGTTGATTTCCGCTTCATTTCCGTCCGGATCGATCATGAAGAGCGCGCGTCCGTTCCCCTTCTCACCATAGGGGCCGCGAACGAAGTATCTGCCGCCTCCAAACTTAGCCAAAATCTCGTCGAACTCTTCTTCCGTCACCGTCATCGCGAAATGTAGGGGGCCGCCGCCCTGATGGCGACCGGTGTGGTTCTCAATCTGAAGGACGAGATGTCCGCGTTCCAACTGCAGGTAGGTGCGTTCGCCATCCTGTTTGTCCAATGGGATGCCGAGAATACCGTTATAGAATTCAATGGCCCTCTCCATATTCTTAACCTTGAGAAAAATCTCTTCGATTCCGACGACGGCCATAATGAATATCCTCCGTATGATTTTTCTCTAGCGGACGTTCGTATCCGCCAGGATGTTTCCGAGAGCGCCTTCGAGGCTGGCGACCGTGCGGTCGATGTTATGCAACTTGTCCAAGCCGAATAGACCAAGCCGGAAAGTCCGGAAATCATCGCTTTCGTCGCATTCGAGCGGTACCCCTGCAGCAATCTGTAATCCCTCGGCGGCAAAGCTGGAGCCGTTGTGGATATCCATCGCATCCGTATAGCTGACGACGACACCCGGTGCCTTAAAGCCGTCCGCCGCGACGCTCTTAAAACCGTTACGCTCCAGCATCGCGCGGACCTTATCACCCAGTTCCTGCTGTTCGGCGCTGATCTTGTCGAAACCATAGGCCTCGGTCTCCTTCATGGTCGCATGGAATTGCGCCAAGGCATCCGTCGGCATGGTCGTATGATAAGCGTGGCCCCCACCCTCATAGGTCTCCATGATCGAGAGCCATTTTTTCAGGTCACAGGCGAAACTGCTGCTGGCCGTGCCGTCGATAGCCGTACGCGCGCGCTCGTTCATCATGACGAGAGCGGCGCAAGGCGATGCACTCCACCCCTTTTGCGGGGCGCTGATAAGGATATCGACCCCGGCGGCCGCCATATCGACCCAGATCGTCCCGGACGCGATGCAATCCAGCACGAACATGCCGCCGACCTCATGCATCGCATCGCCGATGGCGCGCATATACCCCTCGGGGAGGATCATGCCGGCGGACGTCTCCACATGTGGCGCGAAGAACATATCGGGCTTCTCAGCCTTGATCGCGGTCACGATCTCGTCCATCGGTACCGGCGCATATGAGGGCGTCGGACCATTATCGCACGGCCGCGCCTTCATGATGATGCTTTCCGAAGGGATGTTCCCGGCGTCGAAAATTTGTGTCCACCGGAAGCTGAACCAGCCGTTGCGCAGCACCATGCATTTCTTTTCGGTCGCGAACTGCCGGGCCACAGCTTCCATGCCGTAACTGCCGCCACCGGGTACGATTGCCACCGAGGTCGCATTGTAGACCGTCTTCAAGGTCGCTGAGATATCCCGCATGACGCCTTGAAACGATTGCGACATGTGATTCAAGGAACGGTCCGTGAAGACAACAGAATATTCTAGAAGACCGTCGGGATCGACGTCCGGGCGAATGCCTGGCATTTAAATTTCTCCTGCTACCAAGCCCATCAGGCCCGGCGCTTGCGCGTTAACATTATGGCGATTTTGTGCGTGGATTTTGATTTTCAACGCACACTGTTGGAATCTCCTTTTCCTCGACGATTTGTAAACGCGATAAATTGTCACTGCTTAGCTGGCCCTCATCTAGCCCCCCCCCTAGATGCGATGGAAACGATGGAGCATTCAATGGCAGACCCACTATCCGGATTTATCGGACTTGGTGCAATGGGTGAGCCCATGGCACGCAATATTACCGAGAAAGGCCATGAGACGATCGTACACGATATCGCGGGCACCGCGGACCGAGCCCCCGAAGACGCTGAAATCGCGCAATCGAACGGCGAGATCGCGCAGCGCGCCTAGGTGATTGCCCTTTCGCTACCGACCGTTGATGCCAACCGGGCCGTCATAGAAGAAATCGTCGAGGCGGGCCAAGCAGGCAGCGTGATCGTCGATACTTGCACTATCGGCCCGGAGGCCGCCGCGAAAAATGCACGGGTTTTGGAAGCAGTCGGCATTGCCTATGTCGAAAGTCCAGTCTCCGGCATGAAGTCCGGCGCAGAGGCCGCGACATTAGCGAGTATGACTTCCGGCAGCGATAACGCTATCGAGCGTGCCGACCTCTAATCGAGGGGTATTCCCGCATTCTCTGCCGAGTTGGTACTATGCGGGGCCAAGAACAGCGTATGAAAGTCGTCAACAACGCGCTCTTTATCGCGGGCTTGTTTATCACGTCGGAAGCACTTTCCTACGGCGAGAAAGGCGGCCTTGACCTGGACAACATGCTTGAGGTCGTGAATGCCAGCTCCGGCCATAACTTCTTAACCGCGCAGCTCTTCCACGCCTATGTTGCAACCGGGAAGTATGATTACGCCGGAGCATCGGCTCGCATTATCGAAAAGGACATGGGGCTGTTCGTAAAGGGATCGCGATCCCGTGATACCGTAAACAGAACTATAGAAGCCGCCTATGAAAGGCTCATGAGCTTCGCCGAAAGCGGGCCCGAGAGAGATATGGCCTGGATATAGCCCTAATATTCGCGACTAAATTAAGTAATCAAACGGGCCGCGAACCTTTCAAGAGAATACGTTGATGGAGACGCTTTTGCCCCACGGGATAGTCGACATTCACCGAATGTACCAGGCACCGGTTGTCCCATAACAATAGGTCTCCAACCCGCCATTCGTGGTGATATTGATTGTTAGGCTTGGTGATCTGTTCATAAACTTCGTCCAACACAGCATCACTTTTGCTGCGCTCCCAATCAACAATGCGATCCGTTCGATTTGCATTGAAATACAGAGACCTATAACCGGTATCTTCGTGTGTTCTAACAAGAGGATGAATTACATCCGGCGTCTCGTCGATCTCCTGCTGAGTGCGTTTCTTCGGGCGGCCTGGCGCGCGCTCGGTATCGTAGCCATGAACTGCCTTCAGCCCATCGATCAGCGCCTTCTTTTCGCCCGGCAGGTCCTCATACGCCTTGCGCGTATTGCAAAACTTTGTCTGTCCTCCAGAGTCGGGGATCGCGATGGATTGCAACATCGTTGCCTTGGCCGGAGTCTCAAAATAGGAATCATCCGTATGCCAACCGGATAACCGCACCCGGGTCAGGTCGTCGGGCTTGTCGTCAGCGCTTTTGTAGGTGCTCTCCAGGACCGAGACCTCTGGCGCTTCCCCATGACGCTGGGTGCGGATCAACTGTAGTTGCGGTTCGCCGAAATAGCGCGCTACGCGTGCGAAGTCGCTTGGCTCCAACGGGTCGGATCGGAAGCATAACAGATGATGGTCGAAGAACGCCTCCTCAACTGCCTTCGCGTCTTTCCCTGGGAGGGGATTGGTCAAGTCGGCACCGATCACTTCCGCGCCGAGCGCATCACAAAGAGGACGAATTTCTATGGCCATGGCAGTTTGCTCCGTGTTCCCTACCTTAAAATCTATGCTTCTCTCTCACTCCCGCAAGCGAAGGCTGACACCATGAAGATCACGGGCTGCGAAACCCTCCATTGCGACGCCGGTTGGCGCAATTTCTCGTTCCTTAAATTACAAACCGACCAAGGCCTCACGGGCATCTCGGAATATAACGAGAGTTACGGCTCAAAGGGCCTCACCGCCGTGATCGAAGCCCTGGTGGAGAGCATCGAAGGCGACGACCCGCGCCGCCACGAGCGGGTCAGCCAGAAACTTTATGCCACGACCCGCCAAGCTCATGGCGGCCTCAATCAACAGGCTATTGCCGCCATAGAGAACGCAATGCTCGACGTTAAGGCAAAATCCCTCGGCGTGCCGGTCTACGACCTCCTCGGGGGGGCCGTGAGGACCGAACTGCCGCTCTACTGGTCGCATTGCGGCACCTACCGGATGATCGAAGCTAACGCCAAAGCGATGGGACGCAAGGTCTTTACCGGATTGGGCGACGTGATCGAATTGGGAGCGGAAGCGAAAGACCGTGGATTTGCGGCGCTCAAGACGAACATCTTCCGCTTTGGCGAGAACCCGCCCCTGCACTTCCCGGGTTTCGGGCGTAAGGACGGATGGCCGGAACTGAACGCGGATAAGAGCCTAATTGACGGGTTGCGGGAACAATTAAACGCTTTCCGCGAAGGGGCCGGCCCGGATATGGGCATCCTGCTCGACCTCAACTTCAACTTTAAGACTGAGGGGTACTTGCAGGTTTGCCGGAGCCTCGATGATCTTGGTTTGTTCTGGTTCGAGATCGACCTCTACGATCCGGAATCGCTCCGCCACATCCGCAATAACCTGCAAACGCCAATCGCCTCTTGCGAATCCCTCTTCGGGTTGCGGGGCTTTAAGCCGTTCCTCGATAACTACTCGATGGATGTCGCCATCGTCGATGTGCCATGGAACGGGATTTGGACGTCACTGAAGATCGCTGCGATGTGCGAAGCGCGCGAGATCAATTGCGCACCACATAACTTCTACGGCCATATCTCAACCCTGATGAGCGCTCATTTCTGCGCCGCCATCCCTAATTTCCGAATCATGGAGATCGACATCGACGATGTGCCTTGGAAGGACGAGATCGTCACCAACCCGCCGGTCATCGAGAACGGCTTGTTACAGGTGCCGAAAGGGCCAGGCTGGGGCAGTGAGCTGGATGAAAAGATAATCGCCGCCCATCCACCGAAATAGCTCGTTCGGGATTCCCGCTTTCGCGGGAATGACATTAGAAATACAGATGACTACTCCAGACGCCCTGACCTTGCCCCCGTTATTCCCCCATTCATGAGTAGGATCTGTTCTGGTTATGGTCCTGATCGAACCGGACTATAAACTCCTTCGGTGTGAGCCCGTTGAGGCTCGTATGGGGCCTAAGGTTATTATAGTCGTGACACCATCGTGTGATGATCTCGCGGGCATGGCCATAACTCCTGAACAGATGCTCGTTCAGACATTCGTCTTTCAGCCGACCGTTGAATGATTCAACGAGGCCATTCTGCATCGGTTTGCCCGGTGC
>JBMYRC010000167.1:0-8311 GCA_049601975.1 Alphaproteobacteria bacterium | reverse complement strand
CGGGATTTAGCCGATGAATTGGCGGAGCTCGGCGATAGTTTCGGATTGAAAGAGCGCCTTGAGGACGTCTGCGGAACCATGGCGTGCCATGGCTCGGTACGCTCCGGGCGCCGCCTCAACGGTGACGAGATGAATTCATTGCTGCGGCAGATGGAAGCAACCCCGCATTCCGGGCAATGCAATCACGGTCGCCCTACTTATGTGGAGTTGAAACTCGCGGATATTGAACGTCTGTTCGGCCGCCGCTGACAGCGAGCTTGACCGGGCCCGCCTCGGCTTATATCCCAACTCCCCATGCTCGCAATTTTCCTCGCGGCGCTCGCCAACGTCATCGGCCTCGGCGTCATCGTTCCTCTTCTCCCCTATTTCGCGCTGCACCACGGTGCCGGGCCCCTGGAGGCGGCTGCGCTGTTCTCGGTGTTTTCGCTGGCTCAGCTCCTAACCGCACCGCTATGGGGACGACTATCCGATAAGATTGGACGCAAACCGGTCATTTTGATCAGTTTCGCGGGCTCTGCACTGGGATATTTATGGCTGGCCTTCGCCACCGACCTGCAGATAATTTATCTTGCCCGGATATTTTCCGGAGTCATGAACGGCTGGCTGGCGACGAGCCAAGCCTATGTCGCTGATGTGACCGACGACCAGGGCCGCGCCAAGGGGATGGGCATGCTCGGCGCCGCCTTTGGCCTCGGCTTCGTCTTAGGTCCAGCCCTCGGCGGATATCTCGCCGGGGAAGCTGTCATTAATTATCAATTCCCTATGCTGATCGCCGCCGCCGGTTCTACGATTGCATTATTGGTGAGCGCCGTCCTACTGCGCGAAACCGAACGCCATGCAAGCCACGGCGTCTCCACTATGCGGTTTCTGCCGCAGATCATTTCCCTCCCAATCCTGTGCACCATCATCTCGCTCTATTTTGGCATGTTCTTTGTCTTCGCCGGGATGGAGTCGACCTTGGCGCTATGGTGCGAGCGGGTCTTAGATATGGGGCCACGCCAGGTTGGGTATTACATGGCTTTTGCCGGTATTTGCGGCGTTATCGTACAAGGCGGCTTGGTTGGACGGCTGGTCATGCGTATGGGCGAGGCCCGCGTCGTTATCATGGGTTTACTCTTTACGGCGGCCGGTCTGATTGGATTGCCGCTGGTGTCTGAACGGATTTGGCTGTTGCTGCCAATCGCATTGCTGTTCATCGGTTTCGGCTTCGCCAATCCGTCATTACAAAGCCTGATCAGCCGCACCGCACCCGATAGTATGCGCGGTGGCGCCATGGGGATCGCGCAATCAGCGAATAGTCTCGGCCGCATCCTTGGGCCCGCATGGGCCGGTTTCGCTTTCGCCTCGATCGGGGTCGCCTGGCCGTTCTTCTCCGGCACCGCCATCCTGGTACCCATCGTCCTGGTCACGCTCATCCTCGCTCGGCAAATCAGCCGCGCCAAACAAGAATGACGATCCGGGCCGCGCCGTAACGCCTGTCGTCCAATTGTTCAAATCCATGTGGTGGATCGAAGGTCTCGCCCTTGCCGAGTTCAACGCAGCAAATCGCGCCTGCCGCTATCCATCCGGCGGCTAACAATGCTGCCAAGCTCGGGCCGGGCAGTTCCTTGCCGTAAGGCGGGTCCATCAGAATCAGGCTGCAGGCGCTCCTAGCGTTGGGGGGATTAGCTGCATCGGCCTGATGAATATCGCACGCTTGCCGAGCGCCGCAGGCTTCAATGTTCGCCCGGAGAATGGTGATGCTTGTGGCAGCGTTCTCGATGAAACTCGCGTGCGTGGCGCCCCGCGACAGCGCTTCAAGTCCCAAGGCACCGGCCCCCGCAAACGCATCGAGGACAATTGCGCCCTGCAAACGGAACCCCGTTGCGGCCGGTTTGCCGTGCGCCAACACATTAAAGAGTGCCCCCCGCGCCCGATCTGAAGTCGGCCGGATGTCATTCCCCTCGGGGGTTCGCAGTTTTTTACCGCGCCATTTACCGGCGATCACGCGCACGGCGGCGTTTCCTTTGATCTCCCTCACCGAGTTGTTCAGCGAGTGCCTTGCGCGGCACTTCAGCAACCGCATCGCGTTCCAGGTTGCCCAATTGGAATGGACCGTAACTTATCCGAATCAATCGTGTGACCTGTAACTCCAGGTGCTCGCAAATACGGCGCACTTCGCGATTCTTCCCCTCACTCAAAGTAACGGATAGCCAAGCATTCGACGCCTGCTCGCGTTCGAGCATCGCCTCAATAGCGCCATAGCGCACCCCGTCAACCGTGGCCCCCTGCGCCAATCCAGCGAGCTTCTCCTCATCGACCCTGCCGTGCACCCGCACCCGGTAGCGCCGCCGCCAACCGGTATCTGGATGCTCTAATCGACGCGCCAGATCGCCGTCATTGGTCAACAGTAGAAGGCCCTCGCTATTGTAATCCAGGCGCCCAACCGTCATCACGCGTGGCATATCAGTGGAGAAGAAATCGAAGACGGTTTTTCTACCCTCTGGGTCCCGATTGGTCGTCATCGAGCCTGCCGATTTGTGGAACCGCCACAACCGCGTCGGTTCCGCATCTGGGATAGGATTGCCATCGACGGTCACGATGGCGTTGAGCGGGACATTGAACGCCGGGCTTTCCAAGGTCTTGCCGTCGACTGCAACCCGTCCGGCTTCGACCCAACGTTCCGCTTCCCGACGGGAGCATAATCCCGCCCGGGCGATTCGTTTCGCAACGCGCTCCGGTTTGATCTCTGTCATATCGACGGCGTCCTTTTCATAGGCAGAAGACTGTATGGCGCGGCGCATCCTTAATCAATCGTCACAAATTTAAACGATATATATGCATGTGCAATTTAATCATTCAATGACCGACACTCACCACGCGTCTCTCTCCATCTACGGCAAACCACGGCCCCATGCTTGCGCTCCTCGCCGGATGGTTCACCCTCGCGGCGGCGGGTATTTTCGGGCGTCCGCCGGGCTACCCGCCATTGCCAACTATAATCGCGGTCGGGATACCGATCCTCGGCTTCTTTTTTCTCTACGCCACACAGGAACGGTTCCGGCGCTATGTCTTTAGCCTCGACTTGCGGGTTCTCACCATTGTCCATGCTTGGCGAACGGTGGGGTTTGCCTTCGTCCTCTTGCATATGCGGGACGCGCTGCCGGGCCTCTTTGCTTGGCCAGCGCGTCTCGGTGATATCGCAGTGGCGATCACCGCCCCCGGCATTATTTTCGCCTTGCTGAAAAGCCCTGGCTTCGCCACAAGCAACCGCTTTATCTGGTGGCATGTCCTGGGGCTTGTTGATTTTGTCGCCGCAGTCGGCACAGGTGTCTTATCGTCGGGCGCTTTCGCTACTCTCTATCAACCGACAGTGACGTCGAGCCCGGTAGCCGAGATGCCGCTTGTCCTGATCCCGGCCTTCTTCGACCCGCTCTTGGCCATCACGCATTTCACCGCCATCTTCAAGACGTTGAGGTTACGGCAAGAGCGACCGGACGTTGCCTGGGACGGCGTCCCAGGCTCCGCATAAGCGGCGTCGGCGAACCCTGCTTGACGGCGCCCATTACCGTCGGCATGGTTCAGCCATGACCGAGGCAGATCAAAGCTATATGGCGCTGGCGCTTGAAGTCGCCGAACGCGCCGCCGCCCGAGGCGAAGTGCCGGTCGGTTCGGTCATCGTGCAGGACGGCAAGCTTTTGGTCCGAGCGGGCAACCGGGTCGAAGCCGACAACGATCCGACCGCGCATGCGGAAATCCTCGCCATCCGCGCCGCCTCCGACATGCTGGACGCACCCCGTCTTCCCGACTGCGACCTCTACGTCACCCTGGAGCCCTGTGCCATGTGCGCTGCCGCGATCTCTTTCGCCCGCATCCGGCGGCTCTATTTTGGCGCATACGATCCGAAAGGCGGCGGCGTCGAGTATGGTGCACGCTTCTTTGGACAGGCGACCTGCCATCATGCACCAGATGTCTATGGCGGAATCGCTGAGAGCGATTGCGGCGAGCTGTTGAAAAAGTTCTTCCGGAACCTTCGCGACTGATCCCTACCAGACGGACTCCAGCAAGTCCGTCAATGCCGCAGCCGTGGCGATGTCCGCATCGGGCGCACCCAAATAACCGAGCTCAGTAGAGACCGCTTCCGCAACTGCGGGGATCTCCTCGCGCATGGCCCCGGTTTCCGAAAGACGACGCGGAATAGTGAGCGCGTCCAAGAAAGCTTCGATGCCCGGCGACGCCCCTTCGTCACTCTCCAACCCCATGGCGCGGGCGATCTTAGCTTGAGCCGCCGATGAGCGCGCATGCAGGAACCGCGCGGTGGCCGGCAACACAATGCAGGACGTCACCCCATGTGGCACATCCCATCGCGCACCGATTTGATGGCCAAGAGGATGGCTGAGCCGAAACCCCACATCCTTGGCGCTCAACAAACCCCAAATCGATTTCCACGCCGCATGCATACACGCAAGCCGAGCCTCGAGAGCCTCCGGGTCCGTTGAGGCAGCCAGGTTCTCCCGCAAATCCGCGATGGCGCCCAATCGCAATGTTTCCAGGAGCGGGTGGCAATTCGGCCACCAGACACCCTCGACCGCATGATCGAGCGCCTTTACCCCCGTGGTCAACCAAAGCTCGGGCGGTGTCGGACGGGTTAGCTCCGGATCATAGAGAATGACTTCCGGCTGCATGACCGCGTCGACATGGACATGCTTGATCCGTGTCTCTTCGTTGGTGATCCCCGCTGCATGGGTGAACTCGCCTGCGGAGAGGGTCGTCGGGATCGCGACTTGAGGTATCACGGCGCGCCCCGCATCCGCCAGTTTTTTTACCACCAGCTTGGCGGTATCAATAGGGCTACCGCCGCCGAACACCACCAGCACATCGGCATCCGTATCAACTGCACTGTCATAAGCTTTGTCGACCGAGCTTTCAGGGACATGCTGAACGCAATCGCTGAAGGTACCTGCGTGGCTGGCCCCCAGCGTTTCCTCAACCCTTGCGACCAGATCGGTTTTCGTCGCCAAGGTCCGCCCGGTGATCAACAACGCCCGCGTGACACCCAATCGTGCGAGCGCTTCCGGCAGCTGGCTGAGCGCACCGATACCGCTGATCACCCGGTCAGGCCCGGTGATAGAAAAGTCGTAGCTCATCCTATAGTTCCCGCAACCGGGGGAGCACTTCTTCACTGAACATCGTCAGATTGCCGACCGTGTCCTCATGGTTGAGGTGCCCGCCCTGGCCCATCATCAGCAGGTGACCGAGGCCGCCCACGTGATCGTAGAACTCCTTGATTTGCGCGTAGACCGTGTCGGGCGTGCCGGCAAACGCGATGCCCGCGTCGATATACTGATCGACAGTGCCGGTCAGCATCTCGACCCTACTGCCATCGCGCAATGGGAATGTGCGCGGGCTGGGATTGCCGAGCTCACGTCCAACCACTTCCGGTGGCACCAACCCGGGAGGAAACTGGAACTGGCGAGCAACACGCGGCGTTGTGCGGCTGTAATCCAGGATTTGGTGTGCGCGGCGGCGGCCCTCCTCCTCAGTCGCACCGACGCCGACAATGCCGAGGTAGGCGAAACGATCCAGTCCCGCCTCGTGTCCGGCACCCTTCGCGGCCTCGCGGTAGGTATCGTAGATGAGCGGCGTGTTCGCATAGCCGGAATTCAACGAGGCGAGTACATAGCCTTTCTCACCGACAAGCTTGGCAGATCCAGGACTGGCGACGGTCATCCAGACCGGCGGGTGCGGGTCTTGATAGGGACGCGGCCAGACGTTCACTTGGCGATACTGATAATGCTGTCCCTCCCAATTGAACGGACCGTCATGAGTCGTGAGCGCTTTCAAGATCAAGTCGTGCGCTTCCCAGAACCGTTCCGCCAGGGTAGCGGGGTTGCTATTCGCGGGGGTGACTTCGAAGACGGAACCCTTCACGAAACCCATTTCGATGCGCCCGCGCGAAATCACGTCGAGCATCGCGTATTCCTCCGCGACCCGGACCGCATCCATCCGATTGGCGATCGGCATGCCGAGGCAAAGCAAACGAACCTTCTTCGTCTCCCGCGCCAAGATTGCCAGCGGAATGGTGCAGACTGAGGTCGTGCAGGTCGCCGTCGTGTGGTGCTCGTTTACCATGATGTTGATGCCGAGCTCGTCACAAAGCGCCCACTCATCCAGGTACCGGTGATAAAGGTCAGCCCCGAGCTTGGGATCGTAGACTTTGCTCGGGATCACATTGCGCAATGAATTACCGAGTTCTTCCCACCCCGGGTGATAAGCCATCTCACTGAAATGCCATACTTGCATTGATCCGACCTCCTTATGGGGCGCACGGGCCAGCGCGGAGCGCGGCCATCGTGTCATCCAAGCGTTCGATTTGCGGATAATGCCCGGCGCCCGAGAGCACATCGAGCTTTGCCCTCGGCATGCGATCCGCCAGTTTTTGGCCGTATTCGGGCGACACAAACCCGTCTTCCGCCCCCCAAATCAGATGTGTCGGGACGCTGGCGCGATGCAGCCAGCGGGCCAGCGCCGGATTGTGTAAATAGGGCTTCCAGGCGTAATAAGCGACGTATTGCCGGTCGCGCGCGGTCGCGGTCAGCTGATCCTCGTTGAACGACGCGAAGTCAGGCGGCGTTCCGGCAAACAATGCGCTCGCGCTCTCGGCCTCGGGCAGCGCAAAGAGATCGGCAAAATCCCGTTCGTCCCGCGCGCCAAGCCGCGCGCCCAATGGGGTCATCAAAGCCAATGCCGACAGGCGCGACACATTCCGGACCGCCATTTCAAGTGCGATCCAGCCGCCGAAGGACGCCCCGGCCAAGGTGACGCCGTCGAGGTCCAATTGTGCCAACAGATCGAGATAGAGATAGGCCAAATCGTCAATCCGACGGAAGTCTTCCGGCGGCGTGCGACCGTCAAACCCCGGATGGCGGGGTGCATGGACGGTCCAGCTTTCCGCCAATCGGTCGATAAAGGGCTGTTGTAGGTGGTGGTAGTGCTCCGCGTGGAGATACAGCAAAGGTGGGCCCGAGCCCTGCACTTCGAGGTCGAGCGTCACGCCCCCGACGGTAATCTGATCCATGGAATATTCGCCTTCATAATCAATCGCCTGAGGATTCACAGCGACCGATTATGATATGTCTCGATTCGAGACGGCAGAAAGTCTCGAGGCCCTAGTCCGAAACCAACTCCTCGATCACGTCCCGCCAGGCTTCCGCATCAAAGCCCCACGGTCCCATCTCGCTGCGATAAGCGATCTTGCCTTCGGGATCGATGACATAGAGCCGTTCGGGCATTGCGGCATAATTCCCGTCCACTTCATTGTCCATGTTGTCGAGCAACATCGGCATCTCGAACTTGAGATTGATCATACACACACCGGCGACCTCGGCCCGTTCGTCAGCGGTCGTCGGCTGGGTCACCAAGAGCTCATCCCGTTCATTCGCCGGCACCTGCCAACCGTCAGTAGGGTGAATTTCTTGAATGTAGATCCGATAGAATTCCATCCGATCCTTGAATTCCCTGTATATTTCGTTCACGCGCACGGCGTTTTTCCGAAAAGGTGGTCACGTATAGGACCCGAAGATCAGTCCTACCGGCTTGCCCCGGGTCGCCGATAATCGAAACATCTCCCCGGTGCGCGAGCGGTCCGGCGACAATCGTTCCACTTCGAAATCCGGGGCCATATCGCCCACCGACGGTGCTCACGCTTCCCGCGCCAATTTCTTGGCCCTAACTTCCTTATACTCGGACACCGACAACCCCATCCGGGCCCACCGCTGCGGCGGCAACTGCGCCGTATCTTCAGGTAAGAATTCGCTCATCAACGTGCCCTTTCGATAATGCCGATCAACATATCAACTCTACTATTGTTCTTCCCGGGCCACGGCCCGCCATCCGATGTCGCGGCGGCAGAAGCCTTTTGGCCAATCGATGCGATCGACGGCGGCGTAGGCGCGGGTTTGCGCTTCCTTGACCGAGGCACCGCGCGCGGTGACGTTCAGGACACGGCCGCCGGTGGCCAGAAGTTTTCCTATCTCGTCGCGGCCGGTGCCCGCATGGAACACCGTTATCGCATCGTCCGCGTCCATCTCGGTGTCGATCCCCTTAATTTCCGTGCCTTTCTCGTAGTCGCCGGGATAACCCTCGGACGCCATCACCACGGTCAGCGCGGCTTCATCGTACCAGCGAAGATCGAAATTATCGAGGACACCATCGGCGGAAGCAATTAGCGCCGGAAGGATGTCGGACATAAGGCGCGTCAGCAGCACCTGACATTCGGGGTCGCCAAAACGGACATTGTATTCAAGCAGTTTGGGGCCTGAATCCATCACCA
>JBMYRC010000166.1:0-8319 GCA_049601975.1 Alphaproteobacteria bacterium | reverse complement strand
GGCGTGTTGTGTCGGTCGCCGTTGGTGCTGATCAAGATACCGTCTTCCAAAATATCGTAGACGCGCCGGAACCCAAGGCCGCCTCGTCGCACGCCGGCACCGCCCGAATCCTGGATCAATCCGTATCCGGCAATTCGAACAAAATCGTGATCCATTTCAATGGCTTCGACCGGGGTATTGCCGGTGTTCGACAGCATCTGGGCAACAACTTCCGCGCCGTCATTCTCCGGCCCAGCGCCGTTCCCGCCCATCAGGATTTCCGCGAACATCTCGTAACCACGCTCGAGTTTTCGGCTCATGGTGATAGCGTTTGTTGTATCGTTCCCGGCTGCGGAGAAGCGATCGGGCGCAGCGTTGGCGAGCGCGCGTTTGACTGCTGACGCCGTCCGGTACGCCGATGACATGCGGCCCCGCACGGGCGCTGGGTGGTGTGGATCAAGGATCGAGCCTTTGCGGGTTTTGATCTTGATCGGTCGATAGGTGCCGTCATTGGTCGGCACGCCTGGCCCCGCTAGCAATCCAAAGACCGTCAGTACGGCGGAATGGGTGGAGGCTACCGGCGCGTTAATAGGCCAGGTGACTTGATCGTCACTGGCGGTCATATCGACGAAAGCTTCATCGCCTTCGATCACGACCCGGGCCCGGATCATCGATTGAGCGCTGTCCAGGGTTTGTCCGTCCAGTTGGTCTTCGCCGAAATACTCGCCGTCCGGCAGGTTGGTGATGGCGGCGCGTAGCATGCGCTCGGAATAGTCTTGCATTTCCGCCATACATATATGCACCAACTCTATACCGTAGCGCGCGAACTGTTCTTGCAGTAGTTGGCGGCCCCGCAAGACAGCGGAGATTTGGGCATGAAAATCACCGATAATCGTATCCGGCATGCGCACATTTGCGCGCAGGAACTGTTCCACCGGACCATCGCCTAGATCGCGTTCCAGATCGATCCTCATGGTCGGGATGATGATGCCTTCTTGGTAGAGGTCGGTCGCATTGGCGTTTGATCCGGCGACGGCACCGCCAAGCTCCAAGTGATGGCAAACGCTGCCGGTAAATGCGACCAACTTGTCCTCGAAGAAGACCGGCAACATGAAGATGATGTCGTTCAGGTGCTGGCCGTTCTCATATGGATTGTTGGTGATGAAAGCTTCGGTCGGCTTCACCTGTTTGATGTCGTATTTTTCTTTCACGTACGGGACGGCGGCGGCCAGAGAATTCATATGTATAGGAATCATTTCCGCTTGTGCGACGGTCCGCATGTCCGCGTCCATCACGCAGGTCGAGCAGTCTTTGGCTTCCCGCACAATGGAGGAGTAGGCGGCACGCAGCATAATATCGCCCATTTCGGCGGCGATCGATTTAAAGGTGCCGGTAACGACGTTAAAATCCGCTGGGTCGAGCTGTGTCATGCGTCACTCCTTGCCACGATAATAGCACCGCTGGGCTTTACTTCGAAATGCCAACCTGGCGGGATCGGCATGCTGGTGGTGGATTCGACAACTACGGCAGGCCCGGCCGCGGAAAACCCTATGGGCAGTTCGTCGCGTTGATAGGTGCGGTAGGCTCCTGTCTCACCGAGTAAAGATACCTGCCGCGATCGACCTTCCGATGGTGTCCCGCCGGATGCCGGGGCTGCCAGGACCGAATCCCGCGGCAGGCGCGTTGTCAATCGGAAGGAAATGGCTTCGACTTTGCTCTTCTCAAAACTGTGGCCGTATTGACGTTGATGCATCTCGTGGAAACGCGCGATCAAGATGCCGGGTCCGTCAGATATTTCACCGGGCTCGAACGGTACGCGAATTTCATAGCCTTGTCCGACGTAGCGAATATCGACGGCGAAATCCAATGTGAGGTCGCCCGCGGCGTATCCGAGGTTCGTGAATTCCGCTTCCGTGCGCCCATCCAAATCACCGACGCGCTCCGATAGCTCAGCGGCGGATAAATCAGCCAGCAAGGTTGCACCGTCGGCCCGCACGTAATCGATGCGGATATCCGCGACCGCCAGTCCCAAGGCGGAAAAAATGCCGGGGTGTGGCGGCACCAAGATACGTGTCATGCCAACTTCAGCCGCAAGGGCTGCTGCAATCAAAGGACCCGCGCCGCCGCACGGCAGCAAGGCATAGTCGCGGGGATCGAATCCGCGCTGAACACTGACGCGCCGCACTGCCTGCGCCATATTGGCGATGGCGATCCGGTAGACCCGCTCCGCCAACTCAAGTGGCGTCAACCTGAAGACCGCGCAAAGCTCCCCCGCTGCCGTTTTGGCGTGGTCCGGGCGCAAGGTAATATCGCCCGGCAATGGAGTGGATGCATCTAGTAAACCCAGCAATAGCATGGCGTCGGTCATCGTGAACTTTTCGCCACCCTTGCCGTAACAGGCGGGACCTGGGTCCGCGCCAGCGCTCTGCGGTCCGACCTGCAGCATGCCGCCGGGGTCTATATGCGCGATGCTGCCGCCGCCGGCGCCGATGGTCACGATGTCCGTCATCACCACGTTCAAAGGCAGACCGTCAACGCTGAATTCGGAAGTGCCCTTCATCGTCGTTTGCGCCTGGCCGCCGGTAATCAGGCAGACGTCACAGCTGGTGCCACCGATATCGATGGAGATGACGTCGAGTACGCCCTCGCGCTGCGCCACTTCCGATGCTGCGGTTACTGCCGCCGCGGGGCCGGAGACGAACATATTCGCCGCCCGCTGCCGGGCGGTTTCGAGCGGCACGACACCACCGTTCGATTGCATGATCAGCGGTTTTCCGGCGATTCCAAGATCCGAGGTCCGCGTTCCGAAACGTTCTAGATATTGGTCTACCGCGGGGCCGATATAGGCATCGATGACTGCCGTGCTGGTGCGCTCGTACTCGCGATGCTCTGGTGCGACGTTGGAGGAGAGCGAAACGCGGATATCCGGATGACGCGTGGCGATGATCTCACCGACTAAGAGTTCATGCACCGGATTGGCGTACGCGTGCAGGAGGCAGACAGCAATTGAATCGGGTGTGTGTTCTGCGACGATGCGGTCGATTAAATCTGCCGTTGCTTTCTCATCGAGCGCGGCGACCACGGCGCCTGAGGCGTCGAGCCTCTCATCTACCTCCAGCACCTTGTCCCGTGTCAGCAACGGTTCCGGCTTGCTGTAGAACATGTCGTAGACGGTGGTTTTGTCTTGCCGTTGGATATAGAGAACGTCCCGGAACCCCTTGGTTGTCAGCAAGACCGTCCGCGCACCTCGGCGCTGGATCAGTGCATTCGCTGCGATGGTGGAGCCATGCAGCAATTCGTCGACCGCGCTCGCGTGCGAATTCGTCAATTTGAGCAATTGCTCGAGGCCATCGACCGCGGCGATACTCGGGTCCGACGGAGTGGACGGCAGCTTGTGGACCGTCAAATTGCCATCGCCGTCCGCCATCACCAAATCGGTGAACGTTCCGCCGACCTCAATGCCAACGATCATGCTGTTTCTCCAGATGAATTCATTCAAACAATAGAGCTATGCGCTTCGTCTTCCGTATCCAGCCATTTCGCCGGTTGTACGAACATCCGGAATGCGGCATTTTGCGTACTAAGTAATAAATTTGATGACGCGAAGGGCACCCTGAATGCGGTCACTACCTATGCTGGTCGAAGGTTACCGCCGATTTCTCGATACGCGCTATAAAGGCCAATCTGAATTATACGCAAAACTCGCCGATGCCGGACAATCGCCGAAGGTTATGATCGTCGCCTGTTGCGACAGCCGGGTCGACCCGGCGGCGATATTCGATGCCACCCCCGGTGAGCTGTTTGTCGTTCGTAACGTCGCTAATCTCGTCCCGCCCTATGCACCGCATGGGGACTATCATGGCACTAGCGCTGCCTTGGAATTCGCAGTGATGGGGTTGGAAGTCGATCACATCCTCATCATGGGCCACGCCCACTGCGGCGGCGTGCAAGCCTTTCTGCAAGGGGTCTTTGATCCGACCCGAGAATCAGATTTCATTCAAAAATGGATGTCGATCATGAATCCGGCCCGCGCCCAAGCCTTGCGCCAAGCTCCGGATCGCGATCCGGCTGAGCTGCAGCGTGAGATGGAGTATTCAGCTGTTCGGCAATCGCTGGAAAATCTGACCACATTCCCCTTCGTCAAGGAACGGTTGGAGCGGAAGACCCTGCAACTTCACGGCGCCTATTTCGGCATCGCGAGTGGCGACCTGCTTGCCTTGGATTCCGATACGGGTGCATTTGAGAAGGTCGTTTAGCCGATCCTATAACTTCTGGCGCACCTCGAGGCCGACATCTTTGAAGCCGTATTTTTCGTAGAACGGGCGGTTCGCCGCATGGCGTTGCGTGATGTAAAGGCCGACATCACGGCAGCCGCGCGCCCGCGCGCCGTCGATCACCGCCTGTACCAAAAGCCCACCGCAATTTTTGCCCCGCGCCTTCGGATCGACATAGAGCTCTTCCAGCTGGCAATACTCACCGCCGAATCGGATCGCGAGATTAAAGGAGACGTTGGCGACGCCGAGAACACCGAGTTCGTCGTCTTCCGCGACATAGATTGCGCCGCGCTCGCGCTTGATCAGTGCGTCAAAGGTAGTGTTCCAACTCTCCAAGACCGGGCCGCCATTGAGCGTGCCAATGAAGTCGATGCAAACTTCACGATCTTCTGCCGTCGCGTGGCGAATGACGACGCTCATCCCCCAGCAACACCTTGCGTGTTCACATATACTGAATAGAGCGATTGGCTGGCGGCCATGAACAGGCGGTTTCGCTTTGCGCCGCCAAAGCAGACGTTGGCACAACGTTCTGGCAAATGAATGAAGCCGATACGCTCGCCATCGGGCGCCAACACGAGGACGCCGTCGAGACCTTCCGCACCCATTCCCCAGCCGCACCAAAGATTGCCGTCGGTATCGCTGCGCATACCATCCGGCGTGCCGCCTGGTCCTGCATCAATATGGACGCGTTTGTTGGCAATGCTCTTGCCACCGTCATCAACATCGTAGGCGAGAATCTTACGGTTTGGCTCGCCGCGCGATTCAACCACATAAAGGATTGATTCGTCCGGCGAGAAGCAGAGACCATTCGGTCCTAGGATATCATCGGTGATGACGGTCGGCTCGCCGGTTTCACCGTCAACGCGGTAGACCGCCTGTGGGACTTCGGCCTCAGCCTTGTGGCCCTCGTAATTGCCGAGGATGCCGAAAATCGGGTCAGTGAACCAGATTGAGCCATCTGATTTGACCACGACGTCGTTAGGCGAATTCAAGGATTTAGCGAGCCAAGTTTCCATGATTGGCGTGATGGTGCCGTCAATCTCCGTGCGGCTGACCCGTCGCCCGCCATGCTCGCAGGTGATCAATCGGCCTTGCCGGTCCCGTGTATTCCCGTTCGCGAAATTTGACGGTTTGCGATAGATGCTGACCGACCCGGTTTCCTCTTCCCATTTGAGGATGCGGTTGTTCGGAATGTCGCTCCACAACAGATAGCGTCCGTCGCCGAACCAAACCGGTCCTTCGGACCAGCGGCAGCCGGTATAGAGCCGCTCCACGGCGGCGCTGAAGATTGTATAGGGCTGGAACCGTTCGTCGAGAATTTCGATGGCGGGGTCGGGATAGCGCGGATGATCCCGCCATCCGGCGCTGAGTGGTGTGTCGGTTGTCATGTCATCCCTTTTCGTTGATATGCCGGCTACGCCGCTGCATCACCTTTGTAATAGGTGCCCTTGCCGTCCCGTTTCACGATCCCGGCCTTGCCCTTGTGGACGATCACGCCTTCGGCGGCGGGTCTATCGTCTTGGCGTAGCCATAGGCGCAGAAGATGGCGGCGAAGCTCAGGTTTATCCGAATCCTCGAAGGCCGTTCTCGTGTGTAGGATCAGGCAATTGTTGACGAACAACAGGTCGCCCGGCGCCATCGGGAAATCGAGCCGCACGTCGGGTCGGTTCGAGACTTCTTCCATGTAGTTGAGCGCTTCCAATTCCCCCTCGGATAAGGTCACATGGCCTTCCTCAACCGCGAGGTTGATATACCCCCGGATAAAAATCACCGACGGAACCCCGTCCGTGACGGAGAAGATTGGAATGCGCTCGCGGGTCACAAGCGGCTCACCTGGTGGTTGCTCGCCGAAGCGGTGGTGGTGGAACCCGTGATAGAGATGCGCCAATAAGTCAGGGCGTTCCGACAGCATGATGTTGTGGATGGTCAAGGCACTGGCGTAACCGCTGAGGCCGCCTTCGATGGCAGGACGAATGCACAACATGGCGATGTGGTCGGCGCGATCGGTGTGCAGCATCAATTTCCGGCTGCTGCGATAGGCCCGTTCCTTCAGGTCCTTGTCGCCGATATTGACGACCTCGCCGACAAGCTCTCCCATATTGCTTTGCGAGACCGGGCGGCCAAAATGAGTGCCGAGGCCAAGATACATCAGTCGCAGGTCGTCGAGGTCAATCTGTTCCACCGGCACGCCCCGCAACAGGATCATGCCGCGCCCGTCATGTACTTCCGCACGCCAAGCCGCGATATCGTCGGAAATTTTGGTGAGCGGGAAGCTCGATTGCGCCAGGTCTTCGTGCCCGCCGCCGCTTGCTTTGAACCGCTCGACCTCCGCTTCCAACACCGTGATATGGTGCGGCTCTAAATCAATGGCGAAGCTGTCTTTCGTCGGATAATCGCTCGGCGTCCAGGCAGCGCGGGAGTCTAACCGTTGGATGGCTGGTTCATTCATGGATGTCTCTCCCTCTCGTTTCGCTCGGGTGTCATTGTCAATCTAGAGGGCTTTGGCGTCAAAACCCACGAGCTCCCAGTCTAACCCTCTCCCGCACGCGGAAGACGGAATTCTATCTTGCCGCCCGGTGACGTCCCTCCTCCCGCATGCGGGGGAAGGTTAGACTGGAAGCCGTTCATCTTTATCTGATAATCGATCCCGCATCCAATACCGGTAACCTTCCTGGATCGAACGGCGATATTTCAACACTGCTGGCTGTACCGTCGAGAATCAGCTCCGCCATGGCCTCACCAGTGGCGGGGCCGTTCAACATGCCCCAGACACTGTGGCCGGTCGCGACATAGGCACCCGCGACGCCGGACACGGCGCCGATCAACGGTATCCAATCCTGTGTTACCGGACGGTAGCAGGCTTGCGAGGCGAGGATCTCCGCATTGCCAAGTTCGGGGGCGAACATCGCCGTCATTGCCCGCAATTTCTCCGGCCCGCCATCTTCCGTGCTCACATGCGCTGGGTCGATGGGCAAAGGCGCTGCACCGGAAAGACCGCAAACATAGGTCGTGCCGTCCGGACGTGGCATCACTTCCGGGGTTGAAATCTCGCCCTCATCGTTTTCTAGCTCGACGAACAGCGCTTTTGGGTCGTCTGGGGTATAGCGAAAGACGAGGCTATGACCTTTCAGGCCATAAACACCTGGCAGTGGCAGCCATGGGCAGGCAAGCACGGACCAAGGGCCCATGGCAATGACGGTTGCGTCCCCGGTCAGTAGTTTGCCATCAACCAGCACGCCGGTCGCGCGTCCGTCTTCCAAGAAAACGCCCTCGACCGCACCCTCGACCACTTTGGCACCGCTGGCCGTCAGCATGCCCTTGGTGAAGAGGTCCGGTGTCACTTGCGCAGTCGTCTCTGGCGTTCCCAATTGGCCATGGACCGCCGCATCGGGCCCGAGCCAACCCGGAGCCTGCGCCGATCGCAATCGGCTCAAGTTGTGGCGCGGACTGGCCGCAACGCCTAATGTTTCGACACGCCGATATCCCCAATCGATACCAACCCGCTCCGCCAGTTCCGCATGGAGATCGAAGCTACGCCGCGCCAACGGATCGACTGGTGTGCCTTGGCACCAATCGAGCGCCAGAAACCCGCCGGACTTACCGGACGCCCCATTGGCAACGCCGTTTCGTTCGACAACCGTGACGTCGGCTCCCCGCTCAGCCAGATAGAACGCCACGCAAGCGCCGATGACACCGCCGCCGCAGATGATGACACTGGTCACAGTAATTCCACGGTGACTTGCGCGCCCTCCTGCTCCGCACTGAGATATCTGCTATAGACGGTCGAGATGGTGTCGGCTGCGAGTTGGCTGTCACTTTCCACCGGATCGCCATAAGCGACGGTGCGATAGAATGCCTCGACTTCTTGCGGGAAGCCGTAGTTGAAATCCTCTTCGGGCGCGGTATTTGCCCAGCCCTGTTTGGTGCCGGTCTTCTTGACCAAATAGATATCGTCGAACCGAGCGTCGACCGGATTGTAGGTCTGCATCATGTCGTTCGGATTGAGGTCGCAGATTGTGCGGTGATTGTTGGCGCAGACCTCCAGCCAATTGTGGATGCCGCCCAT
>JBMYRC010000165.1:0-8344 GCA_049601975.1 Alphaproteobacteria bacterium | reverse complement strand
TAGTCCTTATCGACGAGTTGATCGAGTGGCACATCGACGAAAGCAGGATCACCCACCTTGTTGCGCTTGTCGTTGAACGCGTATGCGATGGCCTCGACGACGGTGCGAATGTATTCCGGCGTGTTGTGGCCGAGGGCAGTGAGGTCAAAATGCTCCAAGATATTGAGTGCTTCGATAACTTGTACGCCGGATCCGCCCGGGACGTTGGTGGCGATCCGAAGCCCGCGATAACTGCCGGACAGTGCGGGTGATCGGACAACTTCATAGGCGGCGAGGTCTTCGCGCGTAATGAGGCCACCCTTGGCGTGCATATCGTCGGCGATGCGCCCCGCGATGTCGCCTTTATAAAAGACATCAATGCCTTCCGACGCGATGGTCTTGAGCAAATATCCCAGTTGCGGATTGCGGACGAGATTGCCGGGTTTTTTAATGTGTCCGTCCGAGCCCAGATACAGCGTACGACCTTCGGATGTGTAACCAAGGATATCGGAATTGTGGATGCGGCCTTGCGCTTCCTCGTCCTGCATTGCGTAGGAATAGACATGAGGGCGGACGATCCAACCGCCGTCGGCCAAGGCAATGGCGCTGCGGCTGATATCCGACCAATCCATACTGCCGTAATCGCTAAGCAGCGTGTGATAGCCTTTCAGGTTTCCCGGTACCATGACTGCTTGATGGCCGATCGCGTTTATTTTATCGCGTAGCATGAATCCGAACGCGTCGGCGGTCTCGCCTTCGATTGCGTCCACCCACATATCGTCGCGCGCCGCCGCCGGTGCGACGCCCAAGAAGTTTATATTCTCGGTCTTGCCTGATTTGGCGTCATGAACCACCGCGCTGCCGACGCCCCCCAACCCGCACATCAGCGGGTCGATGACGCCTTGGGCGAGCGCGCAAGCAATCGCAGCATCGACTGCGTTGCCACCGTTTTTCAGTGCAAGTGCGCCTGCCTCGGCCGCTTCCGGCTGGGCGGCGCAGATAATGCCATGTGTCAAGATGAGTCCCTCTTTATCCCGGTATCGCGTCGAGTGCCGCCTCGAAGGTATTGGCTAATATCGCGCGTTGTTCCTCCGTGCTCACTTTAACCCAGATGCACCGTTCCAGGACAGGGGGGTGCGGCATTCTGATGAGGATACCGTTGAGGGCCAACTCTTAAACCCCGCACCCGGTCGTCGGAGCTGACCTTGTCATTTGGCTTGAGTGCGTGCTTAACATAGCTTGCACCGCGCGCTATTCAGACCTCGCTGTCCAGCCAGATGGTGACCGGTCCGTCATTGATCAGTTCCACCGCCATATCGGCTCCAAAACGGCCGGTTTCGATGGGGATACCATCGTCTTTCATACAAGCGCAGAAGTATTCGTACAGCTCCCGCGCAATATCGGGTGGCGCCGCCCCGGAAAACCCGGGCCGGTTTCCTCGGCTGGTATCGGCGGCCAAGGTGAATTGACTAACGATCAACGCTTTGCCGCCGATATCCCGAAGGGATCGGTTCATACGACCGTCGTCGTCTTGGAATATACGAATTTTCGCGATCTTTGCCGCGAAGGACTTGGTGGTTATTTCGTCGTCTCCCGGGACGGCACAGACGAAGATCAACAGGCCATGGTCGATTTTGCCGACGATCACAGCGTCGATCGTGACGCTTGCTGTACGAACCCGTTGGAGAAGTGCCCGCATTGTTTGCCGGATGCTTTAGAGCAGAGCCTTTGCGATTTCATTCCATTCCGCTCGCAGGGAACTGGAGGCTTCAGGGCGTCCGGCTTTGCGGTACCAATAGCCGGCATTCGACAGATCGCCTTCGACGCGGTGGAGATAAGCATGCACCCAGGCGCCGGACATAGTCTTGTCCTCTTGCGCGGTGACATGCGCGGTCTCCCAGTCTCCCTTCGCGGCATGCCAAAGGGCGAGCAAGGCTAAACCTGCTTTGACGGGAGGTGTCTCTTCCTCCACGGATGCCTGAAACGCAGCGAAATCCATTCGCAACTGCCCCTTATAGTTCACTCGAAAGGGATTTAAGGCTTCGCGGGTTTTGCGCAACCCAATTCTCGGTCGTTAGACGGAGCCTTCGCAAATCACCTCTACCAGGTTGGGGCCGCTTTTGTTGGCCAAAGCGCGATCCAGCGCGGCGCGTAAATTCGCCGGATCGCTGACGCGTTCCGATTCCACGCCCATCGATTTTGCAAGGTCGGCGAAGTTTACTTCGGGATCCTTGAAGTCCATGCCGACAAACTGATCGTTCTGATGGAAGGACAGCAGCCGCTGCTTGATGATGCGATAACCGCCGTTGTTCACGATCACATAAGTCATCGGCAGTTTCTGGTTGGCCGCACTCCAGAGCGCTTGAATACTGTACATAGAGCTGCCGTCGCCGATGATCGCGCAGACGGTTCGATCCGGATGCGCGAGTTGCACGCCGACCGCCGCCGCGATGCCCCAACCGATCCCGCCGCTGGCGAGACCGTGAAAATCGTGACGCTCGCGATAGGGATGGATGTCGTTCAAATAACGGCTCGCGGTCACCCCTTCGTTGACGACGATTCCGTTCTCCGGCAAGGCCTCGTGTATTTGCAGCATCAGCCAATCCGGGCTGATCGGTGAGTCGGTATCTTCGGTCTTAATCTTCTCGATCAATTTTGCGCGATTTGCGGTCCAATTCTTGTCGGAAAGTGCGGCTATGCGCTTCGTCGCCGTATCAGAGAGGGCCGATCCGCCTTTCTCTTTCATGATGGGTGTCAGTGCCCTGAGCGTCTCTCGGACATCGCTTCCGATCGCCATTTCGGTTGCGTAGTTCTTGCCCATTTCCCAATCGTTGAGGCCGATTTGGATGATCGGCAGGTTCTCCGGCATCGGATCGACTTCATCCCAGACCGACATTCTGAGGACATCTCCGCCGGCCACAATCATCAAGTCAAACGGCTCAAGGACACCGCGGACCTGCTTTTGATTGCGGGACAATGCACCGACGAAACAAGGGTGCTCGGAGGGAAAATGCGAGCCGAACGGGATTGTTTGCTGATAGACGGTGGCGCCCAATGCTTCGGCGAATTCTCCTACCTCAGCCAAGGCGTCGCTGGTCACGACCTCGTTGCCGCAGACCATTACCGGGTTGTCCGCGCGCAAAATGCGCTCCGCGAGACCCGCGAGTGCCTCGTCAGAGGGCCGGTTGCGAGTGTCGATACGTGTGCTCGTGCTCAAATCGATGCCGGCTTCGTTGTTCAAAATGTCACCCGGCAGGGAAATAAAGACGGGGCCCATCGGCGGTGTCATCGCGATCTTGGCAGCGCGGCGTACGATGCGTGGCATGTCCTCCAGGCGCGTAATTTCCGTCGCCCATTTGACCAATGGCTCCGCCATCGGGACCAAGGGGTCATAAAGCAAGGGTTCGGTCAGCCCGTGACCCAGCTCTTGCTGACCTGCTGTGATGATGAGCGGTGTGCCCGTGAATTTGCAATTGTAGAGCGCGCCCATGGCATTACCTAGGCCGGGCGCCACGTGGACATTACAGGCGACGAGTTGACCCGTCGCCCGCGAAAATCCATCCGCCATGGCGACCACGACGGATTCCTGCATGCCCATGACATAGGTGAGATCCGGATGGTCCTTTAACGCATGCATGATGGGCAATTCCGTCGTGCCGGGATTGCCGAACAGATGCGTGATGCCCTCGTCCTTGAGCAGTGACAGGAACGCCGAACGTCCGGTGATTTGATTTGCAGCCATGGGAAGCCCTCTCATGCGGTAGCCGAAAAAATGCGCCGCGCGGTCTTCAGCGCAGCGCCGTTAGTTGTGTTATTTAGCGATATAGGTCTTCGACCCCTTGGGTCACGCGGTCCAGTCGGTAGGACTCAGCAAATGATACTTGCGAATATACGCTGCGAAACTCTCGACTTCGCGGTCAATGTCATTCTTATCCCACCCAAGGGTTGGCGCCACTATCTCCGCCGTCTCTCGCGCCGCTTTCTCTGGAATTTGCGTATACCATCCGAGACCGGTTCGCCGGTATAGGATGCCGACCAGGTCTCGTTCGTATTCTTTTTCGACAGAGCGTAGAATGTGCGCGTGCGTGACATCAGGTCTGGCCGCCAATAGCGATGGAGAAGAAGTAGCATCCACCTCCTCGCCACCGAAGCGCAGCGCATGTTGTGGAAGAGACGGGGGGAGGCGCTTTCTAACGGCTTTCACCACACGCCGAGCAGTCGGCTGGTGCATCATAAAGGCGGCCCAGGTCACAGTCAGCATGTTGGGAAAGCCTTCCTTGCCGAGATCATGAATAACGCTGCACGGGAGCTTCCGTCCCTTGGGGAGGTCGGGGTCGTAGTTGAGAGGTCTGATTCCCGCCCAGGCCTGGAGAATTTTTGACCGGTCCATGTTCATACCCGGCATAAACAAATTGATCTCATGGATCAGCTCGTCGATATCCTCATCTTCCGGCAACTCATTCAATGTCACCTTCATAGACGGTTTCGGTCGGGCCGATGTAGTGCAGCTTGCCCCAGGGAACGCACATGATGGCGTCGCCTTCGGAGTTTAGCCCGGCGATGCCGAGCCCTTCGAATTTCTCAGGCAGTTGGAGGGCGATGGAGACACCCTTGACCCAAACAATCTGTCTTTTGGGTTGCGTCTTGGCGGGGTTCATCCCATTGACGCGATCGATCCACGCGCCGGTGAAATTCAACAATACTTTGCCGCTTACAGCTGCTTTGTCGCCGTCCTAGTCTTTAAGGGTAACTCGCCACACGTCGTTCTCGCGCTCAAATTCTTCCGCAGCTGTATAATTCAGAACAACGGCCCCCATCCGCTCGGCATCCAAAATGCCATCGATACAGATGCGCTCGGGCCAATGAAATTGGTGATCGTCGACACCGGCGACGCTTTGCAATTGGTTTCCTTGTCTCAGCCATTTAATGAAAGGCAGGCTTTGTGCGTCGTCGGCTGCATCGCGAACATAATTTAGCGGTGTTTTGCGAAGACCGACAAGCTGCAGAAATTTGGCGCCCAGGTCGACTTGCCATCCGCGATAGTTCGACGATTCAAAAATAGGCAAAAGCAAACGGGTCGTGTGAACGCCATATGGTAAAGAACGAATCATTTCGTCTCCGACCTGGCTCGATTCTCGGGCGGAACGGACATTCGAAAGGAAAGAGCTTGGCTTTTTTACAAAATCCCATAGAGAATTTGGCGGTGCCAGATATCGCAAGCCACTGTGAAGTAATCTACTAGACCGCGACGAGGCTCCTGACGCGAAATCGTTTTTTTCCACAAGGAGAACGCTGTATCCGGCGGCCGCTAAATGTTGAGCGGAACTTGATCCACTGATCCCGCCCCCAACGATGACGACATCAAAGAGACGATCTTCAATATCGCGCAGTGACTTTGCGTGCGTATGGCGGTTTTCGTCGTTCATGAGGGTCAAATAAGGGGCGCTTTTCCCCAAATCTAAATTTCCCTATCTAATTGAGTCGCGCGGCCGCTCTATTTCTCAGCCTGTCCGCTTCTTCCGATTTCCCGAGGCCGTCATAGGCTGTCGCCAAATCATAGAGAAGGCTCGGTGTCTCTCTTGCCTGTGCGAGGGGCTCCAGAATACCACGGGCCTCCTCGAAACGTTGCCCGCGTATCAAGGCGTTGGTCAGCGTCAGGCGAAAGACATCTCGTTGCGCGTTACTTCCTCCGATCCGCCAGGTCTCCGCGATAATGGGGCCAATCTTATTGGCAGCTTCGCCATATTCCTCGTTCCGATAGGCGCCGAATCCCTCGCAGAGAGGACCTCCGATGCGTTCGAGGATGTCGGAATTAGTGCTCTTTTCCGCCTCGACGAAAGCATGTTGGCTCTGCATAAACCGCCGGAGCGTGCGTTGTCGGTCGACGGCGGCCATGGTCATTGCGAAATGTGCGTCAGTGAAGGCAATCGCGTGTTCGTCCGAGTGGCGCATCCACTTGTCGGCCAAGGGCTCCCAGCGGTCGCCTACGTCCAGGCCCAGCGATTCCAACCGCCACAACATGGAGCTGCAATCCATCAGTCGAGTGACCATATCATCGTCGCAATTCGCCATGCGGGCGTCGTAGATATCCAAGACCCGGTCAAACTGCTCTTTCTCCAGCAACGGAAGGCACAGATGCCACCATAAATGACCGCTGAGCCAGACCGCATCACGCCAATTGTCGACGGTGCTCTCCAGCCATTTGATGTTTTCTTCGCAACGGCCCTGCATCTGCATCACATGGGCGACGGCGTGGACGGCCCAGCCATCACGTGGCTCGATCTCGACGGCCTCACGGCCCATCTTCTCTGCCTCCGCATAGTCACCCGCTTCCTCCAGGCCGAACGCGCCCATGCCGAGGAGATACCCGTAATAGGGCATATTTTTGCTCCAATTCGGCAGGATGGTTTGGACCGATTTTCTCAGCAGCCGGGCCTCGCCGACCAGGAAGTAGGATTCATGAGCGCATTTGGCCGCCATCATGTCGTGTGGATATTCGCACAGGATTTCGTCCCACATGCGGCCCGCTTTGGAGAACTCGCCGGTGGCGGCAACTTCAAAGGCGTCGATATGGGCTTGTTCGCGCGGGGTCACACGGCTGCGGCGCGCTCGGGCGGCGCGTAGTTCAAGGCTGACGCGCGGATGGCTTGGTCCGACGCCGCCTAACAGGCGCAGATACCCGGTCAAGCAGTACCCATGGCGAAGTCAGGATCGACCTCCGCCGTGGACAGGAGACGTCCCACCAGCTCCCCGCTAAACAGCATGTAATCGTCCATGGCTGCGTTAAAGGCATCTGCTGTATCGGGAAGTGAGACCGTAAATTCCAACCCAAGTTTATCGGTTGCCATGAATTTTCCTCGATCCTAGTTCGCAAGCTGTTTCGGTCCTGCTGTTCACCGTTTCAAGCGAGCATACATCATTCGAAGTAGCCGAAAAGATTGGGTGGAGAGATTTTAAATGGCGACGTCGATATTTCGGACTTCTTTGTGCGAGCAATTGGGCATTGAGTATCCGATTGTTCTCGCGGGAATGGGTTCGCGTGGCAGGGCGACACCGCCGGCGCTGGTCGCTGCCGTGTCGGAAGCAGGCGGTTTGGGGGTGATTGGTGGCTCTGGGTTGACGCCGGAGGAATTACGCGACGCCATTCGCGAGACCCGGTCCCTGACGTCAAAGCCAGTGGGCGTGGATCTGATTCTGCCGGGAAAAGTAGCGGCTGAAGCAGGCGGAACACGCTCGGCGGTGCGCGCGCAATTGCGTCAACGGTTCCCGGAACATGTCGCTTTCGTCGAAAGGTTGATGGAAAAGTTCGAATTGTCGCCGGTTGAAGTCGACAATGAATTTGTCGTCGCCAATACCTCCGGTGCGGATGGTGGCACACCGGGACAAACGAATCGCAACAATATCCAGCAACAAGTCGACGTGATCATGGAGGAAGACGTACAAGTCTTCGCGGCTGGGCTCGGCGACCCTAGTTGGGTGGTGCCGTTGGCGCATGATCGGGATATGAAGGTCATGGGTCTGGCTGGTTCGCCACGGAACGCAGAACGGCAAAAAGACGCAGGGGTCGATATCATCGTCGCCCAAGGTTACGAAGCCGGTGGTCATACGGGAAAGATCGCGAACTTCCCGTTGATCCCGCAGGTTGTTGATGCCGTGGCGCCGATGCCGGTATTGGGTGCTGGCGGAATATCCGACGGTCGCGGCGTTGCTGCTGCTTTGGCATTGGGTGCCAGCGGTGCGTGGATAGGGACCGCTTTCTTGGTCGCGGCGGAATGCGCGATTAATCCACAAAACAAACAGCAGATTGTCGATGGTCGATCACAAGACTTCGATATTCGCAGAATTTACACAGGGAAAACCATGCGCAGTTATAAAAATTCAGTCGTACAGGCTTGGGACGAATCAGGTTTGGAGCCGCTTCCGATGCCATATCAAAAAATCATGATGGACGATTTTAACGCATCGGCAGCAGCGGCGGGACGGTATGACCTGCACAGCAATCCAGCGGGTCAAGCTTCGGGCATGTTGGCGAGTGTTCGTCCAGCGGCGGAAATATTTGATTGTTTGGTAACGGGAACCATCCAGGCGCTTGAGCAAATGCAGAGCGCTGTGGAGTTCTCCGTATGAGCGCGCTGCCGTTAGAGGGTGTGCGGGTCCTCGATCTCTCGCGGATCATCGCCGGGCCGAATTGCACCATGCAGCTCGCGGATATGGGCGCGGAAGTTATAAAGGTCGAAGTACCCGGCAGCGGTGACGATTCGCGCCGTATGAAACCGCCCGAGGTCGGCGGAGAAGGGCATTTCTATTTGGCCTTTAACCGGAACAAGAAGAGCATCGCCATTGATATGAAGACGGATGCGGGGCG
>JBMYRC010000164.1:0-8535 GCA_049601975.1 Alphaproteobacteria bacterium | reverse complement strand
GCGAAGACGTCGCTTTTCTGCCGCAACAATCGGAAATCGACAAATCCTTCCCGCTTTCAGTGGTCGACCTCGTCACCATGGGGCTCTGGCGTGAGATCGGCCCGTTTGGATCGCTGGGAAAGAAGCGTCGCACGCGCATCGATGCTGCTATTGCCGCCGTGGGACTGACCGGATTTGAATCCCGCCAGATCGGATCGCTTTCCGGCGGGCAATTGCAGAGAGCGCTATTCGCTCGGCTCTTGCTGCAAGATGCACAGCTCGTTTTGTTGGATGAGCCTTTCAGCGCGATCGACGCAAGTGCCATGGCGGACCTGATCGGCGTGATACAGCGATGGCATGGCGAAGGGCGAACAGTGATCGCTGTGTTGCACGACTTGGAAACGGTCCGTGGGTATTTCCCACAGACGCTAATGCTTGCGCGTGAGCTCGTCGCCCATGGGCCCACGGAAAAGGTTCTTACCTCTGAGAACCAGTTTCGCGCCCGCCAAATGTGCGAAGCGTGCGCCGGGCCGCCACATATCTGCGGTCGGAGCTCGACGTGATCTGGGAGATTTTTTTCTCGCCGTTTGCGGAGTTCGGGTTTATGCGCCGCGCATTGTTTGGCTGCATCGCCATTTCTGTCGGTGGGACTCCAGTGGGTGTGTTCCTCATGTTGCGGCGAATGAGTCTAACGGGTGACGCGATGGCGCATGCGATCCTGCCGGGTGCAGCAGTCGGATATCTAATTTTTGGGCTCTCGCTTGGCGCCATGACCATTGGCGGGCTCATTGCCGGTATGGCCGTGGCACTGCTCTCGGGCTTCGTCACGCGTGTCACAGCCTTGCGAGAGGATGCAAGCCTTGCCGTTTTCTATCTAATTTCGTTGGCGCTCGGCGTGCTTATTGTATCGACACGCGGCAGCAATGTGGACTTGATGCACGTATTGTTCGGCACGGTATTGGCGCTCGACGATGGCGCGCTGATCCTTCTGTGTTCAATCGCGAGCCTCTCGGTGCTTGTCCTTGCAGCCCTGTTCCGACCTCTCGTCCTTGAATGCGCTGACCCGCAGTTTCTGCGCTCGGTCAGCGGGCTCAGCGCCGTAACCCATTTAACCTTCCTTGCGCTCGTGGTATTGAATTTGGTTGGCGGGTTCCACGCTCTTGGTACGCTTATGGCTGTCGGTATCATGATTCTACCTGCTGCCACCGCGCGATTCTGGGCTGAAAGTATCGGCGGACTGATAACGGTTGCCGTCGTCACGGCCGTCTTTTCGAGCCTCTGCGGACTGCTGCTTTCGTATCATTTCAGTCTGCCGTCCGGACCGGCCATCATCCTCGTGGCGGGTATTGTTTACGGCGTATCGCTGGTAATTGGGCCGGCGCATGGCCTAATCGCTAGAACATTGCCCCGTCCCCACATCGAAACCTGAAGGATAAAGCTATGAAGAACCGCCGAACGATTCTGAAGATTGCGATGGGTCTTGTTGCTCTATTACTTGCCGCACCAGCGTTTGCGCAGTCGGATAAGCCTATCCCTGTCGTCGCCACCTTTTCAATCCTTGGCGATATGGTGAAGCGCATCGGAGGCGCACATGTTTCGGTCACCACACTCGTCGGCCCGGATGGTGACGCGCATGTCTTTCAACCCACGCCGGACGATGCCCGCGCGGTCAGCAAAGCCGAGCTCCTCTTCGTAAACGGGCTCAATTTTGAAGGTTGGATCGACCGCCTTGTCGAGGCTTCTGGTTTTAATGGCATGCGGGTGGTCACGACCCGAGGTATCAATGCGATCGCCTTTGAAGATGGGCATGACGAAGACCACAAAGATGATCACGGCAAGGAAGCGCGCCATAAAGACCATGCTGATGACAAGCATGGAGACGAGCATGCCGGACATGATCACGGCGTCTTTGATCCTCATGCATGGCAAAACCTCGAGAACGCCGTGACCTACGTGGACAATATAACTGCAGCTCTCGCCAAGGTCGATCCGGCACGCGCTGCGGCCTTCTATGGCAATCGTGCGGCTTATGTGGCGGAGATCAAATCGTTGGATACCGACATCCGCGCGATGATGGCGAAGCTACCGAAAAGCAAGCGCACCGTGGTTACCTCGCATGACGCGTTCGGGTATTTTGCGGTCAGCTACGGACTGGCTTTCGAAGCACCGCAAGGCCTCAGCACCGACAGTGAACCGTCGGCTGCGGATGTGGCCAAGATGATTCTTCAGATCCGCAAAGAAGGTATCTCAGCCGTGTTCGTCGAGACGATCACCGATAACAGGCTCCTGGAGCAGATCGCCCGCGAGACCGGGGTCACCATTGGCGGCACGCTTTACTCGGATGCGCTCTCCGGCTCCGACGGTCCGGCTTCCACCTATCTAAAAATGATGCGCCAGAACGCGACGACGCTGACGAAATCGCTCGGATCGTAAGACCGGCAACTGGAAGGTTGCCTCAATATTGATTGAGACTCTAGCGAAGAGGATGCGCCGGCACAGTCCATGCCGCTTGTAGCATAAGAATACCGGCGATAAGGATAAGCAAACCGCCAACGACGGCGATAAAATCGAACGCGACCGTTAGCTGAACAGCTGAGCTCGGGATCAGCGACGCAAGGCGCAATGCACCTTTGCGCGCATAGACAGACAGAGTAGCAAGTAGTGAAACTGTGATCGCAGTGCCAAGCGACATTGCGAGTACAGCCCCTATCCCAGCCCACCGGAGGTCGAGAGAGTAGGCGACGAGCAAGACAAGCACGGCGCCGCTGCAGGGTCGCAGACCGATTGATGCAACCATGCCGACGAAGCCTTTCCAGGAGAGGGGGCTTTCCAGATCCTGAAGCGAAGGTCCATGGTGATGGTCGCTACTCGAACACCCTTCTTCGTGATTGTTGTGGTGTTCGTGCACGGACTGCGACTGGTCTTTGCAAAAGTTGGGTGCCGAACTGCGGTTCTGCCGTAAAACGTGACCTGCCCGGCTCAACACCAATGTCAGGCCGAGGAGCGCTACGAGACCGTAGCTCAGAGTCTCAAGGCCTGTGGCGGCGCCTTGGGCTTGGCGAAGCGTAAAACCGAGGAGCTCAGCAGTCACGCCGACGGCCACTATGGCTGTGAGGCCCTGGCAGAGTGCGCATACGAGAGATAGTAGCAGGCCGCGGCGCAGCTGACTCTCATGGGTCAGAATGTACGTTGAAATCACGACCTTACCGTGACCGGGCCCGGCAGCATGAAACACGCCGTAGAGAAAGCTGAGGCCGATGAGTGACCAAGAGGCGGCCATTCCTTCAGCCTTCACCATTTGTATCGCCCTGGCGAGCTGGCGGTGAAGATCACGCTGCACGGATTGAATCTCAAGCACGAGCTCGGACCAGAGTGCAGGTCCCCCTTCTGACGTTATAGCAATGGAGACTCCGGCAATCAGTAGCGCGATACCAGCGGCGACACCTATTTTTAGACGCGTTATCGGCACGTGATCTCTACCTGTTCGGCGAAAATCTTTCCTAGTGAGGTATCCGGCGTTGCGTCTCGATCCATAGCCCGAGCCAACAGGATCGCCTCGGTCGTTGGATTGGGCGGCCCGATTTCGCCATGACAGCTGCCGGCCGGGCCCCCGCGAAAGGCAATCACATCCTCACGGAGATGGAGAATTTCAACGTAGTAAGTCGGATCGAAGACGGCGAATACAATTTTTTCTCTTGTGGGATCAGCGGGCTCGCGGAGCGGAACCACGAAGCGCATCCACAACCGCCCCTCGCGAAGTTCGCTTTCGAACTCGCTCACCGTGCCGAGGGCGGCCTTCAAACTGCCCACGCGTACCTCGGTGAAGTAGTCGTGAGTGCGCAAATTCTCGAGGTTGACCTTGGCAAGCTTCCGCAACGCTTCCGCCTGGGTGCCGGTTGTGGTGGTAATCTCGTCCGTTGCGAAAACAGTATACAAAGGGTCGAACGACCATTGTTGTTCAATAGCAGTGACGCGACCGGCGTCGTCGAGCACGACAGTGCTGCGTAGATCAATCCAGGCGTGCGGATGCGCTCGCGCTGGTGAAGAGCTTATCGTTATGTAAACCGCCAGCAAAAAAACCACCTTAGTGAACCGGCCGAAGGTAGGTATCAAATACATGTGCCAGAAGCCATCGATCCGGGCGTCATCGCAGGTATCTTTGCGGATCATCTAGACAATATTCCTATTCATAAGGCTAAGGTGATTCTCGGGTGGTGAGGGCGCTGCGACATCGATCTAACGAGTACTTTGCCAAGCGGAACCATCTGCCCGATCCTGGACAGTGACGCTGAGGGAAGAGAGGTCCTCGCGAATCCGATCTGCGGTGTCGAAGTCCTGCGCTGACCGCGCAGCCATCCGAGCCTCGGCTAGTTGCTCAATTCTTGACGTTTTACGGCCATCCTCCGCGGTCTGCCAGAACCGCGCCGAAGGGGCCTGCTGCAGCAGGCCCAGCAGTCCACCCGCGTCACGCAATGCCGCCTTGTAGGAAGCTCGGTCCGCCTTGGTCTCAGCTTGACGCGCCGCATGCGCTAATCGAAAGAGTTCAGCGATCGCTGCTGGGAAGTTTAGGTCGTCCTCAAGCGCCGCTTCGAAAGTCTCCAGCAAGCTGGCCACACAGGGCGTTTTTGGCGCATCGTCTATTTCGCGGAGCACGCCGTATAACCGATCAAGACCACGTCTTGCTTGAGTAAGTCCTTTGGCACTCCAATCGAGTGATTGGCGACAGTGTGCACTCGAGAGGGCGAAGCGAATGGCTTCGCCCGGTGCATTATTGAGGAGATCGCGAACAAGAAACTCGTTGCCGAACGATTTCGACATTTTGCGCCCTTCAACGGTGACAAAGCCATTGTGTACCCAAAAGCGGCAGTAAAGCTCCCCGTCATGGGCGCAGGTACCTTGGGCGATCTCATTTTCATGGTGTGGATAAATCAGGTCTTGGCCACCTCCATGAATATCGATCGACAAGCCTAAACGCTCCTCAATCATAGCCGATCATTCGATATGCCAACCGGGGAGGCCACGGCCCCGTGGGCTTGTCAAGCCTGGCAGGTCTGGTGTTGAAGGTTTCCAGAGAACGAAGTCCGCTGGGTCGCGCTTATAGGGTGCGACTTCAACCCTAGCGCCCGCAATCATGCCGTCTCGATCCCGGCCGGATAGAGCGCCATATCCAGGAAACGAACGAATATCGAACAAGACATATCCATCTACCGCATGAGCATTACCGCGCTTGATCAACCGTTTCACCATATAGATGATATTGGGAATGTGCTCTGTTATGCATGGCTCAAGGTCCGGTGTAAGAACGCCGAGCGCGGCCATGTGAGATTGGTAGGCTTCAATCTAACGCTCCGTGATCGTCGCAATCGGAATACCTGATGCCTTCGCGGCGGTATTTATTTTGTCGTCAACATCCGTGAAATTACGAGCATAGATGAGCGCGCCAAAAAGCCTTTTTAAGATTCGATACAGAACGTCGAAAACGACCGCAGGGCGTGCACTACCGATTTGGGCGAAGTTGTAAACAGTCGGTCCGCAGACATACATCGTCACACGATCAGGATTTGCCGGCACGAACGGCTCTTTCGTTCGTTTGATGGTATTGGTGAGGTGCAAACTCATGGCACTACTTCGGCTTTAGAGATTTCGAGGTCGGCAGACGCTGCAATGAATTATCCAAATTCCAGTTTTCCATTGGATCCTTTAAGCCGCGTCGGCAGAGGCGCAAGTCGAACAAGTGCCTTCCACGTCGACAACGGGCCGTAATGCGTGGAAGGCGATTCGCGATGCACCTTCCTTGATTAGATGCTCAAGTCTCTGGTCTTCCAACTCAGCCGACGCCCTGCAAATGTTGCAGATGAAGAACAGACAATCATGGTGGCGCTCTGCGTGCGGAAATGGGACGTAGGCATTCCGGCTTTCGATTTTTGCGACAAGTCCCAGTGGTATAAGAAACTCAAGTGCCTGATAAACGGTGGTTGGTGCGACCCGGCGAGTAACATCCGGCGCCGACGCTTCCATAAGCTCATAGGCACCCATTGGGCGATCACCCTCCCAAAGCAACTCTAACATCCGGCGGCGTAGTTCAGCGAATTGCGCGCCGCGCCCTGCACAAAGAAACGCGGCCATCGCCATCCGTTCCGCCAGCTCATGCTGACCACGGCAATTGGGATCAGCACAGGGTATAGGCTGGATTGACGGAGGCTCCAGTACCTTAATCCCTTCTTGTAATCAACTTAGATAACGTTATAACGTTATAACGTATCATTACTTGATTGCAAGAAATAGATACACTACGAACCGAGGGTGGCCTCGGTAAAGGAATTTGGATGAACTTAAAGTCAGCCGGGGGCCGCCCTAAGGGCTCGGCACACAACAACTTAACCGGACGAAAAAGGCCGAGTCAGGCAGAAGCGGAAGCAGCCGTTCGAACGCTTATCGAATGGGCGGGTGATGATCCTGGGCGCGAAGGCCTCGTCGATACACCGAATCGGGTCGTGCGGGCCTATGAAGAGTTTTTCGCAGGATATTACGAAGATCCGGTAGCGATGTTAACGACGACATTTGAAGAGACGGCCGACTACGACGAAATGGTCGTCATGCGTGACATCAAACTCGAATCGCACTGCGAGCATCACATCGTTCCCATCCTGGGTAGGGCGCATATCGGTTATCTGCCGTCCGATCGCGTTGTTGGCATTTCGAAGCTGGCGCGCGTCGTCGAAGTGTTTGCCAAGAGGTTGCAAATTCAAGAGACGCTTACCGCGCAGATTGCCAATACGATTCAAGAAGTTCTGAAGCCACACGGTGTCGGCGTCGTCATTGAGGCAGCGCACCAATGCATGACCACGCGCGGTGTCCGCAAGCCAGGTGTCAGCATGGTTACAAGCCGTATGTTGGGGTCATTCCGTGACGATCCCACGACGCGTCAAGAGTTTCTTGCGATTATTGGAGGCTCAAGGAGCCGCATTGATGGCGCCTAACAATGCCAATAAGAGAGATCTTCACATTTGCGGCTCGCGCATTAGTTGAGCAGGTTGAGGAAGGCTACGACTTAGCGCCTAAATTCGATGCGGACGGCCTGATGCCCTGCGTCACAACCGACGCCGCGACAGGGTATGTTTTGATGCTCGGATACATGAATAGTGAAGCTTTGAAACTAACAATTGAAACTGGAGAGGCGCACTATTGGAGTCGCAGCCGCGCGTGTCTTTGGCACAAAGGTGCGACCACTGGTCTGATTCAGAGAGTTGTCGAGATGCGTTTTGACGATGACCAGGACGCCGTCTGGTTACGCGTGCAAGTCGATGGCTCTGGCGCGAACTGCCACGTTGGTTATCAATCCTGCTTCTATCGCTCCGTTCCTCTGGGACACACGGATAGGATTGGCCTGAAACTCAAATTTGAGGGGGCACCAAGCTCTATGATCAAACGGACGTTTACTGCGATGCGCCCAACCCTACTCGATTATGAGCCTTAATGAAGCGCCGCAAAATAATTGGCTGCCAATCAGAAATATTTAGTTATAAGATTAATTCATCATACAACTCTATAAAATTCTATATGTGTACAATATATGCAGCGGCGAGATGGCAATGCGGGCTTAAATCTTCTCACGCGGAATTGGAAGATACTTCGATTTGACCGGCTGAAACTTGCCGCTCACGCGGCCAAAAAGGGGAAATTCTCTCTGACTGCTCCCCTGGTGGCAAGTTTGAAGAAGTAAGAACTTCAAGGCCGGGATAGCCATCTCCTCTGCGTTAACCTCTTGAAGGCTATAGTGCTTGATCGACAGAATTGAGAGAAATGGATTAAAGCACTTCGTTCGCTGATAATCTTGTGTCTACCCTATTATGCATTAACTTTTCTATGAGCTTTCGACGCAAGCAATTTCCGCCTATCACGGTTCATCGGCGCAAAAATATTCAAGACTTTGTAAGAAACTCCTGCCAAACTGTGCGAAGGAAAACTTATACCTTCCAGGGGGAGAATTATTATGACCGTATATGTTATTGCAGACATTAAGGTGACGGACGAATCGTGGGTTCCAGATTATGCCGCCAATGTACATGATATCGTACATAAGCATGGTGGTAAATATTTGTCGCGCACTGGCAATATTACCACTGTGGAAGGTGAGGGCCTGGACACGACCTTGGTTGCGCTGATTGAGTTCCCTTCAATGGAAGCGGTGCAAAGTTTTGCCGGGTCCGAAGAATACGCACCCTATGCAAAGGCGCGCCAAGAGGGCAGCATTTCCCGGCTGCACATCCTTGATGACACTGATCTAGCCGGCGCAATTCCCTATCTTCCTAAGGGGTAACATCAATAAAGCCAAAAGAACCAAGGACTATAAGTAGTTAAAAAACCTGATTTCATAGCATTGGCCTGCCGACGGCAGTGTTAGAGCAAATTGGCTTGAGCGGAGCGGGGTCGGTCCGTAGTTTGTTGGATGAGAAATCCATTCCAACATTTCAACAGTTCACCCAACGTGTCCAGCCTGGCGGTGATGATGTATTTCCGATATCACTTATCGCTGCGCCAGGTCGAGGACCTGCT
>JBMYRC010000163.1:0-8595 GCA_049601975.1 Alphaproteobacteria bacterium | reverse complement strand
GCGAAATCGGAGGGACCGGCACCAAGCGATGCCAGTACGCCTGACGTCAGCCAACCCTTGCATCCGCATCCCGACATGGCATTGGTCGAAGAGACCGACCAAGGACCATTACCGAAAATCGGTGAGAAGGGCCGCCAACCTTGGCGCGTCTATAGCCGTCCCTTCAATAAGGCCGATGCGCGGTCGCGAATCGCACTCGTTGTAACGCATCTCGGACTTTCCCCGCAACAGACGCAACAAGCCATTACTGAACTTCCGTCATCGGTTACGCTCGGCTTCGCGCCTTACGCCCGCAGTCTCGATGATTGGGTGCAACAAGCGCGCGATAACGGCCATGAAGTGCTTATTGGCCTGCCCATGGAGCCCAGCGACTATCCCCGTAACGACCCGGGACCGAACGGCCTGATGCTCGCCAATACCGCAGAAGAAAATATCGAGCGGTTAAATTGGACTCTGAGCCGGGCCACCGGCTATGTTGGCGTCTTCAATTTTATGGGATCGCGCTTCTCGGTCGAAAAAAACGCTCTGAAACCTATCCTCCGGCAGCTGAAGAACCGCGGCCTATTGATGCTGGATACCCGGGCTTCGGCATCCTCAGTTATGGCGCCCACGGCGCAAGAGGTTGGGCTGGCCTACACGGTTGTCGATATTTCGCCGGATGCCGAACCGAATCGTGGATACATCGATCGTCAATTGACCAAGCTGACCGAGGTGGCAATCAAGAATAAACGGGCGGTCGCGATCGTCCGACCGTTCCCAATCACAATGTTGCGCTTGAAACGATGGATCGGCCGGCTCGATGCCAAGAAAGTTGTACTTGCACCGCTGTCTTCAGTAATTAGGGTCACCAAGACCGGCAAACCGAAATCCGGATGACATGACAGAAGACGATCGACCGTTTCGCCCCTGCGTGGGTATCCTGTTGCTCAACGCGCAGGGACAAGTCTTCGTTGGGGCCCGTAACGACGTTTCTGGTGATCATTGGCAAATGCCGCAAGGGGGGATCGACGAGGGAGAAGAACCCTGGGAGGCCGCTTTTCGCGAAATGGAAGAAGAAATTGGCACGAGAAACGCCGAGATCATAGCTGAACACCCTGAATGGGTTTACTACCGCCTGCCGACTGAGTTGGCGCAAACCGCTTGGAAAGGCCAGTATCAAGGGCAAATGCAGCGTTGGTTCGCCTTCCGCTTTCTCGGCAGTGACGACGAAATCAATATCGCGACCGAACACCCAGAGTTTCGTGATTGGAAATGGGCAGATTTACAAACTATTGTGGCGCAGACCACTGAATTTAAACGCAATGCCTATGAAGAAATACGCGATGCGTTCCATGAGGTCGCCAAGGAAATAAAGCGCAAAGCCCTTTGACTCTCTGACCCGTTTCCCGCTAACTTTGTGACGTGCGCAACCCTGGCGGAGGTTTTACCAGGGAAAATAAGTATGGAGACGGTTGACCCCGAAATCGGGCTCGACTGTGGATGAGGTGGCTGAGTTGATTGCAGAAGGCATATCGACTCCGGTCGTGACGGCGGGAAGTGCCGTCCTATCGGCGACACGCTCGAGCGTGCGGGACGGCTCTACGCGCGCCGTCGAGCCATCTTCGTCAGCTACCGAAATCAGCCTTTCGGAGTCGAAGAATTTTAATTCTCTCAAAGCACTAACAGCTCCGCTCAGCGTCGAGAACGTGACCAGCACGCAAGGCTTAGCGTCGGTCGATCCGAACGAACAATCACCCCTTGAATTGGAAGACCGGATCAGCTCCAACGCGGCGTTGAACGCTCCACTTAATCCAGGCGACGTCACCGGCAGCCAAGAGGCTGCGAAAAAGATTAGTGAGGTGACGGAAGAAGAGGAACCGAAAGGCTCCATCGAGAAAGCCAAAGCCGAAGGATCGAAACTGGTTGGTAAAGAGAACGAAAAAGGACCTGACGGACTGACGGAGGAAGAACGGCAAAAGGTCGAGGAACTGAAACGTCGCGATGCAGAGGTGCGCGCGCACGAACAGGCCCACGCTTCTGCAGGGGGGCCCTACGCGGGCGCGCCGCGCCTCCAATTCACTAGAGGACCAGATGGGAGGTTTTATGCAGTTGCTGGCGAGGTCTCAATCGACACCTCCGTAATTCCCGGCAATCCACAAGCGACTCTCCGCAAAATGCGGCAGGTAAAACGAGCGGCATTGGCGCCACATGAACCGTCATCGCAGGATCGCCGTGTTGCAGCGGAAGCGGATCGCAAGATATTGCAGGCACGTCAAGAAATTCGCGAGCAAGAGAACGAAGAAGTTAAAAAATCGCAGACAAAACAGAAACAGATGGACGCCGAAGCCCAAGGTTTTGAGCGCTCTATCACCCGCGAGCAAGCGCCGGTCTTCGATCCTGAATCGAGGTTCCGTTCAAACATTGGTGGCACTGGACCGGCGCGGAGCACTGGCCTCGCGGGTGCAGGCGGATTAGATGTCGATGCCTCGGACGCGATCGACGCCAGGGTCTTATTCAGCCTAGTGGCATAAAGGCATCGAACCTACCGGGGTATTAACTCTTGTTAGGTCTGTATCAGCAGTCTTAGAAACTTGATTCAGCATGCGGTCTAACGTCGCAAGTAATTTCGTCATTCGCGGAACAATTGACGAGAGCAGGAAAGAGGTTTAAGCCAGAATCACGCTGGCACAAAACGCACGCTGGTTTAGTGTGCAGCATGGAATGGACGAGGGTCGGATGAGTACAAAAGAAAGACCGCTGTCACCGCATCTGCAGATCTACCGGTGGCAATGGACGATGGCGGGATCAATTCTGCATCGAGCGACTGGTGTGGGTCTTGCGGTCGGAACGCTCCTGTTGGTGGGATGGCTATTAGCGATGGCTGAGGGACCGGATCGATACGCCGCCTATCAAGGCTTCATTGGTCATTGGTTCGGCCGGCTCCTCTTGTTCGGATGGACTTGGGCGCTGTTCTATCACCTCTGCAATGGCATTAGGCACTTGATTTGGGACACCGGCAGCGGGTTTGAACTCAACGTAGCGGCAGTGTCCGGATACGTCGTCGGCGCAGCCTCGATCGCCTTGTCGGTGATTGCCTGGTTCGCGGCATACAGCACTCAAGGAGCGATGTGATGAGCCTCCAATCTCCGCTCGGTCGCGTCCGCGGCCTTGGCTCCGCCAAGAACGGTACCCATCACTGGTGGATGCAGCGGGTCACCGCCGTCGCCTTAATACCACTCTGCCTGTGGTTCGCGATTGCAATGATCAAAATGACCGGCGCCAATCACGGCGACGCCATCGCCTGGGTACAGGCACCGTTCAATGCAATCATGCTGCTTCTGTTGATTGGCGCCACGTTCTATCACATGCAGCTTGGCCTGCAGGTAGTGATCGAAGATTACGTGCACAGCGAAGGTGCTAAAGTCGTCCTGCTGATGGCGCAAAAACTTGCGAGCTTAGCGCTCGCGGTCGCCGCCGGGTTTGCAGTATTAAAGATAGCGTTTGGAGGTTAGAATTATCATGGTGCAAGCATATACTATTATCGATCATGCCTATGACGTGGTAGTTGTTGGCGCCGGCGGCGCCGGACTTCGCGCGACGGTTGGGCTAGCTGAGGCAGGGCTGAAAACCGCTTGCATCAGTAAAGTATTTCCTACCCGCAGCCATACAGTTGCGGCCCAAGGCGGGGTTTCCGCATCGCTTGGCAATATGGGGCCAGATGATTGGCGCTGGCACATGTACGACACAGTTAAGGGTTCAGACTGGCTTGGAGATCAAGATTCGATAGAATACATGTGCCGCGAGGCAGTGCCCGCGATCATCGAGTTGGAGCATTACGGACTGCCCTTTAGCCGCACCGAAGACGGCAAGATTTATCAACGCCCATTCGGAGGAATGACGACGAATTACGGCGACGGCATAGCCCAGCGCACATGCGCCGCAGCCGACCGCACCGGCCATGCCATGCTACACGCACTCTACCAGCAGTCACTCAAACATCAGGTAGAATTCTTCATTGAGTATTTTGCAACTGACTTGATTATGGACGATGACGGGAGCTGTCGCGGCGTAGTTGCCTGGAATCTTGACGATGGCACAATTCATCGTTTCGCTGCCAAGAAAGTAATTCTGGCGACCGGCGGTTATGGTCGCGCTTATTTCTCAGCGACTTCTGCCCATACCTGCACCGGCGACGGTGGCGGCATGGTGCTACGAGCTGGATTGCCCATGCAAGACATGGAGTTCGTGCAGTTTCATCCAACTGGCATCTATGGATCTGGTGCGTTGATCACCGAAGGGTCGCGCGGCGAAGGAGGATATCTCACCAACTCTGAAGGCGAGCGTTTTATGGAACGCTATGCGCCATCAGCCAAGGACTTGGCATCACGTGATGTCGTTAGCCGATCTATGACTGTTGAAATCATCGAAGGGCGCGGCGTCGGAAGTGAGAATGATCACATTTACCTGCATCTGGAACATCTCGACCCGGCTGTCGTCGAAGAGCGCCTACCTGGTATCTCCGAGACGGCTCGAATATTCGCGGGTGTTGATGTTAATAAAGAACCCATTCCTGTCATTCCGACTTGCCATTATAACATGGGAGGCATTCCAACGAATTATAACGGTGATGTGCTTAATAAAACCAACGGTGAAGCTACTACAGTTCCAGGCTTGATGGCCATCGGGGAAGCAGCTTGTGTTTCGGTGCATGGAGCAAACCGTCTTGGATCTAATTCCCTGCTCGATCTGGTTGTCTTTGGGCGCTCTGCTGCCAAGCACTGCGCGGAAGTTATAGATTCAGACGAAGCGGTGCGCCCGATACCGGAAGGTGGCGAGCAGAAATCCCTCGACCGGCTCGACAAATTACGCCACGCCAAAGGCGAAGTCCGGACAGCGGAGCTTCGCCTCGAGATGCAACGCATCATGCAGAACAATTGCGCGGTGTTCCGCACCGGTGAGGTCTTGAACGAAGGCGTCGAATTAATGCAAGCCGCCATCGACAAGCGTGACCATCTGCAGGTTACCGACAACACGATGATTTGGAACTCCGATCTCGTGGAGACGTTAGAGCTTCAAAATTTGCTTGACCAATCAATGGTAACCATTAGCTCGGCGGCGAACCGAGAAGAATCTCGGGGCGCGCACGCCCGTGAGGACTTTCCTGATCGGAACGATGATGAGTGGATGAAACACACGCTTGCATGGGTCAATCATGATGGCAAAGTCAAAATTGATTATCGGCCGGTCGTGATGCAGACGCTCTCCAACGACGTACAAGTCTTCCCGCCTAAGGCGCGGGTTTATTAAGGATACGATAGATGGTCGAATTCAATCTGCCCGCCAATTCCAAGATCACCAAGGGCCAGACATACAATGCGCCGGACGGTGCGACCCGGGTTAAGAAGTTCAATGTCTATCGTTGGAGTGCCGACGACGGAAAAAACCCAAGCATAGATACTTTTGAGGTCGATCTAGACAGTTGCGGGCCGATGGTTCTTGACGCGCTGATCAAGATCAAGAACGAAGTCGATTCTTCCGTGACATTCCGGCGCTCCTGCCGGGAGGGCATATGCGGATCGTGCGCGATGAATATCGACGGTATAAATACTCTCGCCTGCACACGTTTTATTGACGATAGTAATGGCGATTGCACAATTCATCCACTGCCGCATATGTCAGTGGTAAAAGACCTGGTGCCGGATCTGAAAAACGCCTACGCGCAGCTCTCCTCGATCGAGCCTTGGCTTAAATCGAGCGAGAATCCACCGGACCGCGAGCGCCTGCAGACACCGGAAGAGCGCAAGAAGATCGACGGCCTCTACGAATGCATCCTGTGCTATTCCTGCTCGACCAGCTGCCCGAGCTATTGGTGGAATTCCGAACGCTATCTTGGCCCAGCCGTTCTGCTGCAGGCTTATCGTTGGTTGGCGGATAGTCGGGACGACCACAAAGGTGAACGGCTCGATAATCTGGAAGATCCGTTCCGCCTCTATCGCTGCCATACTATCATGAACTGCACGGCGACGTGTCCGAAAGGCCTGAACCCGGCCAAGGCCATCGCCGAGATCAAGAAAATGATGGTGGAACGGCAAGGCTAAACATTCCACCAGAATTGGCTCTTTGGCGGAGCCTTCCGCGACTATAAAAGTTCGCCTCGCTCAACTTTCGCCCGAGGAGATAGGGCATGTATGTGCCTAAGGACTTCGCCGTCACCCACCGGCAAAAGCAAATCGACTTTATCCAAGCGACCGGTTGGGGCTACCTGACAGGAATCGTCAACGGCGCGCCGTTCGTCACCCATCTGCCGTTTCTGATCGAAGGCGAAGACGGGAGCGAGAAACTCGTAGCACATATGGCGCGCGCCAATCCTCATTGGGAAAGTTTCGCAAACGGGAAAGAACAACTCGTCGTCTTCCCCGGACCACATGGCTATATCTCACCCAGTTGGTATGAGACGAAGAAAGCGGTGCCGACCTGGAATTACACGGCGGCTCATGTCTATGGCATCCCACAAATCATTGACGATCCGGATGCAGTGTATGCGGGACAGAAGAAGTTGGTCGACCATCACGAGGCGCAATTCGACACACCGTGGGCAATGGAGAGTGTCGAGGCGGAGTATATCGACGGCATGCTGCGCGCCATCGTCTGCTTCGAAATCCCGATCAAACGGATCGAATGCAAATTCAAACTCAGCCAAAACCGGACGGCACAGGACAGAGCTAACGTCATCGACGCCTTATCCTGTTCGGAAAACTCGAGCGCACACGCACTCGCAGCACTGATGCAGCGCTCGCGGAAGGATCCGTAAAGTAAGAACTTACAGCGCACCCGTCAGTGGAATATAGAACTTCCAAGTGCTCAACGCTAAAACGATCAGAATGGCACCGATCATCAATGTTTCTTGCATGCCATAAGACTGAATCGCCAATTGCGCGCCAAACCTTCCCAACATCGCAATGCCGTATAGTGAGATGGACATCGCGGTAAAGATGCTCAATTCACCAATGGCACGAGACCTCAACAATCTCACGAACTGATCACGACGGCGCAAATGCAACAATACGTAAAAGAGTACAATACCCCCGCAACTCCGCAATACACCTTCGACAGCCAACATGGATCTTTCCTTCCAAGGAATGAGATTCCGCGAACGACCGCTCTGCGGCTGACGCGTCGAAGCAATCATGAAGTATGAAACTTCTTATGCGGCCGTCTTAATCGCATTTAGACTGTAGCTATGCGACCTTTGGCGGTCGACCACCAGAGTAATAACCCCATGCAGCAACGTGCGGTGAGAATGCCGTTCATCAGTAACCGTCGTTTGCGGCTTGAAAGCCGAAGACACACAAGGAATACTTTGGCGGTAACGGGAGAAGGCGATGACGTTAATGCTCAGCGAAAATCAATTGAAACAATTTGACGAAGAGGGATGGCTCTTCTTCGAGGATGTCTTTGACGCGACGGAAGTCTCCGTCCTAAACCAAGAAGCCCATCGCATCTTCGCGATGGAGCGGGAAGAAGTTTTCCGGGAAAAGGATGGTACGACCGCTCGCACCGCCTTCGCAGCGCAGAATTATAACGAAGCCTATCGCCGTCTCGGTCGCCACCCGCGTCTAGTGGAACCGGTCAAGCAATTGCTCAGTGGCGACGTCTACATGCATCAATTCAAGATCAATGCGAAGGCCGCCTTTAATGGTGATGTCTGGCAATGGCATCAGGATTTCGGCGTCTGGCACCGTGACGACGAAATGCCCGAGCCGCGCGCCATGAATATCGCGTTGTTTCTGGAAGACGTGACGGAGTTCAACGGTGCCCTGATGTTCATCCCGCGCAGCCATAAGGGCGGTGTGATCAAGGCCGGCCACGACTTGAAAACCACCAGCTATCCGCTCTGGACCATCGATAACGATACAATCGCGCGGTTGGTCGATGAAGGCGGGATCATCTCACCAAAGGGCATGGCCGGTTCTGTGATCATGTTCAACTCCAACTTAGTGCACGGCTCACCGAGCAACATGTCACCCTTCGATCGCACCATCGTCTATTTATCGCTGTGCCATGTGGAAAATCACATTCGCCGTTATAAACGTGCCGAATGGATCGCCCACCGCGACTTCACACCGATCGAAAGCCTACCGGAAGATTGCCTCCGAGAATTGGCGCGAGACGCGGCGGCGGCGTAACCCTCTTCGCCGACCGCACTTTTCACACCATAGAAGTTTTCCTACATAGTGCTGAAACGGCATGTAAAATTGACTATCCAATTTAACGCTATCGCGATTGAATTAAGTTCCGCACAACTTCTCAGTCAGGATTGAAACGAACATGTCACTCCACGCCCTCCTATCGCAACGCGAAAGCGAAGATCGCCCCATTCGTGTTGGCATTATCGGTGCGGGAAAATTTAGCTCTATCAATGTATTTGGCGCAGGCGCGCAGAACACCTGGCGTTCACATTATGGCTATCGCCGATCTATCGCCGCACCGGGCTCGGATGGCGCTACGGCGGGTGGGTTGGCCCAAGGAACAATACGATGCGGCTTCCTTCGCCGATGCCGTCGCAACAAGGAAAACATTCATTACCGAGGACTCCCAGGCCTTGGTGGCGGCGGA
>JBMYRC010000162.1:0-8708 GCA_049601975.1 Alphaproteobacteria bacterium | reverse complement strand
GGGTTTTCTATCTTGACCGTTGTTTGGTTGGTCACCACCTGGCTCGGCTACCGGCGCGCGGTGGAGCGGCGTTTCGAGGAGCATCGGGCCTGGATGGTCCGATCGTTTGCGCTCACCGCTGCCGCCATTACCTTACGGCTGGGGCTGCCGGTCGCACCGGCTCTCGGCTACGAATTTGTCAGTGGATATATCGTGATGTCGTGGGCGAGCTGGCTGATCAATTTGGTCATCGCCGAGTGGTACCTGCGCGCCGGCGACGGGATGCAGACTAATTCTCTCAATTGTCGATCTAGCGTTTCCTGATATCCGATCGAGTATCAGGATCGCTTGTCAATTTCTAAAACGTAATCTGCCGTTTCACATAGCTGCTGGGAGTTTAAGACAAAACGACACTTCGCTCTCTTTAAGGAGCAAACGATCCGTTTGATATGAGCCTTTCGTCCTGACGAACGTGATTGCAATCGCAGGCGCTGTTGCGGCGTTCGCCGTAATGCTGATGAAGGAAAAGGGTGAGTCTTGAGTGGTTGGCTTGCTATTACGCTCTTTGCCGCGCTCGGCGCCGCCGTCTGGGCGGGGCGGCGTCTCGCGCAGGGTGAGACGTCGAAGGCTGCATCAGAGGCCCAGGCTCGCATGGTGTAGCATCGCGATAGCTTTGTCTGCTACTACGGACAAGCTGTCTGACGGCCGCTTCTAGCGTGGTAGGGGCAAGGGCTTGGGCGGTTGGTACCTACTGGAGTTATAAAGGTGCGACGAAGGGTGAGCCCGTCATCGTGACGCCGCCGAACGAAGTCTTCTCGAAAGACGTCCAGGCAGCCGCCGCCGTGGATATGAAAGCGCTGGCTGGTCCATGTACACGGGACACGGTGGTCGGCGACTGCTCAGTGCTGAAACGCCTGCTGATTGACTATGGCGATCTGCGTCAGCGGATCAGAGCTGCGCGTGAAAAAGACTGACGACTACGACTGGGCCGAGGACGCAATTGCGTCCTATGCGGTCGCGATTAATTCGCTCCGGGAGTGATATCTTGAGGAGCGGCTGCGAGGTGAAAGCGCGAGGGAGTGGATGGAGCGGAGCAATGCTGAAAAAGCAGAATTGGAATAATTGTGTTACAACCAATCCCATCGTGTCGGAATACGTGGGAGATTTCGAAAATCAAAAACAGCTTTGGGAGTAAAACAATGACGAAGTTGGTCGACGTAAAAAGTTTTAATTCATTTAAGACTGATGGTGTGACCATACTTCGGAACATCATCAATGAATGGGTAGAAACATTGCGTGTGGGGGTTGCCTGGAATCTGGCTCATCCGGGACCGAGCCGCCGCAGTTATCAGGGCGACTGCGGTGACGGTGAGTTTCACAGTGATTACTGCAATTGGCAGAGGGTATCCGGGTACAAGGATTTCATTTTTAACTCCTCCATTGGGCAAATTGCAGCCGAATTGATGGAGAGTGAGTCCGTTCGCCTGTTCCATGAGCACATCTTGATCAAAGAGGCGGATGCCGATGTTGCAACACCATGGCACCAGGATCAGCCTTATTATTGCGTCGAGGGACCGAAGACCGTCAGTTTTTGGATACCTCTCGATCACGTTTCGCGTGATCGAACGCTCGAGTTTATTGCTGGTTCGCATCTGGGCGGCAAGTTCTACCAGCCGCAATTCTTTAACGGCACGCCTCTCAACGAGGGGGATGAGATGACGCCGGTGCCTGATGTCGCTGCCAACCGGGATAAGTTTGATATCCGAGGATGGACGGTCGAACCTGGCGACGTTATTGCCTTTGATTTTCGAACCGTTCACGGGGCCCCGCCCAATACAAGCCGTACCGACCAACGCCGTGCTTTCTCGCTGCGGCTTGTGGGAGACAACGCGCTTTTCGTTCGTCATGAGGGCCGAGCGACATCGCCGCCATTCCCCGATGTCATGCTGGAGCACGGGGCTCCGTTGGAAGGAGAGGATTTTCCTGTTCTGTATCAGACGAGCTGAGAATAATTCTAAAGCATAGAAAATTTAGTTTTGCGGGCTTCGGGGCGAAAGCGCGAAGGAGTGGCTCGAAATGACCGGGTGATTAAGGTTAGTCAATACGCTACGCAACGCCCTGCTTGCTGGTGTCAATAAAAAGTGACTAACCTCCGTATAAATTATTGATCTATAACGCCTTGCTGCCCCAGCCCCTGGGCACCACCTTCTCTCTTAAGTAATCGATTGAATTGAACGACCCGGCGTTCGCCGGGACGCGAGGAGGGTTTGATGCGTCTAGCCATCATCAACGATTATCAAGAATTAGCGTTGAAAACCACGGATTGGGGACGGTTGCCGGACAGCATCGAAGTTGATGTCTTCCACGATCAGCTCACCGACGGACAGGAAGCGGCGGCACGTTTGCAGCCCTACGGTATTATCGTCACGGCTCGGGAAGAGACGAGGTTTGACCAGACGCTCATCAACTCCCTTCCAAACTTAAAATTACTCGTCTTTCACGGGGCGCGAAATGCGGCCCTCGACCTGACCGCGTTGGACGCGCGGGGGGTGGCGGTATGTGGGACGGGCTATGGCTTTACAAACGGCACGGTGGAACTTGCTTGGGCGTTGGTCCTGGGGTTGGTGAAGCGCCTGCCGCAGGAGGATGCCGCCATCCGCGCGGGCGGATGGGGGGCGGGACTACCCCTCGGATTGACGGGTAAAACGCTCGGTGTTTTGGGACTCGGCACCTTGGGCACCGGTGTTGCGCGGGTTGGGCAAGCTCTTGATATGAACGTTATTGCCTGGAGTCAGAATTTAACCGAGGAACGCTGTCGCGACGTCGGCGTCCGTAAAGTTGACAAGGAAGTGCTGTTTCGTGAATCGGACGTCCTATCGATCCACGTTATCTTGAGCGAGCGCACCCGTGGATTGGTCTCTGCCGCCGATCTCGCGTCGATGAAATCATCGGCCTACCTGATCAACACGTCGCGTGGTCCAATTGTCGATGAAGCGGCACTAGTTGCGGCTCTGGAGGCAAACCGCATCGCGGGCGCGGGACTCGACGTGTTCGACATCGAACCTTTACCGGACACACACCCGTTCCGTCGACTGCCGAACGTACTCGCCACATCGCATATCGGTGGGCGCACCTACGAGAACTTCGCGGCCCGATACGGTGATTGCCTCGAAGACGTCCTTGCATGGCTGGATGGGAAGCCACTGCGTGTCGTGTCACCAGAATAGCTGACGATAGTTCCGAAATTACTGAGAAAAGTTCGCCATAGACAGCGCCACGTTCGCCGCTGTCTGGACACCGCCTTGACTCGCCAGATTTGTGTGTGAAAACCCGCTACTGCTGGTATGACCGCTGATAAATGAAGTGAGGGTGGTGGCGGGAATGGTTTGCAAAACGTTCATCAACGTGCAGGAGCAAACGCTATCGCTAGCTTTCTTCTCGCCGGTACACCAGTTGAGGAATTGTAAGTGTTTGGCCTGGCCTGGCTCAAAGCTTCGAGCGAACTCGCCGTGGCGAACGCTAGTACGAAGATGCTCTTGATCGCGGATTTTCTAAAATTCTTTATGCTTGGTTCCTCTATGCTTCTTCTCGTCTTGGCCGGCCAGGTTCGTTTTTTGCACGGATGCGGAAAGTTCCTTGCGCGGTCGCTAAGACTGTTTCACTGGCGATGTCGATAACATGTGAAGTTGCGAAATACACTGAGTTACCGGCCTTGGTAACCTCACCGATTGCGGCAAGGCGCTGGGAATGGACGGCCGCTAGAAAATTCGTCGAGAGCGCGAGAGTCAATGTCTCAACCTGGCCGCGTTTATCATGGAGATGTGATAGAATCCCGGCAATATCGAGGAGCCCCATCAGGATGCCGCCATGTGTATAGGTGCCGCGCTGGCGATGTCGGGGCTGTACGTCCATTTCCAAACGGACGTAGCCGTCGCGCCATTCGGTCATCTTGTAGCCAAGCATTTCGTGGTAATGGCTATCAGTACCGTTCGTATAGTCGAGAAATTTGGTGCTCATGCGCTTTCTTACGGTTAATAGACCGCGAAGAACCTAACCGGCTTTGTCCGCCTTGCAAGGCAAAATCGACCTTGTCCGTGAGCGCGATACGGGATGCCGGAGGCGCGACCATTGTCGTCGATGGAAATGTCGCAAAATTGATGCGGCTGGCCAACTGTTATTACGCTTTCGAAAAGGGACGAATCGTATTTCGCGAAGATAGCGATATACTCACAAAGGTTCTGATCTATTTTGGCGATACTTCGGTACACAGCCGATTTTAGCATGAATTCGGGTTAATTTTGTAATTTTAGTGAAATTCGGTCACTTCGGAATTGCAGCCATAATGTAAGCTTGGGTACGCTGCGATCGATGAAACTGCGCCCGATTATCGTATCGATCGCTGCGGCGTTGCTGTTCGGTGTGCCCGAGGCGTCGATGAACTTCACGCCTGCGGCGAAACAGTCGTTGAACTTCACCGTCTATCGAGATGACGCGCCCATCGGCCATCACAAGTTCAATTTCTGTCCAAGGGGCGATAAACTTGAGGTCAAAATCGATGTCGATCTTGAAATTAGGCTGTTGTTTGTCACCACGTTTAAATTCACACACGTCGCGTCTGAAGTTTGGGAAAACGGTCGGCTGTTGCAGATGTAAAGCGAAACAGATTACGATGGTGACTCTTATAAGGTAAAGCTACTGCGCCTTGGTGATGGGATGTTAGTGGCAGTGAACGGCGAGCGAAAATTGACGCCTGGTGATATCCTGCCATCCAATTTATGGAATCGGGCGATCCTGACCGAAGACAGGATTGTGCACCCCATCGTGGGACGTGTACTGTCGCTGAAAGTGATACCATTGGGCAAGCGCGACATCGAGATCGGACGTGTGGAATCCATTCAGGCTGAAGGTTTCAAGATCGATGGCGGTGGAGAGTTCCAACGCGAACTCTGGCACAGACCGGACGGTCGTCTGGTTGAAGTCGGATTCTACGCGCCGAAGGACGGCTCCCGTATCTTGTCTAGTCTGAAGGGCAACGCGAGCAGTTAGCCCCGCCCCTCTCGAAACGCGCGGTTCAGTATGATGGGGATAACGACGGTCGTGACGACCGCCATGATGACGACCGCAGAGAAAAGGTTCTTGACGATCAGTGGGGGCTGGCCGTTCGTTTCGAACAAGCCGGCTTTCAGCGAATCCCCGCGATCACCAATTCGACGGCACCTCGGGTGCTCATACCCACACCGATAATACCAGAATCACGCGGTGAAAATCCGAAGGCGCGGGCTGCAATCGCGGCACCAACAATTTTACCGAAGAAGGAGGCGACCAAGATCAGAACAGCGAGAAAGAGTGGTGCGCCACTCAAAGCGCTGATGTTTAAATTTAAGCCGATGGACGCAAAGAAGATCGGAGCGAGAAAGCCGAAGGTCATCGCGGAAATTGGATGTTTAACGCTGTTATAGCTTCGCGTATCAATAGTCTTGCGGCCGAAATAGAGACCCGTCATGAAAGCGCAGATGATAAAATGTAGGCTCAGTATTTCGGCGAATACGGCAAAAGTGAAAGCGTCGATCAAAACAGCACTAATTTAAAGTGCCTCGGTCTTCAAATAACGCATCAGACGACCGCCGCGTGGGAAGACGTATAGTCCGAAGAATGCGGTGACGACAAAGAACAATCCGACTTTTCCGAAAAGGATCAAGAATTTCTCCAGGCAAGGTGTCGATCCCGCCGAAAGCAATGCGGTCAGCCAAGCGAGGAGCATGAGGCTCAAGATATCGTCGAAAATGGCCGCAGAGACGATTTTGTGGCCGATCTCCGTTTCTAGCTGGCCGAGCTCCGCCAGGATCCGAACGGTCGAAGGTACGGCCGTGATCGCTAGCGCGGTGCCGAGAAAAAGGCTTTGGGCGGTCTATAACGTGCTTTCGGGCAGAAAATACCATCCATGTGCAAAGCCGAGACCTAGTGGCACCAGCAAGCCGCCAATGGCGACAGCGAGCGCGCCTGTTGAGTTTTTATGTATTTTATGAGGTTGCATCTCGACGCCGGCAAAGAGCTTTAGATAAAAATGCCGAGATCAGTGATGGCTACGAAGACCTCGTTATCGCTGATATGAGAGAGCTGCGGGAAAAGTTTGGGAAGTTCGATCACGACAGCACCGGGCGCGAGGCCGGCGATCAATTACCCGACCAAGCTGGGTTACCACAGACTTGCCGCAACCTCACCGAGGCCGCGCGAAACGACCAAGAGGATGAGCAGAACGTAAAATAAATCCATTTAGCTCAAGCCTCGACGACGTTGCGGTCCCAGGTAATTATCAAAAATTCGGGAGGATGGAATGGACCTCTGAAATCTCATCGACTTCATCCGCCAACCTTTCCGCAACGCTGTAAGCCCGGCCCAGGGCGCATTTGATCATCACGAATATTGCTTGCATAGCGTTGGCCCTTCTAAATTCCACCATCATTATAACCGCCGCTGTGGGCTTCGCTAGCGGTGGTATTTGTATTGTGCCCTTTCCGCAGCGAGGTTAGGTACTATTCAGCATCCGATCGGAGGAGTATGAGCGTGACGGAAATCAATAACGGTCTCAATACTTGGCAGTTGGTGACCAACCACAATAAGATGATCGAGCTGCAGAAAAAACTCTACGATGGTGAAGCGTTGCCGTCAGAAGCGCCCGTCGAGCTTGCGTTCTTTGGTAGCTCCGCGTTCAGGATTACATCGCCCGCCGGGATCAGTGTCATGTGCGACCCGTGGCGTAATTTTCCGACCCGCAAATGGGACTGGTATTTCAAGGATTTTCCGCGCGTCCCCGTCGACATCGGTGTCTCGACCCACGCCCATTTCGATCACGACGCACTGCATCGGCTGGACGCACATGTTTTAATCGACCGCTTGATCGGTACCTATACGTTCGGCGACGTGACCATTCGAGGAATCGCCGACAAACACGAGACTGATTCAAGTTCCGCGATCTATGACTTCAAGAAAATCATTCTCGACTTCGATGGGATCGACATCACACCACCGAACAATCCGCGCTCCTGGGACCATTGTCTGATCGTGATCGAGACCGGCGGCCTCCGCATCGTCGATTGGGGCGACAACCGGCATAACCCACCGGAAGAAGTCTGGGACATGCTGGGGGATATCGATATCGCGCTTCTACCGGTGGACGGCTCCCGCCATGTGATGGGCTTTCATCAAGTGGAGCATATCATCGAACGATTGAAGCCGAAGGTCGTCGTACCCCATCATTATTACATATACGACGTCATTCAGCGGCAAAGCACGTTGCAAACCGCCGATGCCTGGGTTGAGGAAAAGCTGGGCGCCGTTTGGCTCGACGGACCGAGGAAGACCTACACGCCGGAAGAGGTGAGCGGGCTCGACCGAGCCGTCCATTATTTCGGTGGTCATGTCGCCTTTGATGCCGAAGCATGGCGAAACAGCGAAGACTAATCCGATGAGCGTGCAGGAAGGCACTGTCCAAGCCAACGGGCACGCGCTTGAGTACCATCGGCATTCCGGACAAAGCGAAGACTCTCCGACCATTGTGATGCTACATGAGGGGCTTGGCAGTGTGTCTACCTGGCGCGACTTCCCGGCATTGCTGGCCACTCGCACTGGTGCCGCAGTGGTGGTGTATTCACGATATGGCTACGGGCGTTCGGCTGTCCGCCAGGAGGCTTTCGGTGCTGATTATATGCATATCGCGGCTCTGGCGGAACTGCCGGAACTTCTCACAGCCCTGAAGATCGAACAGCCTATTTTGTTCGGCCATAGTGACGGTGCGTCGATTGCACTGATTTGCGGCGGCGCGCAGCCGACGAAGGTCAGCGGCATTATTGTTGAGGCACCGCATGTCTTCACTGAAGAGATTAGTGTGAACAGTATTGCGGCCATTCAAGAAAGCTTTGAATCCTCGGATGCTTTGCGAAATCTGTTGTCACGCCATCACGCCGATCCGGATGCGAGTTTCTATGGCTGGAACGCCGTTTGGCAATTACCGGAATTCGAGAATTGGAATATCGAGGAATATCTTCCGAAAATTCAATGCCCAACTTTAGTCATCCAAGGTGCCGCCGATGAATACGGCACAATTGAGCAGGTGGACCGGATCGTGGCGGGCAATGGCGGGCCCGTGGAGCCGTTGATCATGGAGGACTGTGGGCATGCGCCACACCGGGATCAATTGGAAGCCGTTTTGGTGGCGAGCAAACGTTTCGTCGACACTTTATAAGTTTTGGCTCCCGACGGCTGAGCGCGATCAAAGGGTTACGCCGCTGTCTTGAATTTTTCCTGACCTGCTTTTGCAATTTCTGCCAAATGGCGGTGATCCGTCCCGCAGCATCCCCCCAAAGATATTGATATGCGGAAAATCGCCCAGGATATGATCGTGTTGATGGCCAAGTTCTTGCGGGTTGCCGATATCCAATTCCTCGGCATTGTCCAATTCCTCATGACTGAGACAGGATGCGTTGGCGCGCAATCCACGCAGCCGACCAAGCGAAGTGCCGCCGCGCTATAGCGTATCCTGGAAGTGTGTCGGGTGCGCGCAATTAATCATGAAATAGGCGGCGGCCTCATTGGTGGCGATATCAACGGATGCGATAGTATCCCATAGAGATTGTCCGGTCGGTAAGTGTCCATCGGTTTCCACGGTAAAGGAAATGGCGGCCGGCATGTTGACCTTAGTGGCTGCGGAAATGATACCAATCGCTTCGTTC
>JBMYRC010000161.1:0-8741 GCA_049601975.1 Alphaproteobacteria bacterium | reverse complement strand
TATTTCGGCGCCGCCATCGCGCATGCCGCACTCCTCGGAGTGGCACTTGGCTTTCTGTTCGACGTAGAACCTTTGTTCGGTATTTTGGTGGTCGCGGTATTGTTCGCGATGGGTATCTTTGGATTGCAGCGCCACACTTATCTTGCTTCGGATACCGTGCTCGGTATTTTCGCACATGTCTCTTTGGCGCTTGGAGTCATCGTCGTCGGATTTATGGATAATCTACGTCTCGATCTGATGGGGTACTTGTTCGGCGATATCCTGGCGGTGGGGCATATCGACCTGATCTGGATCTATGTCGGTGGGACGATCTCGCTTGGCGTGCTGATGATGATCTGGCGTTCTCTCCTGGCGATGACAGTGCATGAGGAACTCGCCGCCGCCGAGGGGATCGCGGTCGAGCGCACTCGTCTGCTGTTCACCCTGTTGCTGGCCATGGTCATCGCCATTTCGATGAAGATCGTCGGTATTCTGCTGATCATTTCCATGTTGATCATCCCTGCCGCCGCGGCCCGTAGCTTGGCACGGACGCCCGAGCGAATGGCCATGATGGCGGTCTTGTTGGGTGTTTTATCTGTCACCGGCGGTCTTGGAGCCTCATTGCAATGGGATACCGCGTCCGGCCCGTCGATTGTCGTCGTCGCGTTTGGTCTGTTTCTCCTTGCGCGGGCTTTTGCGTCGCCGAGATGGCGAAAAGCGGGCTCCGAGCCCTAGGGAATGACGCCCTAATAACATCTAGCTATTGCGTGTGAAGGCCGCCTGCGTACTATATCTCGCAGGAGAATTGCCATGTCAGATCCACAGTCCGGCGGAGAAATCCGCCCTGTTCCGCTCGCCGAGGCGCTGTCGGAGCGCTACATGTCCTACGCCATGTCGACCATCACGGCGCGTTCACTGCCGGATGTGCGCGACGGGCTGAAACCGGTCCATCGCCGCTTGTTGCATGCGATGCGGGAGCTGCGACTCAACCCGGACAGCGGCTTCAAGAAATGTGCCCGCATTGTCGGCGACGTGATGGGTAAATATCACCCGCATGGCGACTCAGCGATCTATGACGCGATGGTACGTTTGGCGCAGGATTTCGCGGTCCGCTACCCATTGGTCGACGGTCAGGGGAATTTCGGCAATATTGATGGCGATAATGCGGCTGCCATGCGGTATACCGAGGCCCGCATGACCGAGGTTGCGCGCCGACTGCTGGAAGGCATCGACGAGGATTCGGTCGATTTCCGCGACACATATGATGGCGAAGGTGCCGAGCCGATCGTTCTTCCGGCGAATTTCCCTAACCTACTGGCGAACGGCGCCGCGGGCATTGCGGTCGGTATGGCGACCAGCATACCGCCTCACAATGTGGCGGAGCTGTGCAACGCTCTGCTGCATCTGATCAAGTTTAAGAACGCGACCATCGATAAATTGGTCGAAATGGTGCAGGGACCGGACTTCCCGACCGGCGGCATTATGTGCGAGAGCCGCGCGGATGTCGTCGCGGCCTATAAGACCGGGCGTGGCGGTTTTCGCCTCCGCGCGAGGTGGGAGACCGAACATCTGAAGGGCGGGGCCTTTCGCATTGTCATCACGGAAATGCCTTATCAGGTTCAGAAGGCGAAGCTGGTCGAGAAAATTGCCGAGCTGATGTACAACCGCAAACTCACCATGCTCGACGATATCCGCGACGAATCGACCGAGGAAGTTCGCCTCGTACTCGAGCCGAAGACGCGCAATGTCGATCCGGCGGTTCTGATGGAATCACTGTTCCGGCAGACCGATCTCGAGACGCGCTTCCCCTTTAACATGAACGTACTGGATCATGGTCGGGTGCCGCGGGTGATGAACCTGCGCGAGGTTCTGCAAGCTTACCTCGACCATCGCCATGAGGTGTTGGTACGGCGCAAGAATTTCCGCCTCGGCAAGATCGAGCGCCGTTTGGAAATTCTTGGCGGCTATCTGATCGCCTATCTGAATCTCGACGAGGTGATCCGCATCATCCGCGAGGAAGACGACGCTAAGGGCGAGTTGATCCGGGCCTTCAAGCTGAGCGATGTTCAAGCCGACGCCGTTCTTAATATGCGCCTACGTCATTTGCGTAAGCTCGAAGAGATGGAGATCCGCACCGAGCACGACACTCTGACACAAGAGCGCACGGATATCATCGCGCTATTGAAGGACGAGAAGGCGCGCTGGGAGGTCATCACCGGAGAGCTCAAGGACCTGCGCAAGACGTTCGGCCCGGATACCGAATTGGGCCGTCGTCGGACAGAGATTGCCGGTCCGCCCTCTGCCGTGGTCATCCCGCTGGAAGCGATGGTCGAGCGCGAGCCGGTCACCGTCGTCTGCTCCATGAAAGGCTGGGTGCGGGCGATTAGAGGGCATATTGAGAACGAGGACGAGTTGAAGTTCAAAGAAGGTGACCGTCACCGCTTCGCGCTCCAAGCGCAGACCACCGATAAGCTGCTGGTGTTCGCGACGAACGGGCGGTTTTACACGCTTGGTATCGATAAACTCCCGGGCGGGCGCGGCCATGGCGAACCATTACGCCTGATGCTCGACCTACCGCAGGAACACGATATCGCCGGTCTCTCGATTTATCGCCCGAAGCAGAAGATATTGGTCGCCGCCTCTGATGGTCGCGGTTTCGTCGTCAATGAGGATGACTTGATCGCCCAGACAAAGAGCGGCAGGCAGGTGCTGAACATCTCTGGCGGAACGGAAGCTCAAACCAGTTTCCCCATGAAGGAGGGCCACGATCACGTCGCTGTGGTCGGCGAGAACCGGAAGTTATTGATCTTCCCCCTGGCCGACCTGCCGGAAATGTCCCGTGGGCGCGGCAATATCCTGCAGCGCTACAAGGATGGAGGTCTCGATGACGCCAAAACCTTTAAGCTGGAAGACGGCCTCACTTGGAAACTCGGCGACCGCACCCGAACCGAGACGGACATCCAGCGCTACATCGGCAAACGCGCCGGAGCCGGCTTGATGGCCCCGCGCGGCTTCCCGAGGGACAACAAGTTCGGCGGATAGATTCTAAATACACGCTTGTCGAAGGGCGAGCGTGGATTAGGCATTCACCTTCTCGTACACCATCTGCGCGGCGAAGACGTCCTGCACCGCGAGGCCGACACTTTTGAATAGGGTCGTCTCTTCCGCAGCGACACTCGCATCGCCCGCCAGCACTTCGCCGATTTCCGCGTGAATTCGCGTACCCGATAGAATCATATCTCCCGACTCGTTCATGCAGGCGTCTCGGGAATCGGCGATCACGGTGCAGCGGGACATGACCGCGTCGTCGAGCTCGCGCCAGGTAGCGATGGGCGCGCCGACCGCGTTGACGTGGGCGCCGTCTTTCAGCCATTCGCCCTTTAGCACCGGGACCTGCGAACTGGTCGCCGTTACCACCACATCGGCGCCGCGCACCGCGTCTTCCGCGTCCATGGCGATAGCGCCATGTTCGTCGGCGAATGCTTTTGCTTTCTCCGGATTGCGGGCCCAGACGCGGACTTCGTCGAAATCGCGCACGCAGCGCATGGCTTCGACGTGGCTTTTGGCCTGCACGCCCGCACCCAGTACGGCGAGAATCTTCGCGTCAGGTGAGGCGAGCGGTCGGGTGGCGACGGCGGATACGGCGGCGGTGCGCATCTCGGTGATCAACCCGCCTTCCATGATCGCGAGCGGTTCCCCGGTCTCCGGTTTGAACAATAGGATCATGGCATTGTGCGTGAGGATGCCGAGCGCTGCATTACCCGGGTAGAAATTGACCAGCTTGATACCCATCGCGTCCTTGGAGATCGCCGGCATGGGGCCGAAATAACCCGCATGCGGTTCCACCGGTATTAGTTTGCGCGGTGGTTGCGTGACCTCGCCCGCCGAGAAGGCGATCATGGCTTTCTCCATCACCTCGATCAGTTCTTCCATCTTCAGTATTTCAGAGATTTCCTGCTCATTCAGCGACAGGGTCATTTAATCGCTCCGCATGGTGTCTACTGTTCCACCGTCTAACATATCTAACCGTAAGTGTAATCGACAGGGAGTGACGGTAATGAGTGACGCAATATCAAGAGCGATCCTGCCGTAGGGCTGGCAACGCGCGCGCGGGTATTCCCATGGCATGGCCTCCACCGGAGGGACGACAATCCGCGTCGCGGGTCAGGTGGCACAGGTCGTGGGCGGTCCCGTTGAAGGGGGGCGTGATATGGGTGCGCAATTCGCGCTGGCGCTCGCCAATGTGGTCACCGTAGTCGAAGCTGCGGGTGGAAAAGCGGAGCATCTGGTGAATTTGCGGACGTACGTCACGGACATGGACGCGTTCAACGCGGCTGTAAAAGCGGTCGGTGCCGCGTGGGGTGACTCTCTCGGCCACCATTTCCCAGCCATGACGTTGGTCGAAGTGACCAAGTTGTTCGATGCGAACGCGATGGTGGAAATCGAAGCGGAGGCCGTTATTCCTTAGGGCTTCGAGCGAAGCGGCGAAGAGAGCCGTTCGCGCGAGGTGACGAGAGAGGATGGGTCTTCGATGTCGGTCCATCCGTTCGGGCCGAACGCTTCGAGGGGACGAAAGCGGGATTTGTAATCCATCTTCGGGCTGCCCGCGACCCAATACCCCAAATAGACGTGATCCAGGTCGAGGCGCAGCGCTTCCTCGATCATCCATAGAATGACGTAACTGCCGAGACTGCGGCGCTCTTCCTGCGGGTCGAAGAAGCTGTAGACCGCCGAGAGCCCGCCCGCGAGGCGGTCCATCAAGCATCCGGCGATGAGTCGGCCGTCCGGCTCACGGAACTCGACCATTACCGTGTCGACCGGGCTGCTCAAGATCATCGCGGCATAGTCGCGGCGGCTCATCTTAGCCATCTCGCCGTCGCCGTGCCGGCGGTTGGTATAAACCTGGAACAGATCGAATTGTTCTTCGGTGACCTTGGTGCCGACTTCGGTGACGACCAGCTCGTTATTTCGATTGAGCACCTTGCGCCACGCCTTGCTTGCCTTGAAGCGTGCCACCGGTATCCGGACCGGCACGCAGGCGTTGCAGCCGGCGCACGCGGGTTTGTAGATGATGTGATGACTGCGCCGAAAACCTCCCTGGCTGAGCACGTCGAACGCGTCGAGGGCCTTGGCCCCGGATAGCTCCGCGAACAATTGCTGTTCCACCCGACCCGAAAGATACGGGCACGGCATCGGTCCCGAGCGGAAGAATGTCATGATTTGATGAGGCAAACGTTGCGTGGTCATGATGTCCTGAGTCTATCGCGGGTTTATCGATACGTCATCAGGGTTTCGCGGTTGAGGGTTCGGCGTTGACGATAAAGATAAAGGTCACGATATCGTGCAAGCACCGACCCTTATTGTTGAAAAGCGCGACCAATAGGGCGGATCCAAAGGTAAAGCTGACAGAAAGATAAAACAGGGCTGAAAGCACGAATGCCTGCAAATAGTTGGGCTTGTTGCCCTGATGATTGACGGGTTTCAATTCCATCAGCCGCATGTCAAGAGTTGCCGAGCCACGGCCGCTGATCAGGACGGTATCATAGAGGCCTAACAGGAGTGTGTGCCACATGAACGAAAATAAGAGGGAGAGCATTAAATACGTCAGTAGGTTGAGAATTTGCAATGATGTAAAAATCGCGAATAGAACAAATATATCGAAGAAAAAGACGACCGTGCGATGCCAAAATTTGCCGTCAAAACTGGTTTTCAACGGGGCAAAATTTGCGCCGCTTTGGCCCCAACTGAAGGGGGGACTTGATCGGTTGGGAAAGCGTTCCTGCATATTCGATCCCTGCTGCGTTGCCTACGTTGATTCGACGTCGAGCCCATGGTTGCAATAGTAACCGATAGACCGTGTATTGTCAGAGGACGCGCGGTGCTTTCGGCGGCGTTTTCTTTTTGATTTCAATTTTATCACGCAGCAATACGATCGAAATGCGCCGGTTTTGCGGTGATGTTGGGTTATCGACGAGCAGCGGCATCTTATCGGCGAAACCGACAACTGACTCGATCCGCCTTCCCGTGACCTCGTGTTTGAGCAATTCCCGGCGTGCCGCATTGGCGCGTTCGAGTGATAACTCCCAATTTGTCCGACCCCAACTATCGCTGAATGAAGCGGCATCCGTATGGCCAGAAATCGTAATTTCGTTGGGCATCCGTCTGATCATCTTCGCGACCAGAAGCAAAAGCAATTCTGCGTGACGGGTGAGGCGCGCGCTGCCGGGGGGAAATAGCGATGTTCCGGATTGGTCCAGCAGTTGGATTTGCAAACCTTCATCGGTAAGTTCGACTTGAACGGAATCTTTCAGTGCGGAGAGTTGAGGTAAATCAAACAATGCCTGTTTGATTGCGCGTTCGACCCGTTCGAATTCCTTTTCCTCTCGCTTTACCTCGGCGGGAGTGGCGTTCTTTGCACGGTCATGGGCTTCGATCTGCCGCGTTTGTTTCTCAAGTTCGTTTTCGACTTGAGATTCAGACCCGACGGTCGTTTCCTGCGTTTCTCCCGGGATTTTCTCGACGCCGTCCTCCGTCATAGAGACACCGCCGAACACGCCGCCACTGCCACTCGACCCCGTGATGGCGCCGGCCGGCTCAAAATAGTTAGAAACCCCCACTTTTTGTTCCATTGTCGTGGCATTAAGCAACCATAACAACAAGAAGAACGCCATCATGGCGGTGACAAAATCTGCGTAAGCGACCTTCCAAGCACCGCCATGCGCCGGCGGGGGCGGAGGTGGAACCCTCTTTATGTATAATAATGGTCGCTCTTCTTCGTCCGTGAGTGACATGAACTAACCTTTTGATCCTGCGTCGCCATCGGACGCTTGTTGTGGTAACTCGGTCAACGGTTTCTGCTTTTGCAGGATGATACTAATGCGGCGGTTCAAAGGTGAAGAAGGTTTGTCCGGAAACAAATGTTCCGTATCGGCCTTACTCGCGACCTTGACGACGCGTTCCCCACCGAGCCCAAATTCGACCATGGTGCGTCGCGCCATATTGGCTCGGTCGCCGGAGAGTTCCCAATTACCGTAATTCCGCTTAGTGGATTTAGAGGTGTCAGTATGACCGGTTAGCACGACGGCATTCGGCAGCTTTGTGATGACATTGGTCACGATGGCTAACATTTTGCGACCATGATCGTTGAGCACCGCGCGGCCGGCGACGAACATCGAGACGTCTTTTTTATCGAGAAATTGAATGCGCAGACCTTCGTGGGTGTAATCGATCATCAAGCTGTCTTGCATGTCGTTCATTTCGGGAATTTCTTGCAGTGCTTGTCTAATTTCCGCTTCGACCTTGGCGAAACTCTCTAGTTCGGTTTGCAGCCGTTTCTCCTCGGCTTCCGCCAATGCCGCCGCATCTTTATTGTCCTGCTTACCTTGGTCACCCCCGGTCTTACTGCCTGCGGTTGCGAGCGCCACGGTCACGCTAGGGTGAGAGCCAGCAGTTTTTAGCGCCCCTTCCGCGGACTGTGCTAGACCAGAAAGCGCCTGCCCCGAACCAGAAGAGTTTTCCTCTTCCGAAGTGTCCGGTTCGAAATAATTAGATATACCCTGCTTGTTCGTTTCGGTGGTGACGTTCAACAACCAAAGCAGCAGAAAGAACGCCATCATCGCGGTCACAAAATCCGCATAGGCCACCTTCCATGCACCACCGTGTGCCGGATGATTAGCTTTGATCTTCCGCTTTATGACGACCGTTTTTAGAGCCTTCGAAGCGCGAGACATCGAATTTGCCGATTTTGTTCAGTTTAAAAAGGACTCAAAGCAGCGGTCGCATCTTCTAATTCCGTGAAACTGGGCCGCACGTTGTGGCTTAACGTCTTGCGCGCAAATTCGACTGAAACAGCGGGGGCGTAGCCTTGTAAATGCGCGATGATACCGATTTTAAGGCAGACAAAATAATTATGATCGGCATCATAAACACCCTTCATTGCAGTTGCCAACGGGCCCACAAAACCATAACACAGCAAAATGCCAAGGAAGGTTCCAACAAGCGCCGCGCCGATCAAGTGTCCCAAAACCTCAGGCGGCTCCGTAATGGAGCCCATCGTGTGAATAACACCCAAGACAGCGGCAACAATACCTAGGCCCGGGAAAGCCTCTGCCATCGTATTTACGGCGTGGGCGATATGATGATTGTGCTCGTGAAGGACATCTAGCTCTGCATCTATGATCGCTTCAACTTCAAGCGGGTTGTCGGTACCCATTGTCATCAAACGTAAATAGTCGCAGAAGAATTCGACAGCATGGTGATCCGCCGCAAAACCCGGGAATTTCTGAAAAAGTTCACTTTCTTCCGGATTGTCAATATGGGTTTCCAGGGAGAGCATTCCTTTGGTTTTAGCCATTCGGTAAACTTGATACTGTAGCGTCAACAATTCGAGATATTGATCGGCTTTATATTTCGGGCCTTTTAGCAGGCCAATGAGCCCGGAAATCGACCCCAAGACCGTTTCCTTATTGTTTGCGGCAATGAACGCGCCAATTCCAGAGCCACCGATGATCACGAGTTCAGCGGGCTGAAAAAGCACAGCTAAATGGCCGCCGAGCATCAGATATCCTCCGATGATACAGATGATTACAAACAAGGTTCCAATTATTGCAAACATTACGTGGTCCCAAGATTAGCGTGCTGAAGATTAAGCATTATTCCGGCCAGTGTCCAAGGGCCCCCAACAAAATGTTAACGATATTCTGGCCTTAGAAATTATCGTATAACATCGAATACTGACCAAAACTTAATCAGGAAAAAGAATA
>JBMYRC010000160.1:0-8783 GCA_049601975.1 Alphaproteobacteria bacterium | reverse complement strand
TCCGTGTCCGGACCGAGCCGGAGACCTGGTTTCGATGACATTTGGTTTCTCCTATCCGTTCGGGAAAGCTTTGGCGCCAAGCAGCTTCTGCGTCAGCAGAACCGCGATAGCATCATCGGATTGGTACGCCATGGTGCAGGCGGCGCGCGCGGTCGGGATGAGGCCCTCTTCCCGATCGACAGCAAAACAAGTAATGCCGGATGCTTCGAGCACAGGCTGCGTCGACTTACCCATCGCCAATTGCCAAGCGTTACCTTCGCCGAAATCACCACGCATGGAGACGAACGTCAGGAACGGGAACCGTCCGTGAGCAACCAGCGAGAAAAAGTTCACGCAATTTCCGACACCGCTCGACTGCATCAGCAACACGCTGCGCGCGCCACCAAGATGCGCACCGCATTGCAGCGCCACGCCTTCCTCCTCAGTGGTCACCGAGACGGAATGGACGTCCGGATCGGCGATGGAACGGTTGATCAACTCCCGGTGGCCCGCATCAGGCACATACGAGAATTGCGTCACATCAAATTCATTTTTCAGCAGGTCGTAAAGCTCGCCCTGCCAAGCTGGCGTGTCGGACATACGGTCCTCCCAATATTGCTACGGTAGGCATTTATAAGCCCCGGGTAGACTAACAAGGGGTGCTTAAATGCGACAAGATTCCTAATTGCCACAGCAGCATAAAGTTTCTTTTGCTCGCCTAATTTGTGCCACAACATATTTCCCTTTTTTAACAGCTTTTCGATCAATTCACGTTCGCGAATAACATTGCTGTCACCACCACCAAATTTCATCAAACCCGATGAAATGGAAATACCGTAAAAACGGGCCAGATTGACCGTTTGTCCCACGCCTTTCAGGAATTGACTCTCAGTCAATGAACCCAAGGGATGCAGAAACACGCTCCAGAGGACACCACGTACCACGGCGTAACGGGCAACGAGTAATGAGTCGAAGTTTGCTTGTATCAAGCGGAGATAAACCTCCCGATCAGCTTATTAATCTTTGCCGATGACCCCGAGAATACGCATCCGGTAATGACACGCATCCGCAATCACCAAAACCGACACACCAACGATCTTCAGGTTCCAATAGCCGCCGCTCTTACGGACGACCGACCCGTCAATCTGCTCAATCAAGGAGTTCATCCGATCCACGGTCATGGGAACATCTTCGTCGGCCCTTACAGTCGGTGCCCGGAATATGAAGAGTCCAGTCAGGAAAACCAAAAATATGAGATGCCTAACTTTCATCATTATATTTCTTTTAGAAATTGTAAGGATTCGTTACCCACATTAGATCGCCCACAAGAGCCCTCTGGTAAACTTTCCGCGAAGGTATTCGACAAAACTTAGTCGGATGACCTCCCCAACGCAGAATTTCAACGTAACTTTTCCCTAGGGCCAATTAGTAAGGAATGAATGGGATGAGCAATCCGAGCGACGCGTTAAAAGCCGAAGCCGAAGCCGTTGGGCTGCATAAGCTCGAGGGGCGACATTGGGACGAATTGCAGAAAGCCCTCGACGCCAAGCAAAAGCACACGCGCGGCATGCCCGACGATCTGACAATTTGGGATGAGCCGGCGCATGTTTATCGCGCCGGGGACGAGGCCTGAGCCATGACCGATCTACATTATCTGAGCATATCCGAGGCCGGTGCACTTATCGCCAAAGGCGATCTCTCCCCGGTCGAGTATGTCGAAGCGCTGTTGGCGCGGATCGAGAAGATCGACCCGAAGCTCGATGCATTTTTAGTGGTCGCGGGAGATCAAGCCCGAGCGGATGCCAAAGAGGCGGAAGCGGAAATTTCAGGCGGTAACTACCGGGGACCGATGCACGGCATTCCATACGGCCTCAAGGACATCATCGACTATGCGGGCCTGAAGACGACAGCGCATTCGAAGCTGCTACAGGATAACGTCGCCGAGACTGACGCCACGACGACCGCAAAGCTGAAAGCGGCGGGCGGCATTTTCATGGGGAAGATGGCAACACATGAATTCGCCATCGGCGGACCCTCTTTCGATTTGCCGTGGCCACCGGCGCGCAATCCCTGGAATACCGACCGCCACCCGGGCGGCTCCTCCAGCGGGTCAGGCGCGGCCGTGGCGGCTGGATTGCTGCCGGGCGCACTCGGTTCGGACACTGGTGGTTCAGTACGCCATCCAGCATCCATGTGTAATCTTGCGGGTATAAAACCAACTTATGGCAGGGTCAGCCGCGCAGGTGTTGTGCCACTATCTTTCAGCCTTGATAACGTTGGTCCGTTGACTCGCACGGTCGCGGACAACGCGATCATGCTGACAGCAATTTCCGGCCACGACCCGCGCGACCCTGCTAGTGCGCGGGCCGAAGCGGTCGATTTCACCGCCGATCTCGACAAAGGGGTCAAAGGCTTGCGGATCGGATTGGTCCGGCAATTCTATACCAAGGATCTCGGTGCCCAGCCGGAGATGGCGGCATCGGTCGATGGTGCTGCGGAAATCTTGCGCGAACTAGGCGCAGTCGTCGAAGAAGTGTCGATGGCACCGCTTTCCGAATATGCTGCGGTCAATCGGGTAATCCTGCTCTCTGAAGCATATGCCATTCATGAAAAATGGCTGCAGGAAAAGCCCGGGGACTACGCCCATTTCACCCGCGAGCGTCTGATGCCGGGCGCTTTCATTCGCGCGACCCATTACGTCCAGGCGATGCGTCACCGCGAGAAGATGAAAAACACCTTCGACGAATTGATGCGGACCTACGATGCGGTCATCACCACATCCAGTATGCAGGTCGCCTGCCATATCGACGACGAGCCGGAACTCGAGCGGACATATTCTCGCCAGTCTCGCACGCCCTTCAACGTAATCGGCAACCCTGCACTCGTGGTGCCTAGCGGCTTCGACGGCGAAAACATGCCGTTATCGGTGCAATTCGCCGGGCGCGCCTTTGACGAGGCCACGGTCTACCGTGTTGGACACGCCTATGAACAGGCCACAAAGTTTCACGAACAACACCCCCCGGTGGATTGAAAAAAGCATAAGGACCCTTGGATATGAAAATCGGCGTTTCCTTCCCGACCACCGAGATTGGCAACGACCCCTTCGTTATGCGCGATTTCGCGCAAGCGGCGGAAGATATGGGCTACGAATACCTGACCGCGATCGATCACGTGCTACAGGCCCGCGATCCGGCGGGAGACGATTTTCGCGCCTATTACACTATCGATAACGCCTTTCACGAGCCGCTAATCCTGTTCAGCTATCTCGCGGCGGTGACCAAGAAGATCGGCTTCGTAACAGCGATCCTGATCCTGCCTCAACGGCCGACGGTTCTGGTCGCGAAACAAGCGGCGCAACTCGACCTGATGTCCGGCGGTCGGTTACGCCTGGGGTGCGGCATCGGTTGGAACGACCTTGAATTCGAGGCCATGGACCAGAACTTCAAGAACCGGGCGCGGCGCGTCTCCGAACAGATCGATGTCATGCAGCAGCTTTGGACCAACGAGACGATCACATACGACGGCGAATTCCATAAGATCGATGATGCGGGCATCAATCCCCTACCAATCCAGCGCCCGATTCCAGTTTGGATCGGGGCCTTCGTCGACGCGGCCATCCGCCGCGCCGGACGGGTCGCTGACGGTTGGCTGGTCAACCCCCGTGTCGCGGCGGGAGCGGAGGCCGAACCGCTCTTGGCCGCGTTCCGTGAGGGAGCGGAGGCGGCTGGGCGCAAACCGGACGACCTCGGCATCGACGCGACGGTCCTCGCAGGCGACCGGGGGCCGCAGGCTTGGGCGGCGGATGCGCAGACATGGAAAGGCATGGGTGCCACACACTTAACCTTCCGCACAATGGCGGCAGGTGTCGGATCGGTGGACGCGCACATTGAGTCCATTCGTAAATTCAAAGAAGCATACGGGTCATAGCGATGTCTGAATTATTAATTGAATTTAATACCTTCACAATCCTCGGCCGCTGTGCGCGTACGGGTGCGCTCGGTGTGATCACGGCAACAGGCGAGATGGCAGTTGGCTCTCGTGTTCCTTTCGTCGAGGACGGCGTCGGTGCCGTCGCGACCCAAGCGCTCACCGACCCTAGATTAGGCAAAAAAGGCCTCAACCTCCTGCGCGCCGGGAAATCAGCAACGGAAGTCATCGAGGCCCTCACCGCCGTCGACCCTCATATCGAAGCCCGCCAATTGGGTGTGATCGACACCCAAGGCAACGCGGCGGCACGTACCGGCAGCGGCAACAGCGATTGGAAGGGCCACATCGCGACGAACGGGTTCGTGTCCATGGGTAACCGCCTTACCAGCGAAGGGGTGGTCGACGCCATGGCCGCCTGTTTCCGAGAGACAGAGGCTGAGCCATTGTGGGAGCGTCTTATGCTCTCCATTGAAGCCGGGCGAGACGCAGGTGGCCAACATGGCGGCGAGCGCTCGGCGGCAATGTATGTGTGCGATAATCTCGACTATGCGTTGGTCGACCTCCGAGCCGACGATTACGACGAGCCGGTGAATGAACTCCGTCGCCTCTATGACCTGTACGTGCCGCGCATCCCGTATTACCGCAGACGCGCCGCCGACCCGACCATCGGACCTTTTAGCGCCTGGAAAGATTCAGCCGGACTGTAGATGAGAGGGTCTGCGCAACTAATTTGGAGATGGAGTTCTAAAAGTGGCCGATATCGTGACATATTCCCTAGCTGACGACATTGCAACGCTGACCATGGATGACGGGAAGGCCAACGCAATGGCTCCCGCCATGAGTGCCGCCCTTAATGCGGGCCTCGACCGCGCCTCCGGAGAAGCGAAGGCCGTGGTTATACGCGGCCGGGAAGGCGTGATGTGCGGCGGCTTCGATCTCAAGATAATCCGAGGAGACGACGATGCCGCGAAAGCCGGAATGCGTGAGGCCGGTATGGCGCTGCTGAAGCGACTTTACCTCTCTCCCCAACCGATCATTTTTGCCGTCACGGGGCATTCGGTTGCGATGGGTGCGCTGTTGCTCTTAGCTGGTGACTTTCGGGTGGGTCTCTCCGGAGATTTCCGCATTGGCCTGAACGAGACCGGTATCGGTCTCTCCTTACCCATAACCGGCCTGGAACTGGCGCGTGATCGCTTAGCTCCGATGGTCTTTCAACGGGCTACAATCAACGCCGAACTGTTCTCACCCGACACCGCAGTGTCGGCAGGCTATCTCGATCAGGTGGCCGACACCGCGGGTTTCGACGCGGCGGTGAGCGAGGTTGCGCAAACCCTAGCCGCGCTTGACGCCACGGCCTTTGCCGAGACCAAGCGGCGCGTCCGCCAGCCCACCCTCGAGCGTATCGACGCGTTGGAAGGCTAAGTTCTGAAAATGAGCTACCGTATTGTTCCAAGGACGCCTGCCGGGGAACGTCTCATCGCCGCCGCCAGTGGGTTGAGAGATGTTTTTCAGGAGCGCTCGGAAGGGGCGGATCGCGCGAATAAAATTTGCGCTGAAAACTATACCGACATGCAGGCCGCCGGCATCACGGCAGCATTTGTGCCGGAAGAACTTGGCGGCATGGGCTTGCGCTCGATGCATGACTGGATTTTAGCGATTGCGACCTTGGCCAAGGGTGATGGCTCGGCCGCTATCGCGATCAGCATGCATCTATCGGCGACACGCGGATTGGCGGCCCTCTATCGCACCAGCGAGCCGAGCTCCGCTCCGCACAACCGAGCAAAAGCCGTTCTCGAAGCGGTCGCGGCGCGCAAGATGCTGATTTGCTCCACAACCACTGAGCGGGGCACCGATAATCTACATCCGCTGACCGAGGCGACCGCGTCGGAAGATGGCTGGCGGCTCAACGGCACAAAGTACTTCGTCACCATGTCTTCCTTGGCGACCCACGTTGCGACCAATGTGCGAATGCGCGACGCGGACGGCGATCATATCGCTAATGTTCTCATGGCGATGAATACCGAAGGGGTCCACCAGCAAGGCGACTGGGATGCCTTGGGCATGCGTGCTTCCGGCAGCCAATCAGTCAAGTTCGAGAACTGTCTGGTGCCGCACGATGCGTTGCGCAAGATCGGCCCCTGGGGACAATGGAGCACGCCGGTTTTGGTCAATCGAACCTTAGCGAATGTTCCGCTCGTTGGCGCTTTCCTCGGCATGGCGGAGACGGCATTCGAATTTGTGGTCGACGGGCAAGCAAAAGCTCCTAATTCCAAGAACCGTTCTGGGGTGCATCACGCGTTGGCGGAGATGGAAATATTATTGGCGACATCGCAAAGCATCTTGGCCCGTCTTGGCGTGCAGCTTGATGATTTCATGGCCGAGACCGAGGGCGGAACGAAGGCGACCTACACGCAGGGCCATGAATTGATGAAGGATTATCAAAGTGCTAAATGGGTCGTGAATCGGCACGCCATTGACATCGTCAGCCAAGCAATGGATCTAAGCGGCGGCGGCGGATTCATGGCCCGCAACCCGCTCTCGCAATTGTATCGAGACGTGCGTGCTGGACCGTTCATGCAGCCCTATTCTCCCATCGATGCTCGGGAATACATGGGCAGAGTGCTCCTCGGCGATCTCCCTGACACGTAACCTTAGCCTGGTAGCGTAAAGGCTTTGGCTGCCTCTTCGTACTCTTCATAGCCGAGCATTTCCCGCAATGCGTCGGGAGAAAGGGCGCTTTCGGCTTCCGCCTTGCCGTCCTGCAACGCGGCCAATCCTGCCTTAATGCCGGCGGCAGCCGGGGATAGCATTCCCGTCGGATACGTCCCGATCTTCAAGCCTAATTCAGCAGCCCGTGCTTGCGTCGGGGTCTCCCGCTTCGCGCCGGGTGACAGTACAGCAAAGGATGGGCGGCCGGCGGCGGCCTCGACGGCGCGGCGGACCTCATCCTCATCCGCGGGCGAGTCGAGGAACAAGATATCCGCACCCTCTTCCACATACATCTCAATCCGGGCGACGGCTTCCTCTATGCCCAGAGTCGGACGGCAATCTGTGCGTGCCATCACCAGGATACCCGATTCTTTCGCGGCCTCGACGGCGGCACGCAGCTTCATGCGCATTTCCTCGCGCGGCAGAGTCGGCTTGCCGGCGGATGTCAGCGCGCGCGGGGTAATCTTATCTTCAATCAAAACCGCCGCGGCTCCCAGCCTCCCATAAGCACGCACCGTTCGTTGCACGTTCATCGCATTGCCGTAGCCATGATCACCATCGGCGAGCATCAGCAGATCGGGAGCGGCGGCGCGGGTTTGGTTCAGTGAATCCTGCATTTCGGCCGCCGTAATCAGATCAAGATCGGGTCCACCCAACCGGCTGGCCGCCACGCAGGAGCCGGAGAGAAACGCCGTCTTGTAGCCAGCTTGCCAAGTCATTTTAGCGCTCAAGCCATCCCAGACCGCCGGCATGATAAAAAATCCAGGTTCGGCTAACAGGGCGCGCAGATTATCGGGCGGGGTCATGGCAGGTTCCTCGGCTGTATTGGGCGGACGCAATGGTCGTACGACATCATGATATAGGGTTTTTGGGCGCGTATGGAACGGGAGAGCCTATCACCTGTTTCGTCGTCAAGCTGCATGCTTCCGGGCGCAAAAAAAGCCGGGCCAACGTTGGCCCGGCGTATAAGTGGAATAGGGAGGCTTCACGTCTGGGAGACGCAGGGTATTTAAACCCTCACCTGAAGGGGGATATCAGGCGGAAATGAATTATTGCTGCATTGCAGCAGTATTCTAGGAAAACATGGGGCGGCGATAGACCGATAACCACCTTAATTTAGGCACACCACTTATGCGTCATTTGCATAGCTCGCGGTTTATTGTCACAAATGCCACAATGGTTAACGCATTTAGAACTGTGTTTCGGCGACTTTGCGCAGTAAAAATTCCCGAAACACCTCTATTCGTTTTGAATGTCGCATTTCTTCCGGATAAACGAAGTAACATTGCGTGGGCGGGCTGGAAATTTCAGGCAAGACCTGCACGAGGTTCGAATCCGGCGGCACCATATAGTCCGGCAAGTTAGCCAACCCAAGGCCACCTTGCACCGCAAGATACATTCCATAGAGATTGTTTACCGTAAAGGCGGGCCGGCGCTGATGTCCGGGCTGTGCGCCGACCTCCAACAACCAGTTGATTGTCGTCACCGGTAGCGGTTGCGCTTCACCGTAGACAATCAGGCGGTGATGATCCAAATCCTCCGGCTGTTGCGGATATCCGAACTCCCGCAAGTAATCGCGGCTGCTATACACATGGGTGCGCACCTGCAGTATCTGACGCTGGATCAAATCCGGTTGCCGGGGGGCTCCCATCCGCAGCGCGACATCGGCTTCGCGCATCGTCAGATCAAGCTCGCCATCGGTCAGTTGCAGGCTCACTTCGATATCCGGATAGAGTTCGACGAATTCCTTGATTCGCGGTGTCAGCCACGTGGAGCCAAGCGCCACTGTCGTGGTTATCTTCAACGGGCCCGAAGGGCGCTCCTGGCGTTCGGAGAGTTGCGCCTCCGCCATGGTCAGCATGTGGAAGACGTCGTGTACCGTCTGATAGAGCAATTCGCCCTGTTCGGTCAGCAAGAGGCCGCGGGCGTGTCGGTGAAACAACGGGGTCTTGAGCGAGGCTTCAAGCGAGCTGACCTGGCGGCTGACCGCTGATTGGCTGAGATTGAGCGCATCGCCCGCCCGGGTGAAACTCCCGGCGTCAGAGACCGCATGAAAGATCCGCAGTTTGTCCCAATCCATCGCATCGGCACGCCAGGTCGATTTGTTCCAAACCCCGCCCGCGCTGCTCCTAAAAGCCGAACATATGGTCGAAACTGAAACTGCCCGA